>CAZNQE010000061.1:0-16608 GCA_964575005.1 uncultured Polaromonas sp. | reverse complement strand
TGCACCTGGGAAGAGATCAAGCCGCAAGTCGATCACGTGATCTTCCCGGACGGCAAGCGCATCATCTTGCTGGCCAAGGGCCGTCTGGTGAACCTGGGTTGCGGCACTGGCCACCCCAGCTTCGTCATGTCGTCCAGCTTCGCCAACCAGACCATTGCGCAAATCGAGCTGTTCACCAAGCCAAACGACTACAAAGTGGGCCAGGTCTACGTGCTGCCCAAGCACCTGGACGAAAAAGTCGCCCGCCTGCACCTCAAGAAAGTCGGCGCCATGCTGACCGAGCTGAGCGACGAGCAAGCTTCGTACATCGGCGTGAGCAAAGCCGGCCCGTACAAAGCCAACAGCTACCGTTATTGAAACCAAGCCGCATGCGCGCAGACCTTTTCCTCGTTGAACGTGGCCTGGCCACCACCCGCTCGCAGGCGCAGCGCCTGATCGCATCGGGCGTGACCTGGCGCGCCGACGCCGACTCGGCCTGGCGCAAAGTGGCCAAGAACGGCGACGAAATTCCAGACGGTGCCGAAGTCGAAGTGCCGGACACCACGGAAGCCAAGTACATCTCGCGCGGCGGCCTCAAGCTTGAAGGCGCCTTGAAAAGCACGGGCTTGCAGGTCAAAGGTTTGCGTTGTCTCGACGTCGGCCAATCCACGGGCGGCTTTACCGACTGCCTCTTGCAGCATGGTGCGCTGTCTGTGGTCGGTGTGGATGTGGGCCACGGCCAGTTGCATCCCAGCCTCAAGACCGATGCGCGCGTGGTCTGCATTGAAGGCGTGAACGCGCGCTCGCTCACAGCGGACGAACTGGTGGAGCATCACCGCCGTGCGCAAATGGCCAAGCTCGATGCGGCTGAGGCGGCAGGCCTGCCTTGGCCTGAAGACACAGACGCAGAATTCGAGCCGGTGTTCGACTTTTTGACGGGCGACTTGTCCTTCATCTCGCTCACGCTGGTGCTGCCGGCTGTGGTGCGGCTCTTGAAGCCGGGTGGCGATGCGCTGATGCTGGTCAAGCCGCAGTTTGAATTGCAGCCCGGGCAAATCGGCAAGGGCGGCATCGTGCGCGACCCTGAGCACTTCGCTTTTGTTGAAAAGCGCTTGCGCGACTGCTGCGCTGAGCTTGGTTTGGACGTGCTGGCCTGGCTGGACTCGCCGATTGAAGGCGGCGACGGCAACCGCGAATTTTTCATACGCGCCAAGAAGGGTCTGGACGTGAGCGGCGAAGAAAAGCCGCTGGCGGCCGCCCCCGTGCGCAAAGCGCCCAAGCGTGTACCGCGCAGCACCACTCGCAGCCTGTTGGACGCGATGGACTTGGAAGGCGAAGCCGAACATGCCGGCCAGCCCGGCCCGGCGCGGCGCAAAGGCAAGAAGAGTGAGCCGGCTGATTAAATCGGCTGACTGAGTCGCTGATGGAAGCGCTTTAGAAAAACAGAGTCGCGCGACTCAAGTACGCCGACCGATTTTTGGACTGAGGTTTGTGATGCCCCTGCCCCTGAGTTTTGAATTTTTCCCGCCCAAGACGCCCGAAGGCGCAGCCAAGTTGCGCGGCACGCGCGCCCAGCTTTACGCGTACCAGCCTGAGTTCTGCTCGGTGACGTTTGGTGCCGGCGGCTCGACGCAAGAGGGCACGTTTGCAGCGGTCAAGGAAATCCTGGCTGAGGGCGTGTCTGCGGCTTCGCATTTTTCTTGTGTGGGCGCGACCAAGGCGACGGTGCGGGCGCAACTGGCCCAGTTGCAAGCCATGGGCGTCAAGCGCCTGGTGGCTTTGCGCGGCGACTTGCCCAGCGGCTACGGCGCGGGCGGCGAGTTTCAGTACGCCAGCGATTTGGTGGCGTTTATCCGCGCTGAAACCGGTGACGCCTTTCACATCGAAGTCGCGGCCTACCCGGAGATTCACCCGCAAGCCAAGACGGCCGAGTCTGACTTGCAAGCCTTCGCCACCAAAGTCAAAGCCGGTGCCAATTCGGCCATCACGCAGTATTTTTTCAACTCCGACGCTTACTTCCGCTTTGTGGATGACGCCTACAAGCTGGGCGTCGATGTACCCGTGGTGCCGGGCATCATGCCGATCACCAGCTCGACGCAGCTGATGCGCTTTTCAGACGCGTGTGGCGCCGAAATTCCGCGCTGGATTCGCTTGCGCCTGCAGGGCTTTGGCGACGACGTGGGGTCCATCAAGGCCTTTGGCCTGGACGTGATCACCGACCTGTGCGACCAGCTGCGCAACGGCGGCGTACCCGGCATTCACTTCTACACCATGAACCAGGCCGGCGCCACCGGCGAGATCATTCGGCGCTTGGCCCCGATTTGAACGCCCGCTGAGCTTGGCGCACAGCGCCTTCGTGGCCGAGAATCCGCCCATGGTTCCTGACCTGATTTTTCGCAGGCGCTTGTGCTTGACGGCGACTTTGCTGGCGCTGCCGACTCTGGCGCAGGCTCAGATCGCAGAGCCCGAATCAGCCGAGCCTGAATCAGTTGAGCCTGATGGCCCTGAGCTGGACGTCGTGGACACATTCGACGGTCACGCGTCCTTTTATGCCTCCCGTTTCCGGGGCCGGCGCACTGCCAGCGGCGAGCGTTATGACCCGGGCGAGTTGACGGCCGCGCACCGCAGCCTGCCATTTGGCACGTGGGTGCGGGTGTTCAGCTTGCACAGCGGTCAGGAAGTGTTGGTGCGCATCAACGACCGTGGGCCCTTTGTTCGCGGCCGCGTGATCGATATCAGCCGAGCGGCTGCACAAGCGCTGAACATGGTGCATGCGGGCACGCACCGCGTGCGTGTCGATGTCTTGTCTAAACGTTCAACCGCCGTGCTCGAGTGAAAAGCTGGCATGGCGGTCTTGCCCCAGCTTGGCCACCATCTGCGGCAGTGCCGCCTGTAGCGCCGCCTTGAGCGTGTGCGGCGGGTTGATGATGAACATGCCGCTGGCCGGCAGGCCGGGGCGAATCACCTCGCCATCGGTGTCCGTGGTCAGCTTGCTGGACTTGACGGTCAGCACGGCATTGAGCCAGTTGCGGCCGGACTTGACAGCGAGCGTCTTGAGCTTGCGCGGCAGGTCGTGCGCTTCTGGGCGGGGAATGATCGGGTACCAAACCGCGTAGGTGCCGGTGGCAAAGCGCTTGAGCGCATCGGCCATGGTGGCGCTCACGCGCAAATAGTCGGTCTTGATCTCGTAGCTCGGGTCGCACAGCACAAAGGCGCGGCGCGCTGGCGGCGGCAAAAAGGTTTTGAGCGCTTCAAATCCGTCTTCGCGCGCCACGGCCACCTGGCGGCCAACGCCCAATTGCTCGATGTTGCCGGTCAGGGATTTGAAGTCGGTCGGATGCAGCTCAAACAGTTTGAGCTTGTCGCGGCCTGTCAAAAATTGCTGCGCAATAAAAGGCGAGCCGGGGTAAATCTTCAGGTGCGCCAAGTCGCCAGAACTTGCGAACTGTGGGTTCAGGCCTTTGAGCAAGTCCACGTAATCTTGCAAGGCAGGAGCCAACGGCTCGTCGGCCGGTGGGTGCTTTTTGCCCGGGTTGACGGGGGGTGGCGGGGCCGGGGCCAGCAGTTTGAGCACGCCTTCCAGCGCCTCGCCGCTGGTGTCGGTGTAGTCGCCGTCCAGGCGGTACAGGCCGGCACCGGCGTGCGTGTCGATCACGGTCAGCGCCGTGTCTTTTTGGGTGAGGTACTTCATCATGGCAATCAGGGTGGTGTGCTTGAGCACATCAGCGTGGTTGCCCGCATGAAAGGCATGGCGGTAACTGAACATGCGTCGATGCTAACCGCTGGCCGCACGCTGGCGCCCCATGCCGCAGGGCTAATTTGGGCTGGCAGCCAAATATTCGTATAATCCGAGGTTCTTCAGCGTTTTCAAGTCCGCCGGAAGACGCCTGTTCTTTTTAACCAGAGAGCAAGCGCAGCCCACCTAAGAGGTTCTCATCAGAAGAACGCCGACCGTGGAATAGACCTGGAAATCCCTTCCGGCAGCCGTGTTGGCTGGCCGGGCAAACCATTCTTTGAAAAGAGTAATTCATGAAAACTTTCAGCGCAAAACCCGCTGACGTGGTGCATGAGTGGTTTGTGATTGACGCGACCGACAAGGTCCTCGGACGAGTAGCCAGCGAAGTTGCTCTCCGTTTGCGCGGCAAACACAAGGCCATTTACACGCCTCACGTCGATACCGGTGACTTCATCGTCATCATCAACGCAGCCCAGCTGCGCGTCACCGGCGCCAAGTCGACCGACAAAATTTACTACCGTCATTCCGGCTACCCAGGCGGCATCACTGCCACCAGTTTCCGCGACATGCAAGCCAAATTCCCTGGCCGCGCTTTGGAAAAAGCCGTCAAGGGCATGCTGCCGAAAGGCCCGCTCGGCTACGCCATGATCAAGAAGCTCAAGGTGTACGGCGGTGCGGAACATCCGCACACTGCCCAGCAACCCAAAGTGTTGGAAATCTAAGGAGCCTTGAATGATTGGTGAATGGAACAACGGCACCGGCCGACGCAAATCCAGCGTTGCCCGCGTGTTCATCAAAAAAGGCACAGGCAAGATCACGGTCAATGACCGCGACATCCAGGCCTTCTTCGGTCGCGAAACCTCGATCATGATCTGCCGCCAACCCCTGTTTCTGACGAACCACGTCGAGACGTTTGACATCATGGTCAACGTTCACGGCGGCGGCGAGTCCGGCCAGGCCGGCGCGATCCGTCACGGCATCACCCGTGCGCTGATCGACTATGACGCAGCCCTCAAGCCGGCCTTGAGCCAGGCTGGCTTCGTCACCCGCGATGCACGTGAAGTCGAGCGTAAAAAGGTCGGTTTCCGTTCGGCACGTCGCCGCAAGCAGTTCAGCAAGCGTTAATCCGCTTTCTGTCCCGCTCGAAAGCCGCCGTGGTGCAAGCCCGGCGGCTTTTTTCATGGCCGAGCCTGTGGCCATGCAACTGTCCTTGCCTGCACGTTGTACGCCCGTGTCGCTAGGCTTTCTGGCCAAAATCCGCTTCCCTGCTGACTTTGGCCTCCGCCGACACGACTTGAAAATCCGCCTCTTCCATCGCCGCCTGACTGTCAGCTCACCCCGTATGGCGATCCGCAGCACGCTGGCTTGGCCACTGCGCTGGGCGCTGGGTGCGCTGGTGCTGGGATTTTCAGGTGCACTGGCCTTATGGGCTTTTGAAACCGGCAAAGGCTGGGCGGGGCTGGACCGTGAGGCGCTGCAAGACCTCAAGCTCTTGCGACGCGAAGTCGTGGTGCTGCGCGATGAGCGCGACAAGGCACAGGGCATCGCCAACACGGCCGACAGCTTGCTCACCGTCGAGAAGGCTGCGCAGCAAAAAATGTTGGAGCAAATGCGACGCATCGAGGCTGAAAACCGAGGGCTGCGTGATGACCTCGGATTTTTTGAAAACCTGTTGCCGGCCGGCATGAACGACGTGGTCTCGATCCGGGGCTTGAAGTCCGAATTGTTGTCAGACTCCGAACTGCGCTGGCAGGCGCTGGTGATTCAGCCTGGCAAGAGCCAGCAGGCATTCAACGGCAGCCTGGAGCTGAGCTTTGCCGGTACCTCCGCCGGCAAAGAGTGGGCGCTGACCTTGCCCGCCAGCGCGCAGCCCTTGCAGTTCAAGCAATATCGCCGCGTTGAAGGCCTGCTGCCATTGCCGCCGCAGACGGTGGTTAAAAGCGTCACCGCCAAGGTGATGGAGGGCAAGACCCTGCGAGCCGTCCAGACCTTGCGTCTCTAGTCCTTCTTCTTCCTCGCTCCACCTTCATTTTCCAGTCTCACCGAAAGCAAACCGGCCATGTTCAACAAGAAAAAGCAGCCCCCCATCAAAAGCCTGATCTCGGCGGAAAGCTGTGTCGAAGGGAGCTTGCGTTTTTCGTCAGGCCTGCGCATTGATGGGGAACTGATTGGCAACGTGCAGGGCGTCGAGGGCTTGCCCAGTCTCTTGGTGGTCAGCGAAACGGCGACCGTGTCCGGCCAGATTCGTGCTGACCACGTCATCATCAACGGTCGGGTCATCGGCCCGGTTTATGCGGTCGTGCTCGAACTTCAACCCAAGGCCTGCGTCGAGGGGGACATTTTTTACACGGCGCTGGAGATGCACCAGGGTGCGGTGATCTCCGGCCAGCTGACCGCCAGCAGCCTGAGCGCTGCCGAGCCCGTGCTCAAGTTGGCCTCAGTCGCCTGATTTGCGTGGCTGTGCGGGGGGCTGAGCGGCTGTGAAAGCCTGCATCAGGCTTGTGGTTGATCAATTTACTGTACTATTCCCGCTGGTCCAAAGAGGAGTCCCGCCATGAGTGCCGTAGCAGAAAACATCCAATCCGAAATGCCCGCCCCGTTTGTCTTCACGGACAGCGCTGCCGCCAAAGTGGCTGACTTGATCGCTGAAGAAGGCAATCCTGATTTGAAGCTTCGCGTCTTCGTGCAGGGCGGCGGTTGCTCCGGTTTTCAGTACGGCTTCACGTTTGATGAAATCACCAACGAGGACGACACGACCATGACCAAAAATGGCGTGTCCCTGTTGATCGACGCCATGAGCTACCAGTACCTGGTCGGCGCTGAGATCGACTACAAGGACGACTTGGAAGGTGCTCAGTTCGTGATCAAAAACCCGAATGCGACCAGCACCTGCGGTTGCGGTTCTAGCTTCTCGGCCTGAGCCTTATTCGCAAATAAAAAAAGGACCTTCGGGTCCTTTTTTTACGCATGACTGAGCGTGGCGTAGCTCGGGTAAAGCGCGCCCAGCACCCGAGGGCCTCGGGCGCCTGTGACGGCCATCAGGTTGCCTGGCCGCCGCTGCACAAAAGCACGCGCCAGCCAGGCAAAGGCGGCGGCCTCCACCTGCAAGGGCGGCAGGCCATGGGCCTGCGTCGACTCGACCAGCACGCCAGGCAGGGCTTCGCGTAAATGGCCCATCAGCGTCTGATTCAGTGCGCCACCACCGCAGACCAGCAGCTGGCCTGCCTCGGGCAAATGGCGCCGCAGGTCGTGCGCGCACACGGTGGCAGTAAAGGCGGTCAAAGTGGCTTGCACATCAACTGGGCTCAGGTCGTTAAAAGCTTCAAGGGTGTGCAACAGCCATCCCGAATTAAAGAGGTCGCGGCCCGTACTTTTGGGCGGTTGCTGAGCCAGGTAGGGCGTGGCCAGCAGGCGAGTCAGCAAAGCACCGTCCACCAGACCCGTCGCCGCCCAGGCGCCAGCGTCGTCAAAAGGCTGTCCGGTGTGGCGCTGGCACCAAAAGTCCATCAAGGCATTGCCGGGGCCGCAGTCAAAACCCAGCACGGTGTGCGTGCCCGTGGCTGACGCTTGCACCAACTCGACAAGCGCCGCAGCCTTGGGCGTTTCCGCCGTGGTGCTTTCGTCCGCTGCCAAGCCCGGGAGCAGCGTCAGATTACTGATGCCGCCAATGTTGAGCACAGCCCGCGAGCGGCGACCTGCACCCCACAGTGCTGAGTGAAAAGCGGGCACCAGGGGCGCACCTTGGCCGCCGGCCGCCATATCTGCATTGCGAAAGTCGGCGATCACGTCGATCCCGCTGAGTTCGGCCAGCAGGGCCGGGTTGTTGAGTTGGAGCGTGTAGCCCACGCCGAATTCTTGCGGCCGGTGGCGGACTGTCTGGCCGTGGGCCCCAATGGCCACCACGTCCTTGGCTCCAAAACCCTTGACTGAGGCTTGGGTCAGAAGGTCAGCGACCACTTCTGCGTAACGTTGCGCCAGGGTGTTCGCCGCCAGAGCTGCGCGATGCAATTCATTGTTTCCGGCTGTGTTGAGTGCGAGCAGTTCCTCACGGAAGGCTTCATCAAATCCGGTACTGCCATGGGCCAGTACACGCACGCCAGACCCGGACAGATCGGCCAGCACACCGTCCACACCGTCCAGTGAGGTGCCTGACATCAGGCCAATGTACAGCTCAGGCACGTGGGCCGGCAAATTCACTCAGCCCGGCTTTGACCGATGCTTCCGGCGACTTGCAACTGCGAGCGCATGGTGGCTGCCAGTTGCTTGAAGGCAGGCATGGCCTGTGCCGAGAGGGGAATGCTTTCGCTGCGCTGGGCCATCATGGTCGGGTCCTGGTGCTGGCCGTTGACGCGAAATTCAAAGTGCAGGTGAGGGCCCGTGGCCCAGCCGGTGGCTCCGACGGCGCCGATGTTTTGTCCCTGGCTTACGCGCTGGCCGCGCTGCACTGCAATGCGGCTCAGGTGGGCGTAAACGGTGGTGTGGCCGCTGCGGTGGTTGATGAAGACCACGTTGCCAAAGCCACCTTGCGCGCCGGCGAAGTCCACCACGCCGTCGCCCACGCTGCGCACAGCCGTGCCGGTGGGCGCTGCATAGTCCACGCCCAGGTGGGCGCGCCAGGTTTGCAAGATCGGGTGAAAGCGCATCTTGAAGCCGCTGCTCACGCGTGAAAACTCCATGGGCGATGCCAGGTAGGCCTTGCGCAGGCTCTGGCCGTCCAGCGAGTAGTAAGCGCCTTTAGGGGCAGCCGGCATGCCATTGGCAGCGATGCTGGCGGGCTGGTTCGGGTCGCTGAACCACATGGCCTGGAAGGCCTTTCCGTTGTTCACGAACTCGGTGCTCAGCACGCGGCCGGTCTTGAGCGGCTCACCGTCGGCCTCCAGGGTTTCGTAAAAAACGCTGAAGCGATCGCCCTTGCGCAGGCTGCGGTGAAAGTCGATGTCACCCGAGAAAATGCCGGCAATCTGCACGGCCACGGCGTCCGGAATATTGGCGTCGTCGGTGGCGGCAAAAAGCGAAGTCTTGATGTTGCCGCTGGCCATGCGGGTGGAGATGTTGAACGGCGCACGCTCGACGCGCGAGCTGAAGCTTTCGCCCTTGCGGGAAATGACCATGCGCTGGAAATGTGTCTCGTCGTCGGTGGCCCAGCGCATCGACAGCGACAGCAGGCGCTGGTCGTCGGTCGTTTCAGCCGTCACCGTGCGGCCAGCCAGTCCCAGCATCAGCGAGCGGGCCAGCGGGTCAGTGCGCAGATAGGCAGCTGCGCCGGCGTCATCAATGTTCAGGCGGCGCAGCAGCGTCTCGGCGGTGTCGGTGCTGCGGGTGATTTCAGTGCGAAAGAGATTAAAGCTGTGCGCCACCAAAGCGTCTTGCTGGCCCTGGATGGGCAGGGCCTGGACGACTTCGGTGATCTGGCTCACGGGCAAATCAGCCGCGTCAGGGGCCAAGGGGGCTACGCCAAAAGCGGTAACGCCCGTGCCCAGCAAGAGCACAGCCAAGGAGCCTGCGATACGGCGGGGATGGCGCGCGAGTGCTGCGAGCACGTTGTCAACGGCACGCGATGTTGCGGCGATCAAGTTGGCAGTGGTCAAGCAAATTCCAGTTCAGACCCCGGCCACGTGGCAAGGGCTGGTCAAACACAGAGGGAAGGGCGGGCCAATTAAACTCAGCGCCAAACTTGGTGCCGGCCCGCAGGCGGCTTTGCCCGAAAAACGATTGTGGATTATACCGGGCACACACGGCCTTAAATCACTGAAAACCCTTATGAATCAAGCGCTTTCCTCATCTTTACCTTTGTCTGAATCCGTGCAGGCGGCCCTGGCCGTGACCTTGCGCGGCACTGAGGAATTGATTCCACAAGCCGAATGGGTGAAAAAGCTGCAAAGGTCTGAGGCCAGCGGCCAGCCGCTGCGCATCAAATTGGGGCTGGACCCGACCGCGCCCGACATCCATATCGGCCACACCGTGGTGCTCAACAAGATGCGCCAGTTGCAGGATTTGGGGCATCAGGTCATTTTCTTGATTGGCGATTTCACCAGCCTGATTGGTGATCCGTCCGGCCGCAACAGCACGCGCCCGCCGCTCACGCCGGAGCAAATCAAGGTCAACGCCGAAACCTATTACAAGCAGGCCAGCCTGGTGCTGGACCCGGCCAAGACCGAGATCCGCTACAACAGCGAGTGGAGCTTGCCGCTGGGCGCGATGGGGATGATTCAGCTGGCGGCCAAGTACACCGTGGCGCGAATGATGGAGCGCAACGACTTTCATGACCGGTTCAAGGCCGGCACGCCCATCAGCGTGCATGAGTTTTTGTACCCGCTGATGCAGGGCTACGACTCGGTGGCGCTGAAAAGTGACCTGGAATTGGGCGGCACCGACCAGAAGTTCAATTTGCTCATGGGCCGCACGCTGCAGCAGGAATACGGACAGGAGCCGCAGTGCATCTTGACGATGCCGCTGCTCGAAGGCCTGGATGGCGTCGAAAAGATGTCCAAAAGCAAGAACAACTACATCGGTATTGCGGAAGAGCCGAACAGCATGTTTGCCAAAGTGCTGTCGATTTCTGACGTGCTGATGTGGCGCTGGTACACGCTGCTGTCCTTCCAGAGCGAAGCGGCCATTGCCAAGCTCAAAGCCGAAGTCGAAGGCGGACGCAACCCCAAAGACGCCAAAGTGGCGCTCGCCAAGGAAATCACGGCGCGCTTTCACTCGGCCGCGGCGGCAGATGCGGCGGAGCAAGACTTCATCAATCGCAGCAAGGGCGGCGTGCCGGACGAGATTCCGGAAATCTCGCTCTCAGGCGCGCCCATGGGCATCGGCGCCTTGCTCAAGGCTGCGGGGCTGGCGCCTTCGGGCAGCGAAGCCACGCGCTTGATTGATGGTGGCGGCGTGCGGGTCGATTCCAGCGTGATCAGCGACAAGGCGCTGAAGCTTGAAGCCGGTACTTATGTGGTGCAAGTTGGCAAGCGCAAGTTTGCGCGGGTGACGCTGGGTTGAACCGCCCGCTGGCCTTAGCGACCGAGCGCTTGAAGGCTTCGCTTCAAGCTTGGTGCAGCCAGAACAGATAAGTCGCTGCCGTCCATGAAAAATGCGCCCCGCCCAGGCCGTCGCCGGTCAGGGGGTCGTAATACTCATGAAAGCCGACTTTTTGCATCAGGGCAAGCGACGTCGTTTTGATTTCTTGCGCCAGCGCGTCGTCCGTGCCATCAAAACCCTTGGCAATCAGCATGTTGATGTGCTGCCATACCGGGCCGCGCCAGTAGCGTCGCGGCTCGAAGCCCGGCGCCGTGGCGCGTGCTGAGGGCAGGCCGTAGGCGGTTTCGCTTAGCCATTGACGCACGGTGGCGGTACACGGCTTTTCAAACCCCGCATAAGCAGCCATCAAACCCGCTGAGGTCGGTGCGTCCAGCAATTCCCCCGTGATGGCGTTGCGTGAAACGTATTGCTGCCAGCGCTCGGACCACAAGCTTTCGACCGCCGAGTGCGTGCGAGCGATTTTCTTTTGCAGGCGTTCGGCGTCGGCGTTCAAGCCGAGTAACTGGCACAGCGCCACCAGGTCTTTGGACGCGCGCTGCAAGATGCAGATGATGCCGATGTCGTTCACGCGGTAGGGGCATTCGGCCATGATGCGTGCCGGGTCAAAACCGACCTGCTGGTTGAAGTCCATCAGGTAGACCACGCGGTCGTAAAAGCTTTTGGGCGGGCGCATGGACGCGTCCACATGCGTGGTGTCGCGCCGCACATACGGCCGCGTCGCCTCGGGCACGGCGGCCAGTGGACCGTCCCAGGCGGGCGAGTTGTCCATCCCGGTTTCCCAGGGGTGGATGTTGACCACCAGGCCCGTGCCCTGCGGGTCGCGGCAGCGGTACCACCAGTCGTGATGCGCCAGCAGTTGCGGCACCAGCACGCGCAGGTTGCTGATTGCCAGTTGCTTGTCGGCGGGCGTCGTGCTGGCTTCCAGCATCCAGCGCAGCATGGTGGCGTGCAGTGGCGGCTGGCTGATGCTGCTCGTGCGGACTTTCAGGCGTTGCGTGCCCCACTGGTCTGGGCCTGGGAAGTAGGTGTCGCTGTCCTGGTGAAAAGTGATGTGCGCCAGAAAACCCGCGTTGGCGCCGCCGAAGTCTTGCGCCGTCCACATGCCTTTGAACAAGGTATGGAACTCCTGCCAGGCGCGCGGCTTGTCAAAGTCCATCCAGCCGAGCGCGGAGATGCCAGCGTCCCAGTTCCATTGGAACGGGTAGAGGCCGTCAGTTGGCAGCGTGTAGCCGCCGCGGTCGTTGTCTTGGAGCGTCTGGCGTGCCTTGGTGGCGAGATCGGTGGGGGCGTACAAGTGTGCAAATTCCTTCGGATTCAGACCGGGTTCAGTAAGCCAAGCAAGGTCGGCAATCAAGGTCCGCCTATCGAGCGGCAGCCTGCAAGCGGCCCTGCCCGTCATACCAACGCGCCGAGCCCGGCTTGGCGCGCAAGTGCAGGCGGGCGCCGGCCGGAATCACCGGCTCGGCCGGCAGGCTGATGCGCATCAATTGTTCACCGACTTTGGTGTTGACCTGCTGCGAAGCGCCCAGCATTTCGACCACCTTGGCGTCCACGCCCAGGCCCGCCGCACCGCCTGCGCTGGCATCGACCAGCTCCAGGCTTTCAGGCCGCACGCCCAGCGTCATGCCGGCTTGAGGCGCGGTGCAGCCCAGCACGGCTTGCACCGCAGGGTCGGTGATGAAGTTCATGGGCGGGTTGCCAATGAAGCTCCCCACGAATTGATTGGCCGGCTGGTTGTAGACGGCTGCTGGCACGTCGTACTGCACGATTTCGCCGCCGTGCATCACGGCAATGCGGTCACCCAGGCTCATGGCTTCGGTCTGGTCGTGCGTCACATACAGCGTGGTGGTTTCAATGTCGCGCAGCAAGCCCTTGAGCTCGCTGCGCATTTCAAGGCGCAGCAGCGCATCGAGGTTACTCAGCGGCTCGTCCATCAGCAGCACGTCGGGCTGCACGGCCAAGGCGCGGGCCACGGCCACACGCTGGCGTTGACCGCCTGAAAGCTGACCGGCATAGCGGTCAAGCAAGTGATTGATGTGCATCAGCTCGGCGGCGCGGCCCACTTGCCGCTTGATTTCGTCCTCGGGCTTTTTTTGCATCACCAAGCCAAAGCCAATGTTCTGGCCGATCGTCATGTGCGGGAACACCGCGTAGTTCTGAAACACCATGGCAATGCGGCGTTGGCGCGGCGGCAGGGCATCGACACGGCGATCGCCAATCCAGACTTCGCCCTCGGTCGCGTCTTCGAGGCCGGCAATGATGCGCATCAGCGTGGTCTTGCCACAGCCCGAAGGGCCGAGCAGCACGCAGAACTCGCGGTCCTTGACTTCAAGGTCAATCGACTTGAGCGCCTGGTGGCCCTTGAATTCCTTGCGCACCGAACGGATGGAAATGGCAGACATGGCGAGCCTCTTAAAAGCTTGGGAACTTGACGACGGGTCGATTGAGATCAGCGGTTGCTGATGCCCCACATGGAGAACAGGTACTTGCGCACCACGAAGATGAACACCAGCGACGGCAGGATCAAAAAGAAGCCCCCGGCAAAGCGAAAGTGCAGCGGGCTTTCTTCCAGGCCGGCAAACAGAAAGGCAGTCAGCGTGCGGTTGTTCAGCGTCAGCACGCTGGCGCTGAAGACTTCGTTCCAGGACACCACAAAGCTGAAAATCATGGTCGCGGCCATGCCGGGCAAGGCCAGCGGCATGACGATGCGCATGAAGGCCTGCCACTTGTTGCAGCCCAGCGTCCAGGCGGCTTCTTCCAGCTCGCGCGGAATGCCCATGAAGAGGCTGGACGACACCAGAATGGAAAACGGCAAGGCCAAGGCGGTGTGCACCAGCGCCACGCCCAAGTGCGTGTCATAAAGGCCCAGGCTGATGAAGCGCGTCACCAGCGGCAGCGCCAAAATCGCAATCGGGAAAGCGCGGGTCATGACGATCAGCAGGCGATAAACCGTTTGCCCCTTGAAGTCAAAACGCGCCAGTGCATAGCCGGCTGGGGCGCCGAGCACGATGGCCAGCACCATGGTGATGAGGGCCACGATGACACTGTTGCCGACCGCTTGCCACACACCCGTGAAGTTGGTGAAGAACTGCAGCGTGTCCAGTGAAAACTCGCTGAGCCACCAGCTTTTGGGCCAGGAATTGACGGCTTTACGCGTGCTGAAGGCGCTGATGCTGATGAGGTAAACCGGCACCAGCCAGCACACGGCCAGCAAGGTGGCAAAGCCGTAAATAAGTTTGGAATGGTTCTTCATGGCGTGCAATCTCAGGCGAGGGTCTCGCGGCGCACCCGCAGCGCGCGCAAGTAAAACAGCGTGCAAGCCATGGAAATCAGCAAGATGAGCAGTGCATAGGCGGAAGCCACATGCGTGTTCTGGAAGGGGCCTTGCCAGTTGTAAGCCTCGCCCACCAGCACCGGAAAGTCCCGGCCCGACAGTGCATACACCACAGCAAACACCTCAAAAGCCATGACCGTGCGCAGAATCAAAGCGGTCTGCAGACTCGGCTTGATGAGCGGCAGCGTGATGCGCCGAAAGCGCGTCCACGGGCCAGCGCCAAACACCTCGGCGGCCTCGTTGTATTCCTTGGGGATCAGCTGCACGCCAGCCACCAGAATCACCAGCACGATGGACGTTGCGCGCCAGATCTCAGCCACCACCACACACAAGAAAAGCAAGGCCGGGTTTTCATAACTCAGCCATGAGACGGGGCTGGCACCGAACATGCCGAGCAATGAATTCAGATAACCCCGGTCCGTGAAGATGGCCAGCCAGGCGAGACCCGCCGCCAAGTCGCTGATGCCCAGCGGAATCGTCCACACATACAAGAAGCCCATGCGGCCGCGGTTCATGTTTTGCAGCATCATGGCCATGGCCAGCGCCAGGATGATTTGCAAGGGCACGACCACCACGACCAGCATGAGTGTGTTTTTCATGGCCCGCGAGAAGTTCAAGTCGCCCAGCATCTTGATCACATAGGCGTCCGTCCACTGGCCTTGCGGCGAGCGAAAGGCCATCAAGGCCGTCTCGGCCAGGGGCCAGACAAACAGCACGATCAAGAATATCGCGCTCGGAGCTATGAGCCAGAAGGGGAGGTGCTTGAGCTTCATCACGGGCATTCAGTCAGACGCTTTGCTGGTCGCTTATTGCGTCTGGCAAACGCCGGCGCTTGGCGCGTCGGGCGCCCAGCAACGTGCGTCAGCGTCTTTCATGATGGCGTCCAGCACCACGGCCTGCTCGCGCAACACAGTCTTGATGTCTTCCTTGCGCAGCACGATGCGCGCGAAGGTGTCCAGGTAAACCTTGTTGAACTCCCCGCCCTTGGCGCCCAGTTGCACTGGCAGCATGGACTTCACGCCATCCTTGGCGGCAAACACCGCCGTCATGCCTTGCGATGCCAACTGCACGCCGGGTGGCAACTGCTTGATGTCAGCTTTGACAACCGGGAAAAAGCCGATTTCGCGCAGCGTGACGGCTTGCGTGGCCGGCTTGGTCAGGTGGTCAATCACGCGTTCGGCAGCGGCGCGGTCCGGCGTGTTTTTAGGAATTGCGAGACCGGCCAGGATGGGCATGTAGCCACGGCCCTTGGCACCCGACGGTGCGGGGAAGGTCACGTAGTCGTTGGGGCTGGCGGTCAGTGCTGGCAGCAAGCGCGCGGTGTGGTCAAACGCAACCCAGACTTCACCGGTTTGCAAGGGTTCTTCCATGATGGCGTAACTGGTCGAACGTGGATGCACATAGGTCCACATTTCGCGCAGATCAGCCCAGGCTTTTTCGGCGTCAGCGTTTTTAAAGGTGCGCACAATGCCGCCCGTGTGGCTGGGGTAGAAGGACGCCTGGAAGAAGCGGTGCATCAGGCCACGCGGGCCGGCGGGGTAACCCAGCTTGGCTTCACCCGTGGCGTCTTTCATGGCCTTGGCCCAGTCGCGCAGCTGCGGGTAGGTCAGGGCTTGCAGATTGGCGCCTTTGGGCAGGTACTGCAGGGCTTTCTTGTTGGCGACCATTTGCAAGGTGTTGGCCATCAGGGGCACAAACTTTTGCGTCTGGCCGTCCAGCTTGCCCATGGTCAGCGCTGCGGCGTCAAATTCGCGGCTGCTGCCCAGCTTGCGCGTCAGGTCGCCCACGTCTTGCAGCGCGCCCAGTTTGTCGAGGGGAGAGAACTCGCCGTCCAGCGCCAGCGTGACGTGTACCTTGCCGGGGTTGGAACCCAGCTCAGCCTGCATGCGCGTGAAGTAAGTGTTGCTCGGCTCGGTGACGAAGTTCACCGCGTCGGGTGCGTCTTTCAAGATGAGCTTGCGCATTTTTTCGGCTTCTTCGACCGGCGTCATTTGCGTCGAGACGACGGTGGTTTGCGCTTGGGCCAAGCCGGCCATGAGCAGCGCGGCGGCAAAGCTGATTTTCTTGAGGTTCATGCTTGTCTCCTTGTTGTGGAACTGTTGTGAAAAACGGAAGCGGGCGTATCGGTGGCGTGGGTGTGCAGACTCATCAGGGCTTGGCCACGGGGCACACCGACGCCCGCTCCAAGAGGTGAACGGGTTCCAGGCGCTGCAGCCCGGCGGGCGCAGTGCCGGCCATGGTTTGCAAAAGCAGGTCAGCCAAATGGCCGCCGTTGGCTTCGGTCGCGTGGTCGATGGTGGTGAGCGGCGGGTCCACAAAGGCGCTGGCTTCTGTGTTGCCGTAACCGGTGATGCTGATGTCCCGGCCCACTTGCAGGCCGCCTTGCTTGCAGGCGGCCATTGCGCCAAAGGCCAGCGCGTCGGTGGCGCAGACCACGGCGGTGGGTCGCTCGGCCGCCGGCATGCGGGCCAGCCAGTCGCGCATCATTTCTTCGCCATTGCGGGCTGTTACGTCTTGCACATGGCCT
>CAZNQE010000060.1:0-16838 GCA_964575005.1 uncultured Polaromonas sp. | reverse complement strand
TTGGCATCTGGATGGGCTTTCAGGCCTTCATCAACATGGGTGTGAACCTGGGCGCGCTGCCCACCAAGGGCCTGACGCTGCCGCTCATGAGTTACGGCGGCTCGGCCATCTTGATGAACCTGATCGCCCTGGCCGTGGTGCTGCGCATCGACTATGAAAACCGGGTGCTGATGCGGGGAGGGCGGCTATGAAAACCGCTTCAAGAACCGCACTCATCATGGCGGGCGGCACGGGCGGGCATATCTTCCCGGGCCTGGCCGTGGCTGAAGTCTTGCGTGAACGCGGCTGGCAAGTGCACTGGCTGGGCGGCAAGGGCCGGCCCGGTCAGCCGAGCATGGAAAGCCAGTTGGTACCGCAGCGCGGCTTTGCCTTTGAAGCGGTTGATTTTTCGGGTGTGCGCGGCAAGGGCGCAATCACTCTGGCGCTTTTGCCGCTGCGGCTTTTGCAGGCGTTCTGGCAAAGCCTGCAAGTCATGCGCCGCCTGCGGCCTGACGTGGTGGTGGGCCTGGGCGGCTACATCACCTTTCCGGGCGGCATGATGAGCGTGCTGGTGGGCGCCAAGCTGGTGCTGCACGAGCAGAACTCGGTGGCCGGCATGGCCAACCGCGTGCTCGCCGGCATCGCCGACAAGCTGTTCACGGCCTTTCCGGACGTGTTGAAAAAGGCCGAGTGGGTGGGCAACCCGCTGCGCGCAGCGTTCACGCAGCAGCCTACGCCAGCCGAGCGCTTTGCCGGCCGCAGCGGTGCGCTCAAACTTTTGGTGGTTGGTGGCAGCCTGGGGGCACGCGCTCTCAACGACATCGTGCCGCAGGCGCTGGCACACATGAGCGAAGCCAGCCGCCCGCAGGTGATTCACCAAAGCGGCGCCAAGCAGATTGACGCGCTGCGCGCCAACTACGCGCAAGCCGGTGTCAAAGCTGAACTCGTCCCCTTTATCGACGACACCGCCCAGGCCTTTGCCGACGCGGACATGGTGATTTGCCGCGCCGGTGCCAGCACCGTGACCGAAATCGCTGCCGTCGGCGCTGCGGCGCTGTTCGTGCCATTCCCCTCGGCAGTGGACGACCACCAGACGCACAACGCCCGCTTTTTGGTCGACGCTGGCGGGGGCTGGTTGCTGCGCCAGTCCGACCTCACGGCCGAAGGCCTGGCGGGCCTCTTGCAAACGCTGGACCGCGATGCCCTCTTGGCCCGCGCAAACGCTGCCTACCAACTCAAACAAGTCAACGCGGCGGCCCGGGTGGCCGACGCCTGCGAGGAACTGACCCGATGAAGCACGCCGTCAAGAATATTCACTTTATTGGCCTGGGCGGCTCGGGCATGTCGGGCATTGCTGAAGTGCTGCATAACCTGGGCTACGTGATTTCCGGCTCAGACCTGTCCGACAGCGCCACGCTGCGCCGCCTCGGTGATCTGGGCATCAAGACCTTCGTGGGTCACGCTGCCGAGAACCTGGCCACCGTCGATGCGGTCGTGACATCCACCGCCGTGCGCGCCGACAACCCCGAAGTGATTGCCGCACGCGAGAAAAAAATCCCGGTGGTGCCGCGCGCCTTGATGCTGGCCGAGTTGATGCGCCTCAAGCGCGGCATCGCCATTGCCGGCACGCACGGCAAGACGACGACCACCAGTCTGGTGGCCAGCGTGCTGGCCGAAGGCGGGCTGGACCCGACCTTTGTGATCGGAGGCCGGCTCAACAGCGCGGGCGCCAACGCCAAGCTCGGCTCTGGCGACTACATCGTGGTCGAGGCCGATGAATCCGACGCATCTTTCCTGAACCTCCTGCCCGTGATGGCTGTCGTTACCAACATCGACGCCGACCACATGGAAACCTACGGCCACGACTTCGGCAAGCTCAAGGGCGCCTTCGTGGACTTTTTGCACCGCATGCCCTTTTACGGCACGGCGATTTTGTGCTCGGACAACGCTGCCGTGCGCGAGATCAGCGAGCAGGTGTCCTGCCCTGTGACGACCTATGGCCTGGGCGAAGAAGCCCAGGTGCGCGCCGTCGATCTGTGCCACGCCGATGGGCAAATGCGTTTTACCGTGCAGCGCCGCAACGGCGTGACGCTGCCCGACATGCAAGTGGTGCTGAACCTGCCGGGCGAGCACAACGTGCTCAACGCATTGGCCGCAATTGCTGTGGCGGTGGAGCTGGACATCCCCGACGCCGCCGTGCAAAAAGCACTGGCTGACTTCCGCGGCGTGGGTCGGCGCTTCCAGCGCTATGGCGAAGCGGCGGCAAGCGGCGGCGGCAGCTTCACCGTGATTGACGACTACGGCCATCATCCGGTGGAGATGGCCGCCACGCTGGCTGCAGCGCGCGGTGCCTTCCCGGGTCGCCGTCTGGTGCTGGCGTTTCAGCCGCACCGCTACAGCCGCACGCGTGACTGCTTTGAAGATTTCGTCAAGGTCATTGGCCAAGCCGACGCCGTGTTGTTGGCCGAGGTCTATGCCGCTGGCGAAGCGCCCATCGTGGCCGCTGACGGCCGCTCGCTGGCACGTGCGCTGCGCGTGTCGGGCAAGCTCGAGCCCGTGTTTGTAGACGCTATCGATGCCATGCCCCAAGCGGTGCTGGACAACGCCAAGGCTGGCGACGTGGTTCTGTGCATGGGCGCAGGATCGATTGGCGCCGTGCCTGGCAAGGTGATGGAGTTGAGCCAGCTTATCGGCACGCCGGCACTGAAGGTGGTCGCATGAGCACGGTCATTCCAACACTCGCAGCCCTCGGCAAGGTCGCCGTCTTGATGGGCGGCCGCTCGGCCGAGCGCGAGATTTCCATCATGTCGGGCACCGGCGTGCTGGCTGCTCTCAAGGCGCAAGGCGTGGACGCGCATGCGTTTGACCCGGCCGAACGCTCGCTTGACGCGCTCAGGGCCGAAGGCTTTGACCGCTGCTTCATCGCGCTGCACGGCCGCTTTGGCGAAGACGGCACAGTGCAAGGCGCGCTCGAATTGCTGGGCATTCCCTACACCGGCTCGGGCGTCATGGCGTCCAGCATCGCCATCGACAAGATGATGACCAAGCGCCTTTGGCAGGCCGAAGGGCTGCGCACACCGGCTTCTGTCTTGCTTCGTCGCGGCGCATTTAGCGATGCAGAGGTGGCGGCCGTCCCGGCGCAGCTGGGCCTGCCGCTCATCGTCAAGCCTGCGCGCGAAGGCTCGTCTATCGGCCTGACCAAAGTGACCGAAGCCAGCCAGATGCCAGCCGCCGTGGCTCAGGCCGCGCAACTCGACGCGGACGTGCTGTGCGAGCAGTTCATTGCCGGCGACGAAGTCACTTGCCCGGTGCTGGGCAGCGGCGACCAGGCGCGCGCATTGCCGGTGATCCGCATCGTTGCGCCTGAAGGCAACTACGACTACCAGAACAAATACTTCACCGACACCACGCAGTACCTGGTGCCTTGCGGACTGCCTGAAGGCGAAGAAGCCGCCATCCAGCAACTGGTGCTGGCGGCCTACCGCAGCCTGAACTGCCGCGGCTGGGCGCGGGCTGACGTGATGATCGACGCGCGCACCCGCTTGCCCTACCTGCTGGAGATCAACACCTCCCCCGGCATGACGGGCCATTCGCTGGTGCCCATGTCAGCGCGTGCAGCCGGTTTGTCTTATGAGGCGCTGTGCCTGCAACTGCTGCAAAGCGCTGCGCTCGACTACTCCCCAACAACTAGCCCGACAAGCAAGGAAGCCGCCGCGTGAGACGCATGCCCGTCGCCCCCGTTGTGCCTGTGCTGCCGCTGGACGTGCGGCTGATGAACCGCGCCTCTGGCGTCTTCATCAGTGCCTTCGCCCTGCTGGTGTTGGCGGGCGGACTGGCGTGGCTGGGGCAGCAAAGCGTGTTCAGCCTTAAGGGCATCCGCGTTGACAAGGAATTGCTGCACAACAACGCCGTGACCTTGCGCGCCAATGTGGCGCCTCGGCTCGCGGGCAACTTTTTCACGCTGGACCTCGCTCAGGCGCGCGCCGCCTTCGAGGCTGTGCCCTGGGTGCGCCATGCCGTGGTGCGGCGTGAGTTTCCGGACCGTTTGCGCGTGGGCCTGCAAGAACACGAGGCCGTGGCTTTTTGGGGTAAAGAGGCGGATGCGCGCCTGGTCAACAGTTTTGGCGAAGTGTTTGAAGTCAACCAAGGTGATGTGGAGCCCGACGAGTTGCCGCTCTTGACCGGGCCGCAAGGCCAGGCGGGCTTGGTGCTGCAAGTTTTTCGTGCGGTGGCGCCGATGTTTGAGCAACTCGACAGCGCGCTGGTGCATCTGGAATTGACGGGGCGCGGCAGCTGGCGCGGCCACCTGGACGGTGGCGCCGTGATCGAGATGGGACAGGGAAACCCGGCGGAAATTGCCGAGCGCGTGCAGCGCCTGGTTGCCACCTTTACGCAGACCGCATCACGCTTTGGCCGCGACCTCGAGTCAGCCGACCTGCGTTATCCGAACGGCTACGCCATTAAGCTGCGCGGGGTCACGACCCTGGGCGCAGAAACAAAAGACAAGAAATAGGGGTTAAGGACTATGGCCAAAGAATACAAAGATCTTGTCGTTGGACTCGACATCGGCACCAGCAAGGTGATGGTGGTGGTTGCTGAAATCCTGATGAACGGGGAGCTCAAACTCGCCGGTCTGGGCATTGCGGCCAGCAGCGGACTCAAGCGCGGGGTGGTGGTCAACATCGACGCCACGGTGCAGAGCATCCAGCAGGCGCTCAAAGAAGCCGAGCTGATGGCCGACTGCAAGATTTCGCGCGTGTACACCGGCATCACCGGCAGCCACATCCGCGGCATCAACTCCAGCGGCATGGTGGCCGTCAAGGACAAGGAAGTCAGCCAGGCCGACGTCGCCCGCGTGATCGAAACCGCCAAGGCCATCAACATCTCGACCGACCAGCGCTTGCTGCTGGTCGAACCCCAAGAGTTCGTGATCGACGGCCAAGACGTTCGCGAGCCCATCGGCATGAGCGGCATCCGGCTTGAAGCCAAAGTGCATATCGTGACCGGCGCGCAGAGTGCGGCTGAAAACATCATCAAGTGCGTGCGCCGCTGCGGACTTGAAGTCGATCAACTCATGCTCAACCCGCTGGCGTCCAGCCTGGCTGTGCTGACGCAAGACGAGCAAGAGCTCGGCGTGGCTTGCGTGGACATCGGCGCGGGCACCACCGACGTGGCGATTTTCACGGGCGGCGCGATCCGCCACACGGCCGTCATCCCGATTGCCGGCGACCTGATCACCAGCGACATCGCGATGGCGCTGCGCACCCCCACCAAGGACGCTGAAGACATCAAGGTCGAAAACGGTTATGCCAAGCAACTGCTGGCCGACCCCGAGCATCAGGTCGAAGTGCCGGGCCTGGGCGACCGTGGTCCGCGCATGCTCAGTCGTCAAGCATTGGCCGGCGTGATCGAGCCGCGCATTGAAGAAATTTATTCGCTGGTGCAGCAAGTCATTCGCGAGTCTGGCTACGAAGAAGTCTTGTCATCGGGCATCGTCATCACGGGCGGCAGCGCCATGATGCCGGGCATGGTTGAGTTGGGCGAAGACATCTTTTTGAAGCCGGTGCGACGCGGCATCCCGCGCTACAACAGCGCGCTCTCAGACATGGTGGCGCAGGCGCGTGCGGCCACCGTGATGGGCCTCCTGGAAGAAGCCCGATTGGCCCGCATGCGCGGCTTCAAGGTGGCGCAAAAAGCCGGCAGCGTGCACAACGCTTTTGGCCGCGTCAAAGACTGGCTGGTGGGGAACTTCTGATGAACCATTCCAAAGATCTGCGCTGCGCATCGTCTTGCCCCACCCATTCGGGCGGTGCAGACCCGCCTTCATGAGCCCGCCATCAAGTGTCTTCGCGTCTTCAGACGCCGATAAATAAAAGATTTAAAAACCCAAGTTCAGGCAACTGCGAAAAAACAGGAGGCTCTCATGAGCATCGAAATGATTGAGATCGAAGAGTTCAACCAAGGCACCCAGATCAAGGTGATCGGCGTGGGCGGCGGCGGCGGCAACGCTGTCGAGCACATGATCGAAAGCGGCGTGCAGGGCGTGGAATTCATCTGCGCCAACACCGACGCGCAAGCGCTGGGTCGTGGCACCGCGCACAAAACCATTCAATTGGGTGGCAGCGGCCTGGGCGCTGGCAGCAAGCCAGAAAAAGGCCGTGACGCGGCCGAGCTCGCCGTCGACGACATCCGCGAAGCCATCCAGGGCGCGCACATGCTGTTCATCACGGCCGGCATGGGCGGCGGTACGGGCACGGGCGCTGCACCTGTGATCGCGCGCGTGGCCAAGGAAATGGGCATCTTGACCGTGGGTGTGGTGACCAAGCCTTTCGACTGGGAAGGCGGTCGCCGCATGACCAATGCCGACAGCGGCCTGGCCGAGCTCGAAGCCAATGTGGACTCGCTGATCGTGGTGCTGAACGAGAAGCTGCTCGACGTGCTGGGTGATGACATCACGCAAGACGAAGCTTTTGCCCATGCCAACGACGTGCTGAAAAACGCAGTCGGCGGCATTGCCGAGATCATCAATGTGCCCGGCCATGTGAACGTCGACTTTGAGGACGTGCGCACCGTGATGGGCGAGCCTGGCAAAGCCATGATGGGCACAGCCAAGGCCGCGGGCCCTGATCGCGCCCGCATCGCTGCCGAGCAGGCAGTGGCCTGCCCTTTGCTGGAAGGCATTGACCTTTCCGGCGCCAAGGGCGTGCTGGTGCTGATTTCGGCGGCCAAAGGCTCGCTCAAGCTGAGCGAATCCAAGCTGGCCATGAACACCATCCGCGCCTATGCATCATCCGACGCGCACGTGATTTACGGCACGGCCTATGACGACGAGCTGGGCGAAGACATCCGCGTCACCGTGGTGGCCACCGGCCTGTCCCGTCAGGGCTCGCGTCGCAATGCGCCACCGCTGCAAGTTCTGCGCACCGGTACCGACAACCTGCCCGTGTTGAACATGGCTGTGGGCAACATGGCCAACATGGGTGGTCTGGGCGCGATGGGTGGCATGGGCCAGCCGGGCGTGTCCGCACAGCCGATGGCTCGTACGCAAGCCGACTACGGCAGCAACGTGGATGTGCCCAGCGTGTGGCGCACCAACCGCACGCAAGCGGCAGCCAAAGTGGATGCGTTGGCTTCGGGTGGCATGGACGACTTTGAAATCCCAGCCTTCCTTAGAAAGCAGGCAGATTGAGGGCCTTCGGCCAGGCTGAGTGAAGCCTGGCCGGCCCCCAATTAAAATCACAGCATGCTCGCTCAACGTACCCTTAAGTCTCTCACCAAGGCCGTGGGCGTTGGTTTGCACAGCGGGCAACGTGTTGAGTTGACCTTGCGGCCTGCTGCGCCGGGCACGGGCATTGTTTTCCGGCGGGTGGATTTGCCGCTGCCGGTGGACATTCCCATCTCTGCCTTGGCGGTGACGGATACGCGGCTGGCTTCGACGGTTTCCAATGGCAATGCCAAGGTGTTCACGGTTGAGCACTTGATGTCGGCTTGCGCCGGCTTGGGCATTGACAACCTGTACATCGACATCACGGCTGAGGAAGTGCCGATCCTGGACGGCTCGGCGGCGTCCTTTGTTTTCTTGCTGCAGTCGGCCGGTATTGAATTGCAGAACGCGCCCAAGCAGTTCGTGCGCGTCATTGCGCCGGTGGAAGTGTGTGAAGGCGAGGGCGCGCAGGCCAAGTGGGCGCGCTTGATGCCTTACCAGGGTTACAAGCTCAGCTTTGAAATTGACTTTGACCACCCGGCTGTCGATTCAACCGGCCAGTGCGTCGAGTTCGACATGGGCACCGGCAGCTACACGCGTGACATTGCGCGTGCCCGTACTTTCGGCTTTACCAAAGACGTGGAAATGATGCGCGCCAACGGCCTGGCCCTGGGCGGCGGGCTGGACAACGCCATCGTGATGGACGACTACAAGGTGCTCAATTCAGACGGCTTGCGCTACAACGACGAGTTTGTGAAGCACAAGATTCTGGACGCCATGGGCGACTTGTATTTGTTGGGCAAGCCCCTGCTGGCGGCCTACAGCGCTTTCCGATCAGGCCACGCGCTGAACAACAAGCTGCTGCGCCAGTTGCTGGCTCAGCCCGAGGCTTATGAGCTGGTGAGTTTTGACGACGTGCGCCAGGCGCCCAAAGGACTGGCGCAACTGGCGCCGGCCTGGTAGCTTGATAAGCTGAAACTTTAAAAGGCCATGGCCGTCGTTCGCACGCTCATCTTGCTGCTGCTTCTGGGCGCTGCGGCTTCCTTTGGCTACTTCGCCGCGACGGGTCAGCAACGCTACAAAAGACTCGGCCTTTTGATCCTGAAGTGGACGCTGTTTGCGGCCTTCGGATTCTTCTCGGTGTTGATCATTCAGCGCCTGATGTGAACGCTTTGAGAGCAGCCCCCGATTTTCAGACGCTGCGCCCGTCGCGGTAACTGCCCGCCAGCCGGCCACCCGCACCAAAGCCTTGCGCCGCTGCCAGGCGCGCCATCGCCGGCCCCACATGCGCATGCGTGATGGCCAAGCCCAGCGCATCGGCCGCGTCCTTGCCGGGCAGGCCGGGCAGGCGCAAGAGCCGCATCACCATTTCCTGCACCTCGGCCTTGCCGGCCTTGCCGTAGCCGGCCACGGCTTTCTTCATTTGCAGCGCGGTGTACTCGCTCACGCTCAGGTCGCCTGAAACCAGCGCCGTCACGCAGGCGCCGCGGGCTTGGCCCAGCAGCAGCGTGGCTTGCGGATTGGTGTTGACGAAGACGATCTCGACCGACGCTGCGTCGGGCTGGTAGCGGGCCATGACTTCGCGCACGCCGTCAAACAGCACTTTGAGGCGCAGCGGCAAGCCGTCCTTGACCATGTGCGAGGTTTTGATGGTGCCGCTGGCCACATACGTCAGGGCAGGGCCGTCGACGTCGATCACGCCGAAACCGGCGGTCTGCAGGCCTGGG
The DNA here is from genome assembly GCA_964575005.1 of uncultured Polaromonas sp. GTDB lineage: Bacteria > Pseudomonadota > Gammaproteobacteria > Burkholderiales > Burkholderiaceae_C > Polaromonas. Next base: position 7,928 of record CAZNQE010000060.1, on the reverse strand, counting down.
TCTATTCCGAGAATGCGCATGCGGTCGAGTTTAGAGCTCAAGGCACATCCACCCCGCTCATGCGGGCCATGATGGTGTTGGCCCGGCTGGCCAGGTAGTCGGAGTTCGGCCGGGTTTCAAAGTAGCGCGGGCGTGGCAGCATCACGGCCAGGCGGGCGGCTTCGTAAGGGCTCAGGCGCGCCGCGCTTTTGCGAAAGTAGTGCTGCGCCGCGGCCTCGGCGCCAAACACCCCCTCGCCCCATTCCACATGGTTGAGGTAAATCTCCAGAATGCGCTGCTTGCTCAGAAGGCTTTCGAGCATCAGCGTCAGCACCAGCTCCTCTCCCTTGCGCAGCAGCGTCCGCTCGCCCGACAAAAAGAGGTTCTTGGCCAGCTGCTGCGTGATGGTGGAGCCGCCGATGATCTTGGGCGCTTTGGCGGCTGGCCGGGCGGGCGGATTGACTGGCGCTGTGGCGTTGGCGGCCAGCTTGGCGGGCTTGCGCGCAGCAGCCTGCGCGGCTTGCCGGTCGGCCAGCTTTTTGGCGCGCTGCTCGGCCACCGCATTTTTCTCCCAGGCTTTTTCAAGCGCTTCGAGGTCCACGCCGTCATGCTCGGTGAAGCTGGCGTCTTCCGATGCGATCACGGCACGTTTCAAGTGCTGCGAGATCTGCGAATAAGGCACCCATTCCTGCCGCCATTTCAGGGCGCCTGTGCTGCGCACCACGCGCAAGACCTCGGAGCGCTGAAAAGCCGTGGACTCGGGCGGCAGCACATTCATGAGCGCAATGCGGCCCACAAAATAAAGCTGCAGCAGCAAGAAGGCCAAGCCGACCAGCAACAGCAGGCTCGCCAGCGGCTTCAGCAGCTTTGAAAGGCGGCTTCGGCCTGCGCCTGGAGCGCTGGCCTTGCTCACGCCTGGCTTGCTCACGCGGCGGCCTGCACTTGCCGCATCTCCTGCAGCACTTGCGCCGCCGGTGGGCGCCCGCCGCGCCACACCTCAAAGGCCTCGGCTGCTTGCTCGACCAGCATGCCCAGGCCGTCGCGCCCCACGGCGCCGTGCGCTGCGGCCCAGGCCAGCAGCGGCGCGGCAGCGGGGCCGTACATCATGTCGTAGACCAGAGCGCCTGGACGCAGCACGGCGGCTGACACGGGCACGGCCGCGCCACCCAGGCTGCTGGCGGTGGCGTTGATGACCACGTCAAACTGGCCGCTGATGCTGTCCAGCGCCGTGCCTTCTAGAGCGCAGGTGGCCAGTGCGTCTTTCAGCGCGGGATGGGCCTCATGCCGTGACACCAGCGCGTGGGCCTTGTCTGTCGTGCGGTTGGCCACCACCAGCCTGCGCGGGCCGGCCAGCAGCAAGGGCGCCAGCACACCGGCCGCGGCGCCGCCAGCGCCTATCAAGAGCACATCGCGGCCTGCCAGCGGCACGCCTGCGTTGTCCTGAATGTCACGCACGATGCCGGCGCCGTCGGTGTTGTCGGCCAGCACTTGCCCGCTTTGAAAGGACAAAGTGTTGGCAGCTTGGGCCAGCTCGGCCCGGGCTGTGCGCACCGCTGCTGCGGCAAAGGCCTCGAACTTGAAGGGCACGGTGACGTTGCAGCCTTTCGCGTTGCTGGCAAGCAGGCGGGCCAGCGTGGGCTCCAGGTCACCCAGGGCCACCAGTTGGCGCTCGTAGCTCAGTGATTGCCCGGTCAGCTGGGCAAAGCGGGCATGAATCTCGGGTGATTTGCTGTGCGCAATCGGGTTGCCCAGAACGAAATAGCGGTCCATTGAATTTGCTTTCGGGTGCGCTGAATGTGGGGTGGTCAGGGTGGTGTGCTCAGGGTGGCGTGGCGGCAGCCTGCACGCTGCCGTCACGGGCAAATTTAAAGCGCGAGATCAGCACATGCACATCGCCTTGGCGGCGCATGGCGGGCGTGAATGCCCCAAACGGAGCGGATCGTAGCGCAATGTGCTGAGCCTGCCGGTCCAGCGCGGGCTGGCCCGAGCTCTGCGTGACTTCGGCGCTCAGCATGCGGCCGTCGAAGTGGATTGTCAGCATCAAGGTGAGCTCGCCGTAGAGCTTTTGGCCTGCCAAGGTCGGAAAGCCTTGCGTGCCTTCTTGCTCGATACGCCTGCGCAGCGCGGCGTAGTAAGCCGCATGCGCCTGGGCCACCGTAGCCGGGCTCACGTAATGTTTGCGCGGGCGTTGGTTCTCGGTGTTGATGCGGTCTTCAATCTCGGCCAGGGTACGCAGGAGCAAGCGGCGCTTTTCCTCTTGCGCGACCTTGGCCGGCTGGGCCGCTTCGGTTGAAAGCTCGGGCTGGGGCGCTGGCAGGGCCCCCAGCTGGCGTTTGAGCTGGGTCAGCAGCTGCACTTGCTGGTCTTGCAAGCTGGCGATCTGGCGCCGCACTTCTTCAGGGCTGTTGCCAGGCTGGCTTAACGCCGAGGCTGTTGTGGGCGAGGTGGCGCGGCCCTTGGCGCTGGCACCGCCGCCCGCCAGATTGTGTTGCGCGATGGCCTGGGCCTGGCGCGGCTTGGTGGGCGAGGCGCTGTTCACGAGGATGACCTCCAGCGGCTTGTCGCTGAACAGCTTGTCAAAGCGCGCCGGGTCGGCGATGCGAAGGCCCAGCAGCGCGGCATGCAAGCCCAGGGACAGGCCAAGTGCCAAGCTCAGGTTGCCGGGCCTCTTCTTTAGCTTCAGCTTCAGCATGGCTGCAACGCGGGCGTCAGCAGCGCAGGCGCTCAGCCGGGCTGCGCCGCCGCTTCTTGTGTGGCTTTGCCATCGCTGGCTGCCTCGGTTGCCTCGGCTGCTTCATCCATGTCCACCGCAATCGAAATCGGGCCCGCGGCGAGTTCCGACTCTTCTGAATCAGCGTCGTCCTCCGCCAGTGCAGCATCTGCCGAATCCGGCGCAGGGTCCAGGCGCTCGATCACCGTGCCATGTACGTCCAGCGTGATCTCGTCGATGGAGCCGATGCGCACACGCACACGGGCGCCGCGCGGCAAGCCTTGCGCACCGGCTGCGCCCAGCACCAGCGGCAACTCGTCGGCGCGCACCAGGTTGTCCTTGAAGGCCGAAGCCGTGAGCTCCGTGATGCCTTGCTGCTGCAAATACTTCAGCGTCCAGTAACGCTCGATGCCGGCCTGAAAACCGTTGTACGCGCTGTAGGCCGCGTCAAAGCCCGAGATGATCGCGAACAGTTCGGTGTCCTTGGGCTTGAAGGGCGCGGCCAAGGCGGCAGTGCGGCCGTGGCGCACACAGGCAATGATTTGCCACTGGTTGACCAAGTCCACATAGCGGCGCAGCGGCGACGTGGACCAGGCGTAGCTTTTGACGCCCAGGCCGGCGTGCGGCTGTGCACGCGTGCCCATGCGCACTTTCACGCCGGGCGCCATGCTGGCCTGGCTGCGGTAAATGCCTGGCACGCCGTGCTCGTTGAGCCACTCGCCCCAGGTGCTGTTGGCCAGAATCATGGCCTCGGCCACGATCAAGTCCAGCGGCGCGCCGCGCTGGCGCACGCTGATGCTCACGGCTTCATGGCCCTCGGGCTCGCCGCCTGTGGGGTTGTCGAGCTTGAAGTTGTAGTCGGGCCGGTTGAAGTTTTCAGGCTTGCCGCGCACCACTTCACGGCCGGCTTTGAGCTGGCGCGCCAGGCGGTGCAAAAAGCGCAGTTCCGCGCCCCAGGCGGGTTCGGTCGCCGCTGCATCTGCTGCATCGGCAGGCGCTTCAAAGAAAGCCTCGGTAAACGTCGTGTCCAGCTTGTCGTGGCGCAGGTTGGCCGCAATCGGCACGCTTTCAAGCCGTGTGACGCTGGACTGCACGGCCAGCGTGGCTTCGTCCAAGGTGACGTAGAGCGACAGCGCCGGGCAGTTGCGGCCTTCTTGCAAGGTGTAGATCTGCACCACTTCGTCGGGCAGCATGGTCAGCTTGTAGCCGGGCATGTAAACGGTGGACAGACGCGCTCGGCCCAGCAGGTCAATGGCATTGCCGGGTTGCACGGCTAAGCCAGGCGCGGCAATGTGAATGCCCAGCGTGACGGTGCCGCTGCCCAGGCCTTGAACCGACAGGGCATCGTCGATCTCGGTGGTGCTGGAGTCGTCGATGGAAAAAGCCTGAACTTCGGCCAACGGCAGTTCGTCCTTGGTTTGCGGGGCTTGCAAGCCGGCGGGAAAGCCGGTGCCTTTGGGAAAGTTCTCGAACAAAAAGCGCTTCCAGTGGAACTGGTAGGCCGATGTGATGGCGCCGGCTTTTTGCAGCAAGTCCAGCGGTTGCAAATGCGTGGCGCGTGCCGCCTCGACCACGGCTTTGTACTCGGCGCTGTTCTTGTCGGGCTTGAACAGGATCTTGTAGAGCTGCTCGCGCACGGCGGCAGGGCACTGGCCTTGCGCAAGTTCTTCGGCCCAGGCCGTGATCTGCGCGGCGAGTTGCTTTTTCTTTTCAATCCCGGCCAGGGCCAACTGCAAGATGTCGGCCGGTGCTTTCTTGAAGCGGCCCTTGCCGGCGCGGCGAAAGTAATGCGGCGACTCAAACAGGCGAAAGAGCGCGGCGGCTTGCTGCTCCAGGCTGGCCGGCTGGGTGGGGTCGGCACTGAAATAGTCGCGCGCCAGGTCGGCAAAGCCGAACTCCTCGTCGCTGGCGAATTCCCAGGCCAGGTCCAGGTCGATCTCCTGGCTCAGGGGCTGGGCGCGGGCCAGCAGCTCAGCCGGCGCCGGCTTTTCAAATTTCAGCAGAGCGTTGACGGCCTTGACCTTGACGCGCTTGCCCGAGTCCAACTCAACCTGCAAAGACGCATCGGTGGTGGACAGGATGCGGCCGGCGAGGAACTTTCCGGCTTCTTCAAACAATGTAAACATGGGCTCGATTGTCCCATCCTCACAGCCCCAGAAAGTCGAGCAAGCCGGGCAGATGCTGTGCAAAGTCGCTCAGGGCATGGTCGCTGCCTTCGAGCAGCTTGACCTGGCAGCCGGCGCACTTGGCCGTCATTTCCCGCCAGTCCAGCACCTCGTCGCCCTTGGCGATCAGGGCGTATCCCACGGCCGGATCAGGGCTTGGGCCTGCCGCCAGCACTTGGAGCTCGTCTACAAAGCTCGGCTGGAAATAGAAAGATTCGCTGGGGTCGTGCCAGCTTTTTTGTTCACCGATGTAACGGGCGAGGTCGCGTGCCGGGTTCACCGCCGGGTTCAAAAGCGCGTAGCGGCAAGCGGTTTGCCCAGCCACCCAGGCCGCATAAAAACCGCCCAGGGATGAGCCCACCACCGCCATGCGTGCGCGGGGCCAGGTGCTGATGCCGTTCATCACCAGGGCCATGGCTTCTTGCGGCGAGGGCGGCAGCTGCGGGCACCACCACTGCACATCAGGGTGCTCGGCCGCCATGCGGGCGGCCATCAGACGCGCCTTGGCCGACTGCGGCGAGGAGCGAAAGCCGTGCAAATAGAGCAGGTGGGTGACGGGTTCGGGGCGGTTTACCGGGGTGTGCATGGCCTGCATGGTAATAAAGAGCAGCGCACATCAAACACGCATGCCAATGCAGTCTTTTGCCGCGCTGCCCCGATAATCCCAGCCCATGTCTGCCGTCTTTGACAAACCTTCGCTTTTTCGCCGACTGGCCCCGCTTTTCGACGGCTTCGACGGCCCCTTGGCCTTCGCCGTTTTTTTACTGGCTTCGGCAGGCCTGTTGATCATGTATTCATCGGGCTTTGACCACGGCACGCGCTTCGTGGACCACGGCCGCAACATGCTGATCGCTGGCGCCATCATGTTTGTGGTGGCGCAAATTCCGCCGCAGCGCCTGATGACGCTGGCGGTGCCGCTTTATCTGGTGGGCGTGGCCCTGCTGGTGGCGGTGGCGGTGTTCGGCATCACCAAGAAAGGCGCCAGGCGCTGGGTCAATATCGGGGTGGTCATTCAACCGAGCGAAATCCTGAAGATCGCCATGCCTTTGATGTTGGCCTGGTGGTTTCAAAAGCGCGAAGGTCAGTTGCGTCCGCTGGACTTTTTAGCCGCTGGTTTGCTGCTGGTGGTGCCCGTGGGGCTGATCATGAAGCAGCCTGACTTGGGCACTTCCTTGCTGGTGATGGCGGCCGGGCTGGCGGTGATCTTTTTTGCCGGACTCAGCTGGAAGCTCATCATTCCGCCCGTGGTGCTTGGTCTGGTCGGCATTGTCACGCTGGTGATTTTGGAGCCCTCGTTGTGCGCCGACGGCATGCGCTGGGTGGTCTTGCATGACTACCAGCAGCAACGCATTTGCACCTTGCTCGACCCTTCGCGTGACCCGCTGGGCAAGGGCTTTCACATCATCCAGGGCATGATTGCCATTGGCTCGGGCGGCGTGGTGGGCAAGGGCTTCATGGCCGGCACGCAGACGCACCTGGAGTTCATTCCTGAACGGACCACCGACTTCATCTTTGCCGCCTATGCCGAAGAGTTCGGCTTGATCGGTAACTTGTGCCTGATCGCTGCCTTTGTGTTTCTGGTCCTGCGCGGCCTGGCCATCGCGCTGGAGGCACCGACCCTCTTTTCCCGCCTGCTGGCCGGTGCGATCTCGATGATCTTTTTCACCTACGCCTTCGTCAATATGGGCATGGTCAGCGGCATCTTGCCGGTGGTGGGTGTGCCACTGCCTTTCATCAGCTATGGCGGCACGGCCATGGTCACGCTGGGCTTGGCGGTCGGTATGCTCTTGTCGATTGCCAAGGCCAAGCGATTGGTGCAGTCTTGAGCCCCGGACGTGTCGCCGTCATCGGCGTCGGCAACATGGGTGCGGCCATGGCGGCCAACCTGCTGGGCCAAGGCTGGCAAGTGCAGGTGTGCGACGTGGACGCGGCCAAGTGCACAGCCCTGCTTGCTTTGGGCGCTGAAGTCATCGCCAGCCCGGCCCTGGCGGCGGCCGATCTCAACGCCGTCATCATTGCCGTGGTGGACGCCGCCCAGACCCGCGACACGCTTTTTGGCCCGACGGGCCTGGTGAGTCCGGCTTCTATGTCGCGGGCGGGCCGAGCAGGCCTGGCTGTTTTGCTGTGCCCCACGATTGCGCCGGCCGACGTTGAAACGCTGGCGGCTGACTTGGCTCGCCACGGTTTGCAAGCGATTGATGCGCCCATGTCCGGCGGGCCCCAGCGGGCCGCCGAAGGCCGCATGAGCCTGATGCTGGCCGCACCCAGTGAAGTACTGGCTGCCCAGGCTCACTTGCTGAGCGCCCTGTCCAGTCAGCGATTTGTCATCAGCCACCGTCCGGGCGATGGCGCACGCACCAAGCTGGTCAACAACTTGCTGGCCGGCATCAACCTGGTGGGCGCGGCCGAATGCCTGGCGCTGGCCTGCCAGCTCGGCCTGGATCCCGCTCAGACGCTGGCCGTCATTGAGCAGTCCAGTGGGCAGAGCTGGATCGGCACGGATCGGCTGCGACGTGCCCTGGACGATGACTATGCGCCGCGCGCCCACGTGACCTTGCTTGAAAAAGACACCCGCCTGGCACTGGCCGCTGCTGCCGAAGCGGGCTTTGCGGGGCCCTTGGGGGCGGCGGCCAGCGCCGTGTTCACGGCCACACGTGAAGCCGGCAGTGCTGCACTTGATGATGCGGCCGTGTTCAAACATTTGAGGCAGCGAGGCGGCTCAGCTTAGCCTTGAGTTGTTCGTGCTCGCCGTGTGCGGTCATCGCCTGGCCGATGACGCTGAACAGGGCAGTCTGCCTACAATGGCTCGATGACTTTTCTCAACGCCGCGCCCAACCCCGTCCGCAAGTCCGCCAAAGCCACCTCGTCCCTTGTCACGGCCCGGCCCAGCGCGGGTGCCACGCATGAGCGACTGGCCATTGCGGACCAGCTTTTGCTGGCGCCTTTTGGCCTGACGCCCGCGCACTTGAGCCGCGCACTCGGCGAGATTGCGTCCCACGGCGCAGACGACGCCGACCTCTACTTTCAGTACACCCGCAGCGAAGGCTGGAGCCTGGAAGAAGGCATCGTCAAGA
>CAZNQE010000059.1:5026-17199 GCA_964575005.1 uncultured Polaromonas sp. | reverse complement strand
ATTCCCGTGTGAAAGTAGGACATCGTCAGGCTCTTACAGCAAGAAATGCCCAGTTAATCTTTGATTAACTGGGCATTTTCTTTTGGGATTTTGAATTCAGCTGAAATGTTAGATTTGCCTGCTTTGAATTTGCCACACGATTCAAGCGTTAACCAAGTCACCTTCTTTGAGTTCCGCGACTTTGCTTTTCACTAGCTCTATCGTCATGGTGTGAAGCCAGGCGTCAAAAGTCTCCTGAGCGAAAAAACGTTGGTGAATCGTCTTCAGGTGTGGCGTGGCCGCCGCCCATCCCAAAAACTCTTTGAGATCTTGGCGTTGGACCTCAAGTAACTTGAACTTCAACAACACCTTGGTAGCGTGCTTTGCGTGTTTGACGGGATCGCCAGTAAAGACGGCCAGACGGCTCCGCGCGCGCTCCATGACCGCGGTCGAATAGTCGAAAACCCGTCCATGACCTGGAATCACCAGCTTGGGCTCAAGGGACTCGATCAAATCAAGTGTGTCTCCTAGGGCGGAAAAAGCGTCTTCGCCCTCTAGTTCGGGAAACACCACACCGAAACCGTTCTCCCAAAGTGCGTCTGCAGAAATCAGACAGCGGCTTGAACGCTCGAAAAGCAGCACGGAATGAGGGTCATGACCTGGGGCCGCATGTACTTCCCAGCTTTTTCCTCCCCAAATAAGCTCAGAGCCCGGCTCTAGAATCCCCTGGAACTCAAAACGTGGGCAGTTTTGGCCGGTGGGCACATAGCTCAGGGCCACCGCATCCCATTGCTTGACTTGCGCAGCATGTCCGGGCGGGATCAAGGTCTTAAGGCCAGGGTAGGCAGCCTGCAAAGCCGAGTTTCCGCCGCAGTGATCGCTGTGAAGATGTGTGTTCAGCAGCCGATGCAGCATTTGGCCATCAAGGGCGGTTCGCACAAGCTCCACGGTCTGGGCTGCATGGCTAACGTAGCCGCTATCGATGGCGGCATTTTCATTTGGACCTTTGAAAATAATGAGGTTCGCTGAAAGCCAACCGCGTTCAATCACTTGGACCTGCGGCGGAAGCGCATGAGTGAGTTGACTCATGCGCTGCGCAACTCGCGGCGCAAGATTTTGCCCACGTTGGACTTTGGCAACTCGTCGCGAAACTCTATGTATTTCGGTCGCTTATAGCCGGTGAGGTTTTGCTTGCAGTAGGCTGCCAAATCTTCTTCCGTGAGTGAGGGATTGTCTTTGACGACAAAGACCTTGATCGCTTCCCCTTGCATGCTGTCTGGCACTCCGACCGCAGCGCACTCCACCACCCCGGTGCACAATGAAATCACGTTTTCCAACTCGTTTGGAAACACATTGAAGCCGGACACGATGATCATGTCCTTCTTGCGATCAATGATGCGGATATAGCCCGCTTCGTCCATGATGCCAATGTCGCCAGTGCGCATGAAATGGTCGTGGGTGAAGGCCTTTTCATTTTCCTCGGGCTGCAGGTAGTAGCCCGTCATGACCTGTGGTCCTTTGATGCAGATTTCCCCCGATTCGCCGACCGCGAGCGTATGACCGTCGTCGTCCTTGATGGCGACTTCCACGCCGGGCAATGGCAGCCCGATGTTGCCGCTGAAGGATTTCGCAGTCACGGGGTTGTTGGTCCCAATGGCGCAGGTCTCGCTCATGCCCCAGCCTTCGATCATGGGGCAGCCCGTCACCTTGAGCCAGTGCTTGGCGGTGCCTGCCGACGCCGCCATGCCCCCAGCCTGGGACACGCAAAGTGAAGAAAAATCAACGGTCTTGAACTGCGGATGCTGGAGCAGCGCATTGAACAGCGTATTGACGGCTGGCAACATGTGAAAGGGCCGCTTTTTCAGCACCTCAATGAACTTGCCAAAGTCGCGCGGGTTGGGGATCAGTGTGATGTGCGAACCCCAGCGGATGGCTAGAAGACCTAGTGTGAGCGCGAAGATGTGATACAGCGGCAGCGCCGCGATGCTGTTGGTCTTGCTCACATCCCCGATGCGTCTGAGTGCCGGGCTGAACCAAGCCTCGGCCTGCAAGATGGCCGCGGCGATATTGCGATGCGTGAGCACCGCGCCCTTGGACAAACCCGTGGTGCCGCCGGTGTATTGCAGGAACGCAATGCTGTCGAGATTGCTGCCCGCAGGCTTGAGCGTGCTGTGGCTCCCCTCAGTCAGCGCCTGGCGGAAGGTCAGCACCTGCCGTCCGCCGTCCAGCGGCAGCTTGAAGGCGGGAACCATCTTGGCCAGATGCCGCACAGCAAATGTGATCCAGCGGCCGTACCAAGGCCCGAGCAAATCGCCCATGGCCGCGATGACCACGTTCTTGATAGGCGTCTTGTCGATCACCTCTTCCAAGGTCTTGGCAAAGTTTTCGAGGATGACGATGGTCTCGGCGCCTGAGTCGCGCAGCTGATGTTCGAGCTCACGCGGCGTGTAGAGCGGGTTGACGTTCACGCAGGTGTAACCCGCCCGCAGCACAGCGCACATGGTGACGGCGAACTGCGGCACGTTGGGCAGCATGATGGCCACACGTGCGCCGGGCTCAAGGCCTTGCTTTTGCAACCAGGCACCGAGCGACGCCGACAACTCGTCAAGCTCGCGGTAACTCATCCAGCGGTCCATGCACACAGAAAACGGACGCACCGCGTTCTTGCGGAACGAATCCTCCAGCAACTGATTCAAGGACTGGAACTGTTCGGGATGAACATCCGCCGGGATGCCCTCGGGATAACTCTTGAGCCACAACCTGTCCATAAATTCTCCTTGCCTCGCATTGTCAAAGCAGTACCTCACACTGGCCCATGGGGCTTGTCCTAGTTCGACCGTGTGAAGCGATATTTGGCGGTGCCCCAAGGTCACCCCTGCGACAGCTTGGCCTGGCGCGGTGGGCCCGCGAGCTGTGGGAAACTTTGGTGCATGACGCAAGACCCGCACAAGCAGCCAAGTCGACCCACTCCAAGTGATGTGACCCAGTCCGCACAGCCGGGCGAATTGGCGCGGTTGCAGCGGCGTATTCTGCTGGCACTCACGGTGTTTTCAGCCGCGTGGTTCTGGTTTGTGTGGCCCTATTCCCCAGCGTGGGCATTGATCGGGGCCCTGTTTGGCTGTGTGGGATACGTCCCTGCGTTGGCCGCCGAACTGCTTGTGATGCAGCAGGTGAATCGGCGAGACCCGGTTGCACGGGCCACGTGGCGCGAATTACTCTCCGCCTGGGTCAGCGAGTCGTGGATTGATGCCCAGGTTTTTGCCTCGCGCCAGCCCTTTCGGCCCAATGCCGTGCCGGATCAACTGCATGGGCAGCAACTGGTGGGTCAGCGCGGGGTGGTGTTCGTCCACGGCCTGGTTTGTAACCGCGGCTTCTGGACGCCGTGGCTCAGACGGCTTCAGGGCGGACGCCACGCCTTTGTGGCCGTGAACCTCGAGCCCGTCTTTGGCAGCATCTCCGGCTATGGGCCTGCCATCGACGCGGCGGTCAAAGCCGTCACGGCGGCCTCCGGTTTGCCGCCGGTGCTGGTGTGCCACAGCATGGGCGGGGTCGCCGCCCGAGCTTGGCTGGACAGCCGCAGCAAAGAAAGCAAAGCGCTTACTGTGCATTACATGGTCAGCATTGGCTCTCCACACCGCGGCACCTGGCTGGCGCGGTTCGCGCGCAGTCCCAATGCGATCGAGATGCGGGAAGGGAGCCATTGGCTGGCCGAACTCAATGCTGACCGGTCCGAACTCGCCGCAGTCCCCTGGCTGTGCTGGTACAGCAACTGCGACCACATCGTGTTTCCCGCCTCCACAGCCACCTTGCCCGGTGCGGACAACCGATTAGTCCACGGCGCGGCGCATGTGCAATTGGCTTTTATGCCCAAAGTGATGGACGAAACGCTGGCCTTGCTGGGGACGGCCGCTGTGGCGCCTGTAGCGCCGAGTGACGCGCTACCTGCGCCGCAACCCTAGGCGCTTGCGTTGCTGCACTGCAACATTACATTTTGATTCGCTCTGCTGTAGCGGTAACGCCGTTCGAGATGCGCTCACCGGACAGTTATTAAAGCTCCTTAGATATCAAGGGCTTACAGGAGGCAGGGCACCCTTTGGAGCCCTGCCTCCTCGCCGGAAACGTCCAGCCAAGCCCTAAAGCCGAGTTCAGAGAAGGGCTGTTGACCTGAAAAATACGGGAAAACCCGTACATTACCGACATGGCCTTTTCCGACGAGCTCATCAAAACATCCTCAGCGCCCGGTTGGGGTTTGTTTCGCTGGCCGCTATTGAAGAAGACTCGCCGTGCTTGGCTGCCCGGCGCGGTGCCGATCCGCACGCTGGTCCCTGCCCATATCCCCCAGATCACCCGGCACCTGCTGGCCCTTTCGCCGGCTGACCGCTACCTGCGCTTTGGCTACGCGGCCAACGATGCACAAATCGAACGCTACGTCGAAGGCCTGAACTTCAAGCGCGACGAGATCTTCGGCATTTACAACCGGCGGCTTGAACTCATCGCCTTGGCGCATCTGGCCTTCACCGTCGACCCGGAGCTCAAGAGCTGTGCGGAGTTTGGCGTGTCGGTGTCGAAGCAAGCGCGTGGACGTGGCTACGGCGGCCGGCTGTTTGACCGGGCCACCAAGCACGCGCGCAACCAAGGCGTGAGCCTGCTCTTCATTCACGCATTGAGCGAGAACACCGCCATGCTCAAGATCGCACGTGCCAGTGGTGCAAGCATTGAGCGCGACGGCTCCGAGAGCGAGGCCTATCTGAAGCTGCCCCCGGCCGACCTTGACTCGCACATGACCGAGCTGCTGGAAGAGCGCATGGCGCAGACCGACTACCGCCTCAAGGTGCAGGCGCATCAGTTCTGGTCGGTGCTGGCAATGATGCAAGAAGTGCGCAATGGCGTGCGCGATTCGCGCGACCGCATGCTGCGCTGACGCTACAGCTTATGCGTGACCGGGGCATGACTGCAGGCCGGTACTGATTTCAGCTATCCTTGTCCGCTTCTTAACTACCGAACACCTACGTGTCCGACGCCCCCCCCAGTCGTCCGCTCAAAGCGGAAGACAAACGCGGCTTTTTGCAAAAGCTCGCTGAAATGCTCCACCCCGGCCCCGACTCGAAAGACGAGTTGATCGAGACCCTGGTGGAAGCTCAAGACAATGACGTGATCGGCGCCCAGAGCAGAGAGATGCTCGAGGGCGTCATTCGCATGGCCGACATGACGGCCGGCGACGTGATGGTGGCCGCCCCGCGCATGGACGCCATCAACATCGACGCGCCGTTTGACGAGTTGCTGCACCTTGTGATCGATACCGCGCACTCGCGTTTTCCGGTCTATGAGGGCGACAAGGAAAACATCATCGGCATCTTGCTGGCCAAGGACTTGCTCAAGCTTCAGCGTGCGCCGGAGTTAAACATCCGAGCCCTGCTGCGCCCGGCGGTGTTCGTGCCCGAGAGTAAGGGCTTGAACGACTTGCTGCGTGAATTTCGGGGCAACCGCAACCACCTAGCCATCGTCATTGACGAGTTCGGCCGCGTCGCCGGCCTCATCACCATTGAAGACGTGCTCGAGCAGATCGTGGGTGAGATTGAGGATGAGTTCGACATCGCGGAAGACGAAGGCGACATCTTTGGCCTGAGTGACCACACCTACCGCGTCAGCGGCGACACAGCCATCGAGCGCGTGAACGAAGCCTTCGGCGTGCGCCTGCCCGAGTCAGACTTCGACACCATTGGCGGCTTGGTCGCGCATGAAATGGGCCACGTGCCCAAACGAGGCGAGTCACATGTGCTGTCGGGCATCCAGTTTTTGGTGCTGCACACCAAGGGCGGCGCCGTGCGTTGGTTCAAGGTGTCACCGGTTGAGGTACCTGCCGCCCGCGTTCGGCCCGCGCCCGGCAGTCGGCCTTGAGCCTGAGCGGCTCACCCAGCCAGCGCTGGCCAGGCGTTTTGCTTGTGCTGGCGGCGGGCTTGGCCCACGCGCTCAGCATGGCCTGGCCCTTCGCGTTTTCCTTGCCAGGTTTAAGCACCGGCCAAGCCTCCGGCGGCTTGCAAGTTGCCTCATTGGCGGTCTTGGTCTGGCAGCTTGAAGGTGCGCGGAGTGCCCGACAAGGCTTGCGTCTGGGCTGGCTTTTTGCCACGGCCATGCTGGCCGGCACGTTCTGGTGGCTGTTCATTTCCATGCACCGCTACGGTGGTTTGCCTGCGGCGCTGGCGGTGCTGGCAGTGCTCACCTTGGCTGGCTTGCTGGCGCTTTATTACGCGGTGGGTGCAGGTGCTTATGTGCGCTTTGCGCCGCGTTCCAAGCTGGGTCGCGGATTGCTTTTTGCCGGCCTGTGGCTGTTGGCGGAACTGGCAAGGGTGGTGCTGTTCACTGGCTTTCCGTGGGGCGAGGGCGGCTATGCCCACGTCGACGGCTGGGCCCGGCCTATGGCCGCCTGGGTGGGCGTTCACGGCCTGACTTGGCTGGCGGCGGCGGTTGCGGCTGGCTTGGCCTTGCTCTTGCCTGCGGCTTTGACGGCGCAAAGGTTGGACGCAAGCCAAGGCAGTAAGGCGCGGGCCTGGATGAGCCTGATCGTTTTGCTCACCGCCGCCTGGGGCCTGGCCAGTTTGCCCCCTTCATCCTCGCTGAGCCATTTAGCCAGCGCCACAGAGCGTTCGCCTTTGAGCATCACGCTGGTGCAAGGCAACATCCCGCAAGACCTGAAGTTTCAGCCCGGCACCGGCGTACGCGATGCGCTGCGCTTTTACGGCGAGCAGTTGCTAGCGGCCAAGACCGATCTTGTGGTGCTGCCTGAAACCGCCTTGCCGCTCCTGCCCCAGCAGCTGCCGGACGGCTACCTGGCCCGCCTTCAAGCGCGCTTTGGCACTGGCGAGCAAGCCGCCTTGGTGGGCATGCCCTTGACTGACGGCGCGGGCTACAGCAACTCCGTGGTGGGCCTGGCGCCCGGCGCCGCGCCTTACCGCTACGACAAACATCACCTTGTGCCTTTCGGCGAGTTCATTCCGCCGTTTTTCCAGTGGTTCATCCGCATGATGGAGATTCCCCTGGGCGACTTCAAGCGGGGGGCTCTGGGGCAGCCCGCTTTTGAATGGCGCGGCGAACGGCTGGCCCCCAATATTTGCTACGAAGACCTGTTTGGCGAAGAGCTGGGCAAGAGTTTCAAAGACCCCGCACGTGCGCCGACCTTGTTGGTCAACGTCAGCAACATTGCGTGGTTTGGCAACACGGTTGCCATCGACCAGCACTTGCACATCTCGCGCCTGCGTGCCCTCGAATTTGCCCGCCCCATGCTCCGCGCCACCAATACCGGCGCCACTGTGGTGATCAATGCGCAAGGCGAGGTGACGCATTCGCTACCCCGCCACACGCGCGGTGCCCTGGTGGCTGAAGTGCGCGGGATCGACGGCCTTACGCCTTATGCGCGCTGGGTACCCGTGTTGGGTCTGTGGCCGTGGATATGGCTTGGTGCCCTGAGCCTTGCTGCGGCGGTCTGGGCGCGGCGGCGCACGGGCGCCTCGCCCCGTAGACCGGCCGCGTAAAATGAAAAGTTGGCGTCTTGGTGCGCCGCTTGCCCTCCTCCTTGAATCCGACGCGACCTCTGTCAGCTGACGCTCTTTATGCTCACTTTCCAGCAAATCATTCTCAGGCTCCAGTCTTATTGGGCCGATCAAGGCTGCGCACTCTTGCAGCCCTATGACATGGAGGTCGGCGCCGGCACCTCGCACACCGCCACCTTCTTGCGCGCGCTCGGCCCCGAGCCCTGGAAAGCCGCTTACGTGCAGCCTAGCCGCCGCCCCAAAGACGGCCGTTACGGCGAAAACCCCAACCGCCTGCAGCACTACTACCAATACCAGGTAGTGCTCAAGCCCGCGCCCAGCAACATCCTCGAGCTGTATCTCGGCTCGCTCGAAGCCCTGGGTTTTGACTTGAAGAAAAACGACATCCGCTTTGTGGAGGACGACTGGGAAAACCCGACGCTGGGCGCCTGGGGCCTGGGCTGGGAAGTCTGGCTCAACGGCATGGAAGTCACGCAGTTCACCTACTTCCAGCAGGTGGGCGGCATCGACTGCAAGCCCGCCACCGGCGAGATCACCTACGGCCTGGAGCGCCTGGCCATGTACCTGCAGGGCGTGGACAACGTCTACAACCTGACCTGGACCGAAGGCCTGAGCTACGGCGACGTGTACAAGCAAAACGAGGTCGAACAGTCCACCTACAACTTCGAGCATTCAGACGCCGATTTCTTGTTCACCGCTTTTAACGCGCATGAAAAGCAGGCCAAGCATCTGATCGAAGCGCAACTGGCCTTGCCGGCCTACGAGCAGGTCTTGAAAGCCGCCCACAGCTTCAATTTGCTGGACGCACGCGGCGCCATTTCCGTGACCGAGCGCGCAGCGTACATCGGGCGCATCCGCAACCTCGCGCGCGCCGTGGCGCAAAGCTATTTCGAAAGCCGCGAGCGCCTGGGCTTTCCGCTGGCGCCGCGTGAATGGGTGGCGCAAATGCAGGCCGCCTTGCCTGTACTGAACAAGAAGGCCGCGTGAGGCCATGACGATGACCACTGATAACTTGCTTGTTGAACTCTTCGTTGAAGAGCTGCCCCCCAAAGCCCTGAAAAAAATGGGCGATGCCTTTGCTGGCGTGCTGCATGAGCAGCTCAAGGCCCAAGGCTTGGCTGCGGCGGACTCCGCGCTGACGGCGTTTGCTTCGCCGCGCCGATTGGCCGCGCACATCACGGGCGTGGCCGCGCAGGCCGCCGACAAATCGGTTTCACAAAAGCTGATGCCTGTGAGCGTGGGGCTGGATGCCAGCGGCAACGCCACGCCTGCGCTTTTGAAAAAGCTTCAAGCCCTGGGTGCTGATGCTTCCGCGGTTGCCGGGTTGAAAAAAGTCATGGACGGCAAGGCCGAGGCGCTCTTTTACGAGAGCGTGGTGCAAGGCGCCACGTTGGCTGAAGGCCTGCAAAAAGCCTTGCTCGAAGCCATCGCCAAGCTGCCGATTCCCAAGGTCATGAGTTACCAGCTGGAGACTGACTGCGAGCTGCCTGGCTGGAGCAGTGTGAGCTTTGTGCGGCCTGCTCACGGCCTGGTCGCCTTGCATGGCAGCACCGTGGTGCCGGTGCAGGCTCTGGGATTGCAGTCAGGCGACAGCACGCAAGGCCACCGATTTGAAGCCGCTGTCTCGCCCGTGCGCATTGCCCATGCAGACCACTACGCCGCCACGCTGCTCAAAGACGGCGCCGTGATCGCCGGCTTTGCCGAGCGCAAGGCTGAGATCGCGCGCCAGTTGCAAGCGGCCGCAGCCAAAGTCGGCGGTGGTGTGCGTCCTATTGAAGACGACGCGCTGCTGGACGAAGTCACGGCCCTGGTCGAGCGACCTAACGTGCTGACTTGCGCGTTTGAAAAAGAGTTCTTGGGCGTGCCGCAGGAATGCCTGATTTTGACCATGAAGGCGA
The DNA here is from genome assembly GCA_964575005.1 of uncultured Polaromonas sp. Classification (GTDB taxonomy): domain Bacteria; phylum Pseudomonadota; class Gammaproteobacteria; order Burkholderiales; family Burkholderiaceae_C; genus Polaromonas. The sequence goes on along the minus strand of CAZNQE010000059.1, from coordinate 7,775 downwards.
ACCAAAAATACTTTCCGCTGCTGGACGCCGCAGGCAAGTTGACGCACCAGTTTCTGGTGGTCAGCAACATCAGCCCGAGCGATGCGAGCGCCGTCATTGGCGGTAACGAGCGCGTGGTGCGCCCGCGCCTGGCCGATGCGAAGTTCTTCTTTGACCAAGACCGCAAGAAGACACTGGCGTCGCGTGTGGCGGGGCTGGACAAGGTGGTTTATCACAACAAGCTCGGCTCGCAAGGCGAGCGCGTGGAGCGTGTGCGGGCCATCGCCCGCGCCATTGCAGGTCAACTCGGCGACGCCACGCTGGTGGCGCAAGCCGACCAAGCCGCGCAACTGGCCAAGACCGACCTGGTGACCGACATGGTGGGCGAATTCCCTGAGCTGCAAGGCATCATGGGCCGCTACTACGCGCTCAATGACGGCCTGCCCGCTGCGGTGGCCGATGCGATTGAAGACCACTACAAGCCGCGCTTTGCGGGTGATGACTTGCCCCGCAACACGGTGGGCTTGGTGGTGGCGCTGGCTGACAAGCTTGAGACTTTGGTCGGCATGTTTGGCATCGGTAATTTGCCCAGCGGCGACCGCGACCCCTTTGCGCTGCGCCGCCATGCGCTGGGCGTGCTGCGCATGCTCGGCGAACGGCAGCTGCCGCTGGACCTGGACGCTCTGCTGCGCCAAGCCGGCGAGGCGTTTGGCAACAAGATTGCCGACGCAGCCGCCACCGCGCAAGCGCTGGCCGAGTTTATTTACGACCGCTTGGCCGGCAGCTTGCGCGAGCAAGGCTTTAGCGCGCAAGAAGTGGATGCCGTGCTGGCGCTCAAGCCGCAGCGCCTGGGTGATGTGAGCGTGCGCCTGCAAGCCGTGCGCGCCTTTGCCACGCTTGCTGAAGCGCCTGCCTTGGCCGCAGCAAACAAGCGCATCGGCAACATCTTGAAGAAAGCCGAAGTCGAGGGCGCAGTGGACGCGCATGTGAATGTCGCGCTGCTCAAGGAAGACGCAGAAAAAGCCCTGCATGCGCAGATGCAAAAACTAGTGCCCGAGTCCGAGGCGCAGTTCAAGTCCGGCGACTACACCGCCAGCTTGCAGACCCTGGCCGCTTTGCGCGCGCCGGTGGATGCATTCTTTGACGACGTGATGGTGAACGCCGAGGAAATGGATCTGCGGCTGAACCGTCAAGGCTTGCTGAAGTCCTTGCACGTCGCCATGAACCGCGTCGCCGATCTCTCGCGTCTAGCCTCCTAAACACGGTCAGACCTAAACATGACCAGCATGAAACTCGTCATCCTCGACCGCGACGGCACGATCAATGCCGACAGCGACGACTTTGTGAAGTCGCCCGAGGAATGGCTGCCGCTGCCCGGTGCGTTGGAGGCCATCGCCCGGCTCAACCACGCGGGCTGGCATGTGGTGATCGCGTCCAACCAGTCGGGCCTGGGGCGCGGGCTTTTTGATGTGGGTACGCTCAACGCCATTCACGTCAAGATGCACAAGCTGCTGGCAGCGGTGGGGGGGCGTGTGGATGCGGTGTTTTACTGCCCGCACAGCCCTGAAGAAGTTTGCGTGTGCCGCAAACCGCTGCCTGGCCTTTTTGACCAGATAGGCTTGCGCTTTGGCGTCTCGCTCAAGGGTGTGCCGGCCTGTGGAGATTCTCTGCGCGATGTCGTGGCCGCCCGTGCGGCTGGCTGTGAAGCCCACTTGGTGCTCTCAGGCAAGTCCGCTGCTTTTGCTGCTGGCGGTCAGCCCGTGGGATTGCCCGAGGGCACTCGCGTTCACCAAGACTTGGCCGCATTTGCTGATTTTCTGATCGAGCGCGAGGCCGCCGCGATGGCTGCTGCGCCTTTGCCGCCTAGCCCTGCCTGAGCAGTCAGCTCCCTTTAAAAGCCTACATGCCCCTGATCCGTTCCCTTATTCATGTGCTCTGGATGACCTTCACCGTCATTCCTTGGGCCTTGGTGGTGCTCCTGGTGTCGCCTTTTTTGAGCAGCACAAAAATCTACTGGCTGTGCGCGGGCTGGTTGCGCCTGGCCGTGACCGGCGGCACCGTGATTCTGGGCATTCATAACCGCGTGACGGGCATGGAAAACCTGCCCGTGGGCGAGAAGAGTGCCTGCGTGTTGCTGGTCAAGCATCAAAGCACCTGGGAGACTTTTTCCATGGTCACGCTGATGCCGCATCCGCTGGCCTATGTGTTTAAAAAAGAACTGCTCTACGTGCCGTTTTTCGGCTGGGCCATGGCGCGCATGGACATGATCCACATCGACCGCAGCAAGCGCCAGGAAGCGTTTTCAAAGGTGGTCGAGCAGGGCCGGCGGCTGATGGGCCAGGGCGTCTGGGTCATCATGTTTCCTGAAGGCACGCGCATTCCCCGCGGTCAGCAAGGTGTCTACAAAAGCGGTGGCACGCGCCTGGCCATCGAAACCGGCGCACCCGTGATCCCGGTGGCCGTAACCTCGGCCAAATGCTGGCCGCGCAAGGCCTTCATCAAAAAGCCCGGCATCGTGGACATTTCCATCGGCAAACCGATCAGCAGCGTGGGCAGGAAGCCTGACGAGTTGATGCGCGAAGTGCAAGCATGGATTGAAGGCGAAATGCGCCGACTGGACCCCGATGCGTACCCGGCGGACGAGCGCACAGCGCATGTAAACGCCTGAAACGAAACGCTGCCTCAAGCCGGCCCGTCGTTAGACTTCAATGATGCAAAAGCTCCTCCAGCGAACACTGGACTTGTTTGCCTCAGAGCCCGCCGCGCCGGC
>CAZNQE010000059.1:0-4926 GCA_964575005.1 uncultured Polaromonas sp. | reverse complement strand
GCCAGTCGAGAGGCCCTGTTGTCAGGCGTGCTGGTGGCCTACGCCCTGCGGCGTGGCAAGCGCCGCACGATCGGTTTTTCTGTCGGCGCGGAAGGTTTGGCGGTGAGTGCGCCCAAATGGGTGCCGTTGCAAGACATTGACCGTTCCGTTCAGGAAAAAGGCGGCTGGATCTTGAAGAAGCTGCAGGAAACGCGGGACCGTCACCGCCGCATGGCCTCGGCTCAGGTGGACTGGCGCGACGGCGCCAGCGTGCCTTATCTGGGCGGCAACCTGAAGGTGCTGCTGGATCCGCGCCAGGGCAAAGCTGGCACCCAAGTGGACGCCGCGCCATCCGATGGATCGCAGCTGCTGACCTTGGGTCTGCCCCACAGCGCCAGCCAGGCGCAGATCCGCGACGCGGCCCAGGCGTGGCTGATGCGTCAGGCCAAGCAACTTTTTGAGCAGCGGCTGAATCATTTCGCGCCTCAACTGGGCGTGCAGTGGCGCCGCTTGAGCTTGAGCAGCGCGGGCACACGCTGGGGCAGTGCCAGCATCGACGGCTCGATCAGGCTCAACTGGCGGCTGATCCATTTCAAGCTGTCCGTCATCGACTACGTGGTGGTGCACGAGCTCAGCCATTTGCGCGTCATGGACCACAGCCCCAGGTTTTGGGACACGGTGCGCACCATCGTGCCTGACTACGCGGTGCTGCGGGGCCAGCTCAAGGATGAAATGATCCCGACCTGGTGAGTGCGCAAATTGGTAAACATCGTTAATATGGGATTCAATTTCCAACGCCTGCGACTGCAGCTCTGACGCCGTACCCGGTGGGCCCTGCGCGACCCGTTCATGCCAAACAAAAAAATTCTTATCGTTGAAGACAATCCCGACCATCTGGAGCTGACCGTCCTGACCTTGCAGGAGCAAGGTGTCGCAGCGGAGATCGTGGTGGCGCGTGATGGCGCAGAAGCTTTGAACTACCTTTGGGGCCAAGGGTTGCATGCAGGGCGCGACACTCAAAAGCAACCTGCGCTGGTGATGCTGGACATGAAGCTGCCCAAATTGTCTGGCCTGGACGTGCTGCGTAGCCTGCGCGCCAATCCGCTCACCGCATTCGTGCCCGTGGTCATGCTTACGTCCTCTTGCGAAGCATCTGACATGCTGGCCTGCTACCAGACCGGAGCCAACGGCTTCGTTCGCAAGCCCGTGGACTTTCTGGCTTTCACTGAAAAGTTGCGTCATCTCCAGTCTTTCTGGATAGGCGTGAATGAAGCGGTGGCCAGTCGCTGAGCCGAGCGCCGTCTGGCATACGCCCTCAATACAATGCGGGGATGAACAACGGCTCGGCCAGTTCCCCCTTGAATCTCAGCGGCTTTTTGTCGTTTGAAGAGGCCATCACTGCGCCCGCTTTCAGCGAGGTCGCTTATTGCGGGCTTGAGTACGCGGCGCAGCAATTGCAATGCTCGCCCGATGCGGTGCGTGCCCAAGTGGCCAGCGGCATCCTTAAAGGCTGGCTCACCCTGGGCGGCTATGAACGCATCGCCCTGGCGTCTTTGCCTGTCGCCAAAGGCGCTGAAGGGCAAGATCCGACGCCGCCTTTGAGGCTGTTGATCGTCGAGGATGACGCCAGCACCATGGAGTTGTACCGCTGTCAGTTCGAGCAATGGGATTTGCCGCTGGACTGCACCTGGATGCCATCGGCCGTGCCCGCCCTCATGGACATTGCCAGCATGCGGCCGCAACTTTTGATCACTGACCTGTCCATGCCTGGTGTGGATGGCATAGAGCTTTTGCGCGGGCTGCAACGCAATCCGCGCCTGGAAGACTTGCAGATCATCGTCATCAGTGGATGGGCCCCTGAGTACATCGCCCAGCGCGGTGTGCTGCCCCCCAGCATTGAGCTTTTGCAAAAGCCAGTGGACTTCGACTGGCTGCGCCGTTATTTGACGGCGCTGGTCGCCCTGCGGGTGCCGGCTGATTCAGGTGCCCATGATCAGGCCAGCCTGGCCGGGCTCAGCGTGATCTGAATCGGTAGATACCGTCCTGGCCGCGTTCGCGCCGGAGCTGTTCTTCAAACCAGAGCCAGTGCAGGTGGGCAATGGCTTCGCCCATGGCAAACGTGGTCTGGTGCAAGTCCAGTGGTCGCCTGAACATCACCGGCAAGATGTCTGCCGCGCTACAGGCGCTGGCAGTGCAGGCCTCCCGCACCTCGGCCAGGCGGTCCTGGTGATGTTGGTGCAACTGGTCTATGCGGGTATGCAACCCCGTGAAGGGCTTGCCGTGGGAGGGCAGGGTCAACGTGTCGGTGGCCAGCGGCCTGAACTTGTCGATGGACGCTAAAAACAGCGCCAACGAATTGGCCTCGGGCTCAGCGTCGTAAACGCTCACGTTGGTTGAAATTCGGGGCAGCATCATGTCGCCGCCGATCAAGAGAGGTGCAGGCAGCGCAGCGTCATCGCAATACAACGCCATGTGTTCAGGCGCATGCCCGTAGCCGCTGATGCAGCGCCAGACGCGACCGCCGATTTGCACGCCTTGCCCGTCCATCAGCCGCACATGGCTGCGCGGTACTGCTGGCACCAGACTGGGGTAGTAGCTGCCCCGCGCGCGGATTTTCTCCACGGCGTCGGGGTCCGTCAGCCCGTGCGATGCAAAAAACTGCGCGGCACGCTCGCCCCAGTTGCCCGAGGTTTGGCTGCTGGCCAGCTGCGCCGCATTGAAGTCGGTGGTGCTGATCCATAAAGGCGCTGTCCAGCGTTCGCACAGCCAATGCGCCAGCCCGATGTGGTCTGGGTGCATGTGCGTGACGAGGACGCGCAAGATGGGCAGCCCTTGCAATTGGGTGGCAAACACGGCTTCCCATTGCGCCTTGGCCTCGTCCCGGTGGATGCAGCAGTCCACCACGGTCCAGCCGGGCCGGCCGTCCAGCTCATCGCGCAACAGCCACAAGTTGATATGGTTCAGCGCAAAGGGCAGGCCCATGCGGATCCAGCGTACGCCGGGTGCGACCTCCAGGGCCTCGCCGCTTGCGGGCAGTCGCTCGCCGAGCGGGTAGTGCAGTTGCTGCTCAAGAAGGTTCATGACCTGGTGCGGCTTCGGTTGGGGAGCGCTTGCGCTATATTTGACGTTGACGTAACGTCAATTCGAATCGCATTGTAGAAGCCGCCTCCCGTCACGAAAGAATCCACCGGCCATGGCCACAAGCTACACCATCAGCGACCTTGCGCGGGAGTTTGACCTGACCACCCGCGCCATGCGTTTTTACGAGGACATGGGCTTGCTGCAGCCCAGGCGCGAGGGGCCGGGCGGGCGCAAGCGCATTTACAGCCCACGCGACCGCACGCGCCTCAAACTCACCTTGCGTGCGAAGCGCCTGGGCCTGAGCCTGAGTGAGGCCAAGGACATCATTGATTCGTATGAAAGCCCGCGCGACACCGCGCCGCAACTGAAGAAGTTTCTGGTGGTACTGGCAGGGCACCGCCAGCAACTCGAAGAGCAGATGGCGGACCTGCAAGCTAATCTTGAAGAGATCAAGGTGCACGAAAAAGAAGCGCGCGCGCTGCTCGCCAAGACCGAAAAGCCCAAGTCGGCTGTCCGCGCCCCCGCTGGCAAAACCACCCGGAAGACCGCATGAACGCACCCGCCCAGGCCGAGCCGGCCGATCTGTTTGATCGGGTCAACGAATCTTTCATGCGCCAGGGCTTGATGCAGCACCTGGGTGCGCGGCTGCTGCGCGTCGAGCGCGGTGTGTGCGAAATCGCGCTGCCGTATTCCGACAAAGTCACGCAGCAGCAAGGCGGCTTTCATGGTGGCGCCATGGGCGCGCTGGCCGACATTGCCGGCGGCTACGCAGGCTTGACCGTCGCGCCCGAAGGCATGGAAGTGACCACCGTCGAATACAAGGTCAACTTTATGGCCGCGTTTGACCACGGCGAGTTGCGCGCCACGGGCCGCGTGCTCAAGGCGGGCAAACGCATCATCGTCACCATGGCTGAGGTGCGCCATGTCGCTGCCGGTGGTCAAGAATCAGACTGCGCCGTGATGCAGCAGACGCTGGTGCCTGTGCCCAAGACGTACTGAACAAATCAAACCAAAACTCCAGGAGACACCCATGAGCAACCTGCCCGGCCTGAACTTTCAACTTGGTGAAGACATCGACGCACTGCGCGACGCGGTGCGCGAATTTGCTGAAGTCGAGATTGCGCCACGTGCTGCCGAGATCGACCGCAACGACCAGTTCCCGATGGACCTTTGGACCAAGATGGGATCGCTAGGTGTGCTCGGCATCACGGTCGATGAAGCCTATGGCGGCGCCAACATGGGCTACCTCGCTCACATGATTGCGATGGAAGAGATCTCGCGTGCCTCGGCGTCTGTGGGCTTGTCCTACGGCGCGCACAGCAATTTGTGCGTCAACCAGATCAAGCGCAACGCCACTGAAGCGCAGCGCGCCAAGTACCTGCCCAAGCTCATCAGCGGTGAGCACGTGGGCGCGCTGGCCATGAGCGAGCCGGGCGCAGGCAGCGACGTGCTGAGCATGAAGCTCAAGGCCGAAGACAAGGGCGGCTACTACCTGCTCAACGGCAGCAAGATGTGGATCACCAACGGCCCTGACGCCGACACGCTGGTGGTCTATGCCAAGACTGATCCTGAGCTGGGTGCACGCGGTGTGACGGCGTTCTTGATTGAAAAAGGCATGAAAGGCTTTTCAGTTGCGCAAAAGCTCGACAAGCTCGGCATGCGCGGTAGCCACACGGGTGAGCTGGTGTTCAGCAACGTCGAGGTGCCAGAGTCCAATATCCTGGGTCACATCAACGGCGGCGCCAAGGTGCTGATGAGCGGCCTGGACTACGAGCGCGCCGTGCTCTCCGGAGGGCCGCTGGGCATCATGCAGTCCGTCATGGACAACGTCATGCCTTACATCCATGACCGCAAGCAGTTTGGCCA
>CAZNQE010000058.1:0-17257 GCA_964575005.1 uncultured Polaromonas sp. | reverse complement strand
GTGCCCGAAGCCATCGAAGGCAGCCTGATGCTGGCCAGCCATGCGCTGGCCTTGGTGGGCGTGCCGATGCGCCGCGTGATCCGCCTGGTGCAGGTGCAGCGCGACGCACGTTACAAGTTGCTGCGCGGTTACTTTCACGGCGCCGACGATGACAGCGTGAACGAGCTCGAGCAAGAACGTCTGGCCACGGTGATGCTGCCGCCGGCCATTCGGGCGATTGGCGGAACACTGGGCGCGCTGGCGCTGGAGGCGGTGGGTGTGCGCGTACTCAGCCTGCGGCGCAGCAGCGGCGACACGCTGACGCCCGACGATGCCTGCCTGCTGGAAGCCGGCGATACGCTGGTGATTTCGGGCAAGCCCGCCGCGCTGGCACTGGCTGAAGAAAAACTGCTGCGCGGCCGCGCAGCCTGAGCACGAAGCGAGAAAGCAAGACATGAAGCGACGTGATGCACTGGCCGCAGTGGCCACCTGCCTGACCCAAGCGCCGTCGTCGGCGCAAGATCCCGCGCAAGCCGGCGCTCAAGCCAGCGCGCAAGCTGTTGCAGCGCTGCTGCGCACAGGCGGCTGCGTGCTGATGCTGCGTCACGCCCAAACCGAATCCGGCATTGGCGATCCGCCGGGTTTTACGCTGGGCAAGTGCAGCACCCAGCGCAACTTGAGCGACGAAGGTCGTGCCCAATCACGGCGCCTGGGTGCCTGGTTTCAGGCCCAAGGCTTGCGGCCACGGGCGGTTCAGTCCAGCGCATGGTGTCGTTGTGTGGACACCGCCACCTTGGCATTTGGCGCCTCGCAGCTGCTGCCGGCGCTCAACTCCACCTTTGGCACGGCGAGCCGTCAGCCTGCACAAACCCGTGCGCTCAAAGCCTTGCTGGCCGGCATGCCTGCCGGACCATTCGAGGTCTGGGTGACCCACCAGGTCAACATGACCGACCTGTGCGGCGCCTACCCCGGCCTGGGTGAGGGCTTTGTGGTGTCAGCCCAGGGTGCGCTCTTGGCCCGGCATGTGTTCGCCTGACCTAACGTACTTCTGACTGAGCGCCCTTCTTTTTTCACTCGCCTCCAATCGCCTTCACTTGCCATTGCAGCCATGAACCCCACAACTGACAACGCCGCACTCAGCCAACAGACCGTGAGCCATTACCTGCGCAGCCACATCCGCACCGTGCCGGACTGGCCGGCGCCGGGCGTGCAGTTCAGGGACATCACGCCACTGCTGCAAAACCCCAAGGTCTTTCGCGTGCTGATCGACGCTTTTGTGCACCGCTACATGGACCCGCACATGCGCCCCGACGTGGTGGCCGGTCTGGACGCGCGCGGCTTCATCTTGGGCGCGGTGATTGCGTACGAACTCAATGTGGGTTTTGTGCCCATTCGCAAAAAAGGCAAGCTGCCCTTCACCACCGTGCAAGAAACCTATGAACTTGAATACGGCAGCGCCACAGTGGAGCTGCACACCGACGCCGTGCTGCCCGGCCACAAGGTGCTGCTGATCGACGACCTGATTGCCACGGGCGGCACCATGATGGCGGGCCGGCGCCTTTTGGAAAAGCTGGGCGCCACCGTGATGGAAGGCGCAGCGATTGTGGATCTGCCCGAGCTGGGTGGCTCAGACAAATTGCGCGAAAGCGGTTTGCCGCTTTTCACGCTGCTGGACTTTGCTGGGCATTGAGTCCACATGTCTCGGGGAGCAAGGTCAATGCGGCGTGACGCCAAACTGATCGTCAAGCTGCTGATGCGCCGGCAGGCCGACCATGCGCGTGAAGTCAGCATAAGCCGTCGTAGACACCTGGGCTGGTGTTCCGTCTTGCGCCAGTCGGCCGAGCGCGTCATGCACCGCCCGGGTCGCACTGAAAAGCGCGGTCACGGCGTAGAGAACCACTGAAAAACCCATCGCCTGTAAGTCTTGCGTCCGCAAGGCAACGGTCTCATTGCCATCCACGATGGACACGATCTTGGGCCCCGGCAAGCGCCTAGCCACCGCCTCGACCTCGGCGATTTTTTTAATGCCGTCCACAAATACAAGGTCCACGCCCGCGTCCTGGTAGCGCTGGGCTCGCACAATTGCTTCGTCCATGCCGCAGGCGGGCAGCGCATCAGTGCGGCCGATCACCAGCATCGGGTGCTGGCTGCGCGCCTGCAAGGCGCAACGCAAACGACGCACGTTTTCATCGGCATCGATGAGGCGAATGCCCGCCATCTGGCCGCAGCGCTTAGGCGCAACCTGGTCTTCCAGGTGAATGGCTGCCACGCCCGCCTGAATGTACTCATGCACCGTACGCTCAATGTTGGACGGCCCACCGTAGCCGGTATCCGCATCAGCGATCACAGGCGCCCTCACTGCGCGGGTCATGTCGCGCGCATGCGTGGTCATTTCGGTCTGCGTCAAGAGGCCGATGTCCGGCTGCCCCAGCCGGGAGGCCGTCGCGCCAAAACCGGTCATGTAGATGGCTTCAAAGCCCGCCTGCTCGGTCAGGCGCGCTGTCAAACTGTCGTAGGCGCCGGGCGCACGCACCAGACGGCCGCCCTCCATCAGCGCGCGAAGTTTTAAGGCAGGGTGATCGTTCATGTTCAGCTCATCATCAAACCGCCGTCGATGTTGATCGACTGGCCAGTGATGTAATCGGCGGCCTCGGAGGCCAGGTAAAGGGCCAGATTGGCCACGTCCTCAGGGGTCTGGGCGCGCCCCAAGGGCACCCCTGAAACACGCTGGCGCCAGGCCTCGCCTTGCGGCAGACCTTGCAGACTCGTCCAGTCGCGGTCCATCTGTTGCCACATATCCGTTTCGACCAGGCCCGGGCATAGGGCGTTAACGTTGATGTCCGGTGCCAGCGTGAAAGCGGCTGATTGCGTCAGACTGATGACGGCGGCTTTGCTGGCACGGTAGGGTGCAATCACGCTGGCGATAGGCCCAGCGCCTGACCGGCCGGCGATGGAGGCAAGCGTGATGATTTTCCCGCGCGGGCGACCGGGTGCCAGCGGTACCTGGGTTTGCATCTGTCGGGCGGCTTCACGCAGTGTGAGGAAGGTGCCGGTGACATTCACATCCAGCATGCGCTGCCAATCGGACGCCTCCAGCGACAACAGAGGCTTGACCTGCGAAATACCGGCGTTGCAGATCATCACGTCCAGCCGACCAAAGTGCTCGACGGCCAGGGCGACCTGCGCCTGAGCGTCTTCGGCGCGCCGCACATCGACGGCCAGGCTGCAAAGTGCAGCGCCGTCCGCCTGAAGTAGGCGGGCGCTGTGCGCCATGCGTTCGCCGTCGAGATCGCTGAGTACCAAGCGGGCGCCTCGCCGAGCAAAGGCCTGGGCCAGGCCCAGACCAATACCCTGCGCAGCGCCCGTGATGCCGACCACCAGGCCGGCATGCAAGTCCAGTGGCTCAGTTGCCACGAATACGTTTGAGTTCGTTGAACACGACGTTCACGGCATCGACGCCGGCTTCCTGGCCATTGCGCTGATAGATGACCTGGGTTTTATCGCGAATACGCTTCATTTCAGCCCCGCTAATTTCATTGACCTGCATGCCCTTGGAGCGCAGGTTGGTCACGGAGAGCGCTTCTTTCTCACGGTTGACGCGGCGCTGTTCATCGCGGCCGAGCGCGGCGCAGTCTTGCAGCACTTTGTGCTCCGCGGCGCTCAGGGTGTCCCATATCTTTTTGCTGAACAACACCAGTGTTGGGCTGTAAGCGTGCTTGGTGAGCGTAAGGAATTTCTGCACTTCGTAGAACTTCATGTTCTCGATGTTGTTGAAGGGGTTCTCCTGTCCATCAACCGTCTTGGTTTCCAGCGCGGAATACACCTCGGAGAAAGCCATCGGCACGGCGTTGCTGCCCAGAATCTTGAAGGTGTCGATGAAGGTGTTGTTCTGCATCACGCGCATCTTCACGCCATCAAAGTCTTCGAGCTTTGTGATGGGTCGCTTGCTGTTGGTGGTGTGGCGAAAACCGTTTTCCCACCAGGCAAGATTGACCAGGCCCACAGCGGGCAGCTTCGCGCTGAAGAAATCGCCCGCCTTGCCGTCCAACACGGCATCAGCTTCTTTGGCATTGTCAAACAGGAACGGCAGATCAAACACCCCCAGCGCAGGCACGATGCCCACCAGCGGTGCAGTGGAGGTCAGGACCATGTCCAGCGAGCCGGTTCGCACGCTCTGGCTTGCGGTCAGGTCGTTGCCCAGTGCGCCGTCCCAGTAGGGAGTGATCTTCATCTTGCCGCCGCTCTTTTCCAGCGTGCAAGCACCCATTTTGGTCAGGCCATTGCCCATCGGGTGCTCTTTGCTCACGCCGTTGGAGACCTTGAAGTTGCGGTCTGCGAATTGGGCATGGGCAGCGCTGGCAATGAGCAAGGTGCCGAGCATTGCTGCGGTCAGTCGTTTAAGGGAAGTCATTACAAGGTCTCCAGGGTTTGTGGTTATGGAACGGGACATCAAAAACGTAAGGTTGGGGCTACATGAGCCACTTAAGGGGAACCAGGACCAGCGGCGGGAACAGCACCAGCAGAAGCAGCACCAAGAGCTCGGCAATCAAAAACGGCCACAGGCCCTTCATGAGCTCGCCCATCGACAGCTTGGATATTCCGCACACCACGTTGAGCACGATGCCGACCGGCGGCGTGATCAGGCCGATGGAGTTGACGATGATGAACAACACGCCGAAGTACACCGGGTCGATGCCGGCTTGCTTGATGACGGGCATCAGCACGGGCGTCAGAATCATTAGCGTGGGCGCAAAGTCGAGGGCGGTGCCGATGACTACGATCAGCGCCATGATCACGAACATGAGCAAGATGGGTTGGTCGATGAAGGGCTCCAGCATGGCAGCTACCTGCTGCGGTACCTCGCTGGTGGTAATGATGAAGGCCGAAACCAGCGCGGTGGCAATCATGAAGACCACCACGGAGGTCATCTTTGCCGCCTGGACAAACAACTTGTAAAGTGCGCCCCATGCCAGCTCACGGTAGACAAAAGTGCCGATCACGAAAGCATAGACACAGGCGGCCACACCAGCCTCTGTGGGCGTGAACACCCCAAACTTGAGGCCGCCGATAATGCCCAGCGGCATCACCAGAGCCCAGGCGCCATCCACCCCGGCGCGCAGGCGCTGGGCCATCGGCTGACGCGGCAAGGCTTCGATCTTGTCTTTGCGCACCACCCACAGCCAAGCAATCACCAAGGCGACGGCGATCATGAGGCCGGGGAAAACGCCGGCCAGCAGCAGCTTGCCGATGGACACGTTGGCGATCACGCCGAACACGATCATCCCGATGGACGGCGGAATCACCGGCCCGAGCACACCGGCGGCGGCGATCAGGCCGGACGAGCGGGCCACGTTGTAGCCCGCTCCGCGCATCATTGGAATCAACAAGGTCGCCACGGCGGCCACGTCAGCGGCGGCGCTGCCTGAGATGGCGGACATGACGACCGTGGCGAAAATGGCGACCACGCCCAAACCGCCGCGAATGTGACCCACCCAAGCCAGCGCGAAGTTGACGATACGCCTGGACAGGCCGCCGGCATTCATCAACTCGCCCGCCAAAATAAAGAAGGGAATGGCCAGCAAGGGAAAGCTGTCTGCGCCTTCAATCAGTTTTTGCGACAAGATGGTGGTGTCGACTTGTCCTTGCGTGAACATCAGGGTGATGGCGCTGATCAGCAAGGCCATGGCCACGGGCAGGCCAATTGCCATTGCGCCCAGAAGAGACAGGGTAAAGATAAGGGCGGTCATGTCAGCAGATCGTCGTTATGGCGCAGGGCCACCAGTTCGGCATCGCCAAGGCGCCCGGTGAGCAGGCGCCAGAGCTTCGCCAACGAATGGAGGCCGATGCCCAGCGCGGTGGTGTAGCCCAGCCCGAAAATCCAGATCATTGAGATGCGGGTGATAGGTGCGGCATTCGTGGCATTGATGTCGTGTTGGCGCCAGGTGCCCCAAAACAACATGGCACAAACGACCAAGGTCAATACTTCACAAGCCACCAGACAGACAATGCGGCCCTTGCGAGACAGCCGTGTCAGGAGCATGTCCACGCCAAGATGGGCGCCCTCGTGCGCAGCCAATACGGCGCCGATGAAGGTCAACCAAATAAAGAAGAAACGCGACAGCTCCTCTGACACCGAGATTCCGGAGTTAAAGGCGTAGCGCAGCACCACGTTGCCAAACACCATGAGCACCATGCCCAGCAAGAGCGCGGCCAGCGCGGCTTCAGTGAGTTTTGTCAGCTGGCGCACTCAGATCACCTTGCCCGGGTTCAGCAACCCCTTCGGGTCCAGCGCCTGTTTGAGTGTGCGCATCAGCTCAATCTCGGCTTCGCTTCGCGCATAGTGCAGGTACGGTTTTTTGACGGTGCCGATGCCATGTTCGGCGGAGATGCTGCCCCCGAACTCGCGCACGACGCCGTAGATGACCTCGTCCATCAGCGTTTTTGGTTGCTCATCCACGCTCAGGCCCGGCACCCAGCTGACCAGGTGCAGGTTGCCGTCGCCGATGTGTCCGTAGTAAACGCTGTCGCATCCCGGGATGCGTTTGCGCAACGCCGCCTTGCACTGGACGGCGAATTCGTCCATCTGCCGAACAGCCAGTCCAACGTCGTAGGAAATGTGGGGACCGAGGGCCGTGAAGAATTCAGCACAGGCGTCGCGCACACCCCAGAAGGCCTGCGTGTCGGCCATTGACTGCGCCACGGCGGCATCGCTCAGAATGCCCGATTCCATCTGCGTTTCCAGCCAGCGTTCGAAGCGCGGGGCGTCAATTGCTGCATCCGTGCCTTGCGCCTCCACCAAAACATAGTGACCATGCCCTGCGGTGATCGGCGTACGGACGCCCACGCGCTCGGTCACCACTTGCCAGTAGTCAGGCCACATGACTTCAAAGGCCGACAGATTGGGCCCCAAGCCGGAGCGGGCCTGGCTCAGCAGCTTTTTGACAGCCTCATAGTCCGGCAGAGCGCACAGGGCAGACTGGGTTGAACCGGGCTGTGCATGCAGCTTCAGAACGATGCGTGTAATGACACCCAACGTGCCTTCGCTGCCAATGAACAAGTGCTTGAGGTCGTACCCCGCGTTGTTCTTCAGCATCTTGTTCAGGCTTGTGATTACCGTGCCGTCCGGCAAGACCCATTCAAGTCCAAGCACCAGCTCTCGGGTCATGCCGTAACGAATCACGCGATTACCGCCGGCATTGGTGCTGAGGTTTCCGCCAATTGCACAGGAACCGCGGGCACCGAGGTCAAGTGCAAAGTACATGCCCGCTTCGGCTGCGGCGCGCTGCACCGCTTCTAAAGGTGTTCCGGCTTTCACGGTCATGGTGCAGGCGTCAGTGTCCAGCTCCTCCACCCCGACCATGCGCTCGAGCGAGAGCGCGACCCAGCCGGGTTCGGGGCGTGCGCCGCCACACAAACCGGTCAGGCCACCCTGTGGCACGACAGGCAGACAGGCAACTTGGCACGCTTTGAGCGCCTTCGAAACACCCTGCGCATCGACCGGACGAATGACAGCCAGCGGTTGCTGCGGTGGCTGGGTGCTCCAGTCGTTCCAGTTGCGCCGCGGTACCTCGTCGCCCAACAGCACGGCCGACTCGCCCAACTCGGCTTTCAGCGCCAGCAAAATGGCCGACGGTTCAAGAGGGGGTGATGACGACATGCTGAGCTCGCAAGGAAAGTGAATATGCTCGGCATTGTCTTGCATGTAAGGTACTAGGGCACTAGGCTAAACCCTGCCTGGGACTTGCCGGGACCGCATCGCATAATTCGCGCAGCATTGAAAGTACGCACGTTGATCAAGAACCTCAAATTGGAATCCCCCTCTCCATCGCTCGCTACCCGGGTGGCGCAGCGGTTGCGGGGCGCCATCATTGATGGCGAATTCAGCCTCGGTGAGATGATTTCCGAGGAAGCGCTGGCCGCCAGCTTCGGCGTCAGCCGCACGCCTGTGCGGGAAGCGCTTAACCAATTGCAGCAGCTGGGCCTGGTGGTCATCCGGCCTCAACGTGGAAGCTATGTGTTCGAGCCGAGCGAAGACGACATCTCGCATATCTGCGAATTTCGCTGCGTCGTCGAGCCGCGAGCGGCGGAACTGGCTTTTGCGCAGGGGCGGACGCCCACGGTTTTGGCCCTGCAACACGCGATCCAGGAGATGGCTTTGGCCATGCAGGAGCGAGACTCGGTGCGCTACGGCCGCGCCGACACCGCCCTGCATGAAGCCTTCTTCCAGCATTGCGGCAACCCTTATTTACAAGCTGCTTATGCGAACGCCGGCGCCAAGATTGCGACTTTGCGGACTCACCTGTCAGCCCCAGCGGACGTGCTGGACCCGGAGGGATTTAAGCAGCACAGTGCCATGCTGCGTCACTTCAGCGAGGGCGACTTCGCAGCCTTCCAGAAGTTGATGACCACGCACGTCACCGGAACCCGGGACAACTATCTGCGCAGCTTCAAACTCGGCCCGCGCTAGGGTTCCAAAGCCCCAGCATGGACCGCCTGTGCTGTACTACTTGCCGATGCAGAACTTCGAAAAGATCTCACCCAGCAAATCGTCCGGTGTGAACTCGCCAGTGATCTGACCCAGTGCGCGCTGGGCCTGGCGCAGGTCTTCGGCCAGCAAGTCCAGAGCGGGCTGCTTTGCCGTCAGTTGCGCAGCGGCTTGCTGCAAAAAGGTGTCCACCTCGCGCAGCGCCTGCACATGCCGCTCCCGCGCCATAAACACGCCTTCAGGTGCGGCTTGCCAGCCCACGACTTGCAAAAGCTTTTGCCGCAAGTCAGCCAGGCCCTCGCCGGTTTTGGCTGAGAGTCGAAGCCCTTGCTGGTCTTCAGCGCCCGTCGGCGACGCATCCGCTTTGTTCCACACATGAATCACCGGGATAGATGCGGGCAAGCGTCGCTGCAGGTCTTGCGCGATCTGCGTGTCGTCGGCGCGGTAGCTTGCTTCAAGCACCGGATCGGCGGAGCAATGATGTCGCGTGAGGTCGTGCAAAAAGAGGACGGCGTCGGCGCTGTCGATCTCGTCCCAGGCGCGCGCGATGCCGATTTTCTCCACCTCGTCCACGCCCGGCGTCTGGCTATCACGCAGTCCGGCGGTGTCCACCACGTGCAGCGGCACGCCTTCAATCTGAATCAGCTGCGAGACTTTGTCGCGGGTGGTGCCGGCAATCGGCGTAACGATGGCCAGCTCTGCCCCGGCCAGTGCGTTAAGCAAGGAGCTTTTGCCGGCGTTGGGCTGGCCCGCGATCACGACCTTGATGCCTTCACGCAAGATGGCGCCCTGCCCAGCACGTTGGCGCACGGCAGCCAGCGCCGCGGCCAAGCGTTCAAGTTGCCCGCGTGCATCGGCCTGCTGCAAGAAGTCGATGTCTTCTTCAGGGAAGTCCAGCGTGGCTTCGACCAGCATGCGCAGGTGAACCAGTTGTTCAAGCAGCTTTTGAATTTCAATTGAGAAGGCACCGGACAGCGAGCGGGCTGCGGACCGCGCGGCGGTCTCGGTGCTGGCGTCAATCAAGTCGGCTATCGCCTCGGCCTGAGCCAGGTCAATCTTGTCATTTAAAAAAGCGCGCTCCGTGAATTCACCGGGCTCGGCGACCCGCAGGCCAGGCAGGCAGGCCGCGCTTTTCACCGCACCACGCGCCGCATCTGACTCAGCGTCTGACTCTGCGGCGGCAGCCAAGCAGCGCGCCAACAGCAGCTGCAACACCACGGGCCCGCCATGGGCCTGGAGTTCGAGCACGTCTTCGCCGGTGTAGGAATGAGGCGCGGGAAAGTACAGCGCCAGACCTTGGTCAATCGCCTGGCCTTGTGCGTCCCGAAAGGGCAGGTACGTCGCTTGGCGCGGCGGCAGCTCACGCCCGCAAAGGGCGCGCACCAGCGGCGCAATGCCCTTGCCCGACACGCGCACGATGCCCACCGCGCCGCGACCTGGCGCGGTGGCAATGGCAACGATGGGGTCGTGGTGGCGGGCAAGCATGTGCGGGGTCTCTCATGAAAAAAGGCCGCTGCGGGCGGCCTTTTTAAAAGGTGGCGTGTTACTTGAACTTCGGCAGGTTGAACTGCGGCGGCACGCCCATCCGGGTGTTGATCACCCACTGCTGCGCGATCGACAACACGTTGTTTGTGATCCAGTACAGCACCAGGCCGGCCGGGAAGAAGAAGAACATCACGCTGAAGATCAGCGGCATGAACCACATCAGCTTGGCTTGCATCGGATCAGGCGGCGCGGGGTTCAGCGCTGTCTGCAACATGGTGGTCAGCGCCATCACAACGGGCAGGATGTAGAAGGGGTCGGGCGATGACAGGTCCTTGATCCACAACACCCACGGGGCATTGCGCATTTCGACGCTGGACAGCAAGACCCAATACAAAGCGATAAAGACCGGAATCTGAATCATGATGGGAAAGCAACCGCCCATGGGGTTGACCTTTTCGTCCCGGTAGATCTTCATCATGGCTTGCTGCATTTCCTGCGGCTTGTCTTTCAAGCGCTCGCGCATTTCCATGATCTTGGGGTTGATGGCTTTCATTTTGGCCATGCTGGCGTAGGCCTTGGCATTGAGCCAGTAAAAGGCGATCTTCAACAGCAGCACCAGCGCCACGATGGACCAGCCCCAGTTCTGAATGAAGCTGTGCAACTTGTCGAGCAGCCAATACAGAGGCTTGGCCAAAATGGTCAACCAGCCGTAGTCCTTGACCAGTTCCAGGCCAGGGGCCAGCGCCTCAAGCACTTTTTCTTCTTGCGGGCCAACGAAAAAGCGGGCGTCCAGGCCTTGTGTGGCACCGGGCGCGATGCTGGGCAGCGTCGTGATCATGCCGGCGGCGTAGAGGTTGTTGTCCACTTTGCGGGTGAAAAGATCGCGCTGCACGCCATCGGCCAAGATCCAGGCCGAGGCGAAGTAGTGCTGCACCATGGCCACGTAGCCGGTGTCTGACTGCTTCTCGACTTCAACCTTGTTCTTTTCAATGTCGCTGAATTCCACTTTCTGGTATTTCTTGGCGGCGGTGTAAATCGCAGGGCCGGTGAAGGTGGAATAAAAGGACGACTCGCCTGGCGGCTTGTTGCCGTCGCGCACCAGTTGCAGGTACAGCTGTGGCGCCACGGCCGCGCTGCCTGTGTTGACGATGTCGTGACGCACCGTGAGGTCATAAGCGCCGCGCTTGAGCGTATAGGTCTTGACCAGCTTCACGCCACCGACCTCGGGCGATTCAAACTTGATCTCGACCTGGTCTTGGCCGGCCTTGAGCGTGCGCTCGCCAGGCAAAGCCGTCATCAAGGTCTTGTGCGTGGGAAAACTGCTCGCTCCGATCAGACCCGACTGCGCTGTGTAAACGCGGCTGGGACTCTGGTCGAGCAAAACGAAGCCCTTGGATTTGTCGTCCATGTCCACGTGCTTGCTGAAAACCGAGCGCACCAGCGTGCCGCCTTCAGTGTCAAAAGTCAGGGTCAGCACATCGTTGCTGACCACGATCAGCTCGCGGCGCTGAGCCTGCGCATCAGCGGCGGCGGGCGCAGCGCCACTGCCCGAAACGGCGCCGGGTACGGCTGCAGCGCCAGCCGTTTGGCCACCTGCAGGCGGCACAGCCGAGGACGCAGTTGGTGCAGACGGGATGGCGCCAGGTACCGCGTTAGCGCCGCCACCTGCACCAGCGATGGGCGCAGGGGCCGTCGCTGCGGGTGTGGCCGGCGGGAAAAACGTGGGTTTTTGACCATTGAAGATCTGCCATTGGTCCCACAGCAGGACCATGGAAAAACCAAAAATCACCCACAAAATGGTGCGGCGGATGTCGTTCATGACGGCTTCTTTGTTGGAAAGGGAGGTTGCTCAGGCGATGCCTGACGGGAAAAATCAAACAGACGGCGTGGCACGGGATCGTGTCCGCCGTCGCACCATGGGCTGCATCGCACCAGGCGTCGCAGTGTGAGGTAGCTGCCGCCGAGCGCGCCATGTGCATCCAGCGCTTGCAAGGCATAGGCCGAGCAAGTCGGTTCAAACCGGCAGGCCGAACCCAGGGTTGGGCTCAGCAACAAGCGATAGGCTTTGACCAAAATGATCAGGCTTTGGCGCGGCAAACACCAAAGTTTGGCCGTGAGAACTCTGACCTTCAGCTTCGTTGTGCTCATGACTGCCTAGCGCCGTTTTGCATCAGCGCCACCAGCTCGGTGCGCACGTCATGCTTGAGCTGGTCGGAGCTCGCGCTGATGTATTCCTTGCGCGAAAAATCGCGGCGCAGGCGCACAACAAAAGCCGCGGGCTGGCGCACAGGTGAGAAATCAGCACTCAAGGTGTAGATTTGCCGCTTGATGGCATTGCGCGTCGCGGCCCGTTTGGCCCAGCGCTTGGGCACCATGGCACCCAGCCAGAGGTCGGCCCCTCGGAACATCACCGGGTCTTCGGAGTACGACACAGACGTGACGAAACCGACCGCCTCACTGGAGGGGTCGGCTTGAGTGATCTGAGTCGGTGGCCGCACTGTGAGCAGCTTGCGATGCAAGGCGAAATGCTCGCTTCGGGCCACCGTGGCGCCAGCCAACACAGCCTGAAACTGCGCCCGAGTTTTAAGCCGCTGCAATGCCAGCGCCTGAAAGGCCAGAAACAGGCAGATACAGACTTAGACAGCCAGGCGCTTGCGGCCCTTGGCGCGGCGCGCGGCGATGACGGCGCGGCCGCCACGCGTTTTCATGCGGGCGAGAAAGCCGTGGGTGCGGGCGCGCTTGACTTTGGAGGGCTGGTACGTGCGTTTCATGGTAAATCCTGATAGCTAGAGATCTCTAGAGGTCGTTCCCTTGATCAGGGAAACCCATGATTATGGCAAATTTATCCATGAGTGGCAACAGCTTAGGCTGTGTTCTGGGCGTAAAGGCTGAGAAACAGCCTGGCTTGGGGCCGTTGAGCACCCACACCGCGCCCGGCGCCAGCTGTGGGCAACTTGGGTAAAAAGTCCACATTTTTCAGGCTTACGCCTGAGCTTTTCACGTCCTTGCCTGGACTGCCCTACTTGTGGATAACTAAGCTCGGCGACTACAATGCTGAGTGATTAAACCAGACAATATCCACAAGCGATCAACGCTTGTCGTTCCACTTTCCCGAGCCCTTCATGCCTGAGGTTTCCGACACGTCCCCTAGCCACGATCTGTGGCAACTTTGCGTCGATCACCTCGCGCAGGAATTGCCCGAGCAGCAGTTCAACACCTGGATCAAGCCTTTGGCAGCTGAGGTATCTGCCGACCTGAGCAAAGTCACCGTCCAGGTCGGTAACCGCTTCAAACTTGATTGGATACGCGCCCAATACGCGGCACGTATCGTGGCCTTGCTGGAAAGATTGGCGGGGCATTCCGTTTCTTTGGAGTTAGCGCTTGCTCTTCGGGAAGCGCCCGCCCGAGCAAGCGCCGGCAAGCAAAATTTCCGTATTCCAGGCTTGGTTGAACCGCTGAACATGTCCGTTGCAGACGTCGATCCGCAGGCCTCCGTCTTCAAGAATCGGCTGAATACCGCGCTCACTTTCGACACCTTGATCGAAGGCACGGCCAACCGCATGGGCCGCGCCGCCGCCATGCACGTGGCCAGCAGCCTGGGGCAGCTGTACAACCCCTTGTTCATTTACGGCGGCGTTGGCTTGGGCAAAACGCATCTGGTGCACGCCATCGGCAACAAGCTGCTGGCCGACAACCCGGCCGCCAAGATTCTTTACATCCACGCCGAGCAGTTTGTGTCCGACGTGGTCAAGGCTTATCAGCGCAAAACCTTCGATGAGTTCAAGCAGCACTACCACTCGCTGGACCTGCTGCTGATCGACGATGTGCAGTTTTTTGCCAACAAGGACCGCACGCAAGAAGAGTTCTTCAATGCTTTCGAGGCTTTGCTGACCAAAAAATCACACATCGTGATGACCAGCGACACCTATCCCAAGGGTCTGACCGACATTCACGAGCGCCTGGTATCGCGCTTCGATTCGGGCCTGACCGTGGCGATCGAGCCGCCTGAGCTTGAAATGCGTGTTGCCATCCTGATTCGCAAGGCCGAGTCTGAAGGCGCTGTGATGCCTGAGGAGGTTGCGTTTTTTGTCGCCAAGAACGTGCGCTCCAACGTGCGCGAACTTGAAGGCGCGCTGCGCAAAATCCTGGCGTATTCGCGCTTTAACCAAAAGGAAATCTCCATTCAGCTGGCCCGGGAAGCCCTGCGCGACCTGCTGTCCATTCAGAACCGGCAGATTTCGGTCGAGAACATCCAAAAGACGGTGGCGGACTATTACAAGATCAAAGTCGCCGACATGTATTCGAAAAAGCGCCCAGCCAGCATCGCCCGGCCGCGCCAGATCGCCATGTACCTGGCCAAGGAACTCACCCAAAAGAGCTTGCCCGAGATCGGCGAGCTGTTTGGCGGGCGTGACCACACCACAGTGCTGCACGCCGTGCGCAAGATGGCAGCTGAGCGCCAGCAGATGACAGAGCTCAACCAGCAGCTGCATGTGCTGGAACAAACACTCAAGGGTTGAAAGGTCTGGCTGATCATGAACAACCCTGGGGATAGATATTGAACAACTGCCTAGTTATCCACAGGCTCGGCGAACAAGCTCGACTTATCCCCACTGCGGTACTTGAGCGAAGGCACCTCGAGCACAGGGTTAAACAGCCGGCAAGTCCTTGATAAAAAAGGGGAAAATAGCGATATCCACAGAAGTTCGCTGCCCTTACTACTACTACTAATTTGAATTAAAGAATTAAGAAGATAAGAAAGCTAGACATGATCGTTCTCAAAGCCACCCAGGAAAAATTTTTGACCGCGCTCCAATCGGTCGCCGGCATCGTTGAGCGCCGTCACACGCTGCCTATCCTGGCCAATGTGTTGATCCGTAAAACCGGTTCCCAGATCCAGCTGACTACCAGTGATCTCGAAATCCAGATTCGCACCCATGCCGAGCTTGACGGCGACGCAGGTAACTTCACGACCACTGTCGGCGCCCGCAAGCTGATCGACATCCTGCGTTCCATGCCAGGCGACCAGACGGTGTCACTGGAGTCCAGCCAGAACAAGTTGATCCTTAAAGGTGGCAAAAGCCGCTTTACTTTGCAAAGCCTTCCAGCTGAAGACTTTCCACTGGTTCAGGAAGCGGCCAACTTTGGCCCCAGTTTTTCTGTGCCGCAAAAAACCTTGAAGGAATTGCTGGCCCAGGTGTCTTTTGCCATGGCCGTACATGACATTCGTTACTACCTCAACGGCATCTTGTTTGTCGCTGAGGGCAAGCAACTGAGCCTGGTGGCCACAGACGGTCATCGTTTGGCTTTCTCGTCCGCCACGCTGGACGTGGAAGTGCCGCGCCAGGAAGTCATCTTGCCGCGCAAGACTGTGCTGGAAATGCAGCGCCTCTTGAGCGACAAAGAAGGCGCAATCGAGATGCAGTTCGCCGGTAACCAAGCCAAGTTCAGTTTTGAGGGAATGGAATTTGTCACCAAGCTGGTTGAAGGCAAGTTCCCTGACTACAACCGCGTGATCCCTAAAAATCACAAAAACATCATCACGCTGGGTCGGGCGCCATTGCTGGCCAGCTTGCAGCGCACCGCCATCTTGACGAGCGAAAAATTCAAAGGTGTTCGCCTGAACATCGAGCCGGGCACTTTGCGTGTGGCTTCAAACAATGCCGAGCAAGAAGAAGCCGTGGACGAGCTGGACATCGACTACGGTGGTGACAGCATCGAGATTGGCTTTAACGTGACCTATCTGATCGACGCCCTGGCCAATATGGACCAGGACATGGTAAAGATTGAGCTGGCTGATTCCAACAGTTCGGCGCTGCTGACCATTCCGGACGACGCTGCCTTCAAGTACGTTGTGATGCCCATGCGTATTTGATCCAAGTCGATCCTGGGCCATCGCTTTGAACAGCAAAGCGCCCCGGCCCTGCAACCCGCTCTTGCTTCATGCCGCGTGCATGGTTTGAGCCGGGTCTTTCAAGAGTTCAGTGAAAGCATTTATGACCGAAGACATCAAGCCCCAAGACGGCGCCAGTCCTGAAATGGCCCCGGACAATTCCGCGCTCGTGCGTTCAGGTGACAGCCAGGAAGACAGCTCCAACTACCAGCCGGTGATCGACACCAACCAGGCAGGCGCGTCTGAAGGCTATGGCGAAGGCGCGATCCAGATTCTTGAGGGCTTGGAAGCGGTGCGCAAGCGCCCGGGCATGTACATCGGCGATACGTCCGACGGTACAGGCTTGCATCACCTGGTGTTCGAGGTGGTGGATAACTCGATTGACGAAGCGCTGGCCGGCCATTGCGACGACATCGTGGTCACCATCCATTCGGACAATTCGGTCAGCGTGACCGACAACGGTCGGGGTATTCCGACCGGCGTGAAGATGGACGACAAGCACGAGCCCAAGCGCTCGGCAGCTGAAATCGCCTTGACCGAGCTGCACGCCGGCGGCAAGTTCAACCAGAATAGCTACAAGGTATCAGGCGGTCTGCACGGTGTGGGCGTGAGCTGCGTGAATGCGTTGTCCAAAATGCTGCGTTTGACGATTCGTCGCGACGGCAAAGTACACACCATGGAGTTTTCCAAGGGTTTTGTACAAAACCGCATCGTGGAAACCTTCAAGGGCGTGGAAGTCTCGCCCATGCGCATCACGGGCGATACCGACAAGCGTGGCACCGAAGTTCACTTCTTGCCCGACACGGAAATCTTCAAAGAGAACAACGATTTCCATTACGAAATATTGAGCAAGCGCCTGCGCGAACTGAGCTTTTTGAACAACGGCGTGAAGATTCGCCTGAAAGACGAGCGCACCGGCAAGGAAGACGACTTTGCGGGCGCCGGCGGCGTCAAAGGCTTTGTGAACTTTGCCAACAAGGGCAAAACGGTCCTGCACCCGAACATCTTTCACGCCATGGGTGACCGTCAGAGTGACCAGGGCACCAACATTGGCGTTGAAGTCGCGATGCAGTGGAACAGTGGCTACAGCGAGCAAGTGCTTTGCTTTACCAACAACATTCCGCAGCGCGACGGCGGCACGCACTTGACGGGCTTGCGCGCGGCCATGACCCGCGTCATCAACAAATACATTGATGACAGCGAACTGGCCAAAAAAGCCAAGGTGGAAGTCACCGGCGACGACATGCGCGAAGGCCTGTGCTGCGTGCTGTCGGTCAAGGTGCCAGAGCCGAAGTTTTCGAGCCAGACCAAGGACAAGCTGGTCTCCAGCGAGGTGCGCGGCCCGGTGGAAGACATCGTCAGCAAGCTGCTGCACGACTACCTGCAGGAGCGCCCGAACGACGCCAAGATCATCG
>CAZNQE010000057.1:17350-18420 GCA_964575005.1 uncultured Polaromonas sp. | reverse complement strand
CGGATCATGTCTTCGTCATGCTCGACCACCAGCACGCTGTTGCCGATGTCGCGCAAGTGCTTGAGCGTGCCGATCAGGCGGTCGTTGTCGCGCTGGTGCAGGCCGATGCTGGGCTCGTCGAGCACGTACATCACGCCGGTCAGGCCCGAGCCGATTTGCGAGGCCAGGCGAATGCGCTGCGACTCACCGCCAGAGAGCGTTTCCGCGCTGCGGTCCAGGCTCAGGTAGTTCAGGCCAACGTCGTTCAAGAACTTCAGGCGCAGGCCAATCTCGCGCACCACTTTTTCAGCAATCTCGGCCTTGCTGCCTTGCATCTTCAAGTCGCTGAAGTAGGCATGGCTTTCACGCAGCGTCACGCGGCTGATGTCGTAAATCGCGCGGCGGCTGACTTGGCCTTCGCTGCCCGTGCCGACCAAGAACACATGCCGCGCCTCGGTGCGCAGGCGCGTGCCTTCGCATTGCGGGCAGGGCTGAATGGCGCGGTAGCGCGAGAGCTCTTCGCGCACGGCGGCTGAATCCGTCTCGCGGTAGCGCCGCTCGAAGTTGGTGATGATGCCTTCGAAGGGATGCTTTTTGCTCACCTTGCGGCCGGCCGACGCGCCCGATTCCATGACGTAGCTGAACTTGATCTCTTCATCACCCGAGCCGTGCAGCACGACCTGCTGGACTTTCTCGGGCAGCTCTTCAAAGGCAGTGTCGATGTTGAAGCCGTAATGCTTGGCCAGGCTTTCGAGCAGCGCGAAGTAGTAGCCGTTGCGGCGGTCCCAGCCTTTGATGGCGCCGCTGGCCAAGCTCAGCGTCGGGAAGGCGACCACGCGCGTCGGGTCAAAGAACTCCATGTGGCCCAGGCCGTCGCATCCGGGGCAGGCGCCTATGGGCGAGTTGAAGGAGAAAAGGCGCGGCTCCATTTCGCTGAGCGAGTAACTGCACACGGGGCAGGAGAACTTGGCGCTGAAGAGATGCTCGCCGGGGGCGACTGCCGCACCGCTTGTGGGTTTCGCTTCAGCATCCATGTCCAGCGCCACGGCCTTGCCGTCGGCCAGGCGCAGCGCGGCCTCAAAGCTTTCGGC
>CAZNQE010000057.1:0-17340 GCA_964575005.1 uncultured Polaromonas sp. | reverse complement strand
TGAACGAGAACAGCCGCGGCTCCAGCTCCGGCAGTGAGTAGGAGCAGACCGGGCAGGCGAACTTGCTCGAGAACAGCGTCGTCTTGTCATGATGCCCCCAGGTCCCGGCTGCGCCGTGCCCGCCCCCCGAGGGGGTGCCGGCGCCTTGGGACGGCCCGGCGGCGCCTTCGCTGTCCATGTTCATCACCAGCGCCCGCCCGTCGGCCAGGCGCAGCGCGGCTTCAAAGCTCTCGGCAATGCGCTGCTTGAGGTTGTCGAAGTCCTTGCGGGCTTCGTTCAGCTCGCCTTCCACTGCTTCAGAGTCCGCCACCACCTCGACAGGTCGGCGCACCTTCACGCGGTCAATCACCACGTCGATGTTGTGCTTCTCGGCCTTTTTCAGCTTGGGCAGGTCGTCGTATTCGTAGGTCTGGCCGTCCACCCGAAAGCGCACATAGCCCTGCGCCTGCATGGCCGCAAACACGTCCACAAACTCGCCTTTGCGCTCACGCGCCACGGGCGCCAGGATCATGAGCTTGGTGCCCTCGGGCAGGGCCAGCACGGCGTCCACCATCTCGCCCACGCTCTGGGCTTGCAGCGGCAAGTCGTGCTCTGGGCAATACGGCGTGCCCGCGCGGGCAAACAGCAGGCGCAAATAGTCGTGAATTTCTGTCACCGTGCCGACGGTCGAGCGCGGGTTGTGCGAGGTGGCTTTTTGTTCGATGGAAATCGCCGGCGACAGGCCTTCGATCATGTCCACATCGGGCTTGTCCATGAGCTGCAAAAACTGCCGCGCGTAGGTGGACAAACTCTCCACATAACGCCGCTGGCCTTCGGCGTACAGCGTGTCAAACGCCAGACTCGACTTGCCCGATCCGCTTAAGCCGGTGATGACCACCAGCTGGTTGCGCGGAATGTCCAGGTCGATGTTTTTGAGGTTGTGGGTGCGCGCGCCGCGGATGCTGATGCGCTGGGCGGCCAGCACGTTGCCGAGGTATTTGCTGTCAGACGGAGAGTTCAATTCGGGGACGGGCGAACGCGGCGCCGGCAAAACAGAACATCATAGACGGCCGGGCATTTTTGGTCAGCTCAGCCACGAGCGCCGCCTATTCGAGGCGTGGTCGACAATAGCCCCTTCGAGCCAAAAACCTGTCCAGTGCGCACCTCCTCTGCCTCCAACTCGGCCCATCTCCCAGCCGACATCCCCATGACCGCCGCCGAGCGCCGGTCCAGCTTTTCGCTGTCGAGCGTCTTCGCGCTGCGCATGCTGGGCTTGTTTTTGGTGTTGCCGGTGTTTGCGCTGGAAGCCGCGCGCTACCCCGGCGGGGACGATCCGGCCCGTGTCGGGCTGGCCATGGGCATTTACGGCCTCACGCAAGGCTTGTTGCAAATTCCTTTTGGCATGGCTTCAGACCGACTGGGCCGCAAGCGCGTGATTTTGTTTGGCCTGCTGGTGTTTGCCCTCGGCAGCTTTGTGGCCTTGGCGGCGCAAGACCTCACTTGGCTGATCATTGGCCGCTCGGTGCAAGGCGCGGGCGCCATCTCGGCCGCCGTCACGGCGCTGCTGGCCGACCAGACGCGGGACGAAGTCCGAACCAAAGCCATGACGCTGGTGGGCGTGAGCATCGGGCTCATGTTTGCCTTGTCGCTCATCGTGGCGCCCCTGCTGGCCGCGCATATTCATCTGGCCGGGCTGTTTGGCTTGACCGGGCTGTTTGCGCTGGGCGGCATGGCCGTCGTCATCTGGTGGGTGCCGGCCGAGCCGGCACAGCCCGTGCACCGCCCGCGTGGCAGCCTGGCCCTGGTGCTGCGCGACCCGGCACTGCTGCGGCTGGACTTGGGGGTGTTTGTGCTGCACGCGGTGCAACTGGCCATGTGGGTGGCGATTCCGGCGCTGCTGGTGCAGTCCGGGCTGGGTAAGGACGCGCATTGGCAGGTGTATCTGCCGGCGGTCGTGGCTTCTTTCTTTGTGTTGCGCTTTACGCTCTATCCGCTGGAGCGGCGCGGCTACCTGCGGGCGGTGTTCCTGGCGTCGGTCGGCGTCATTGCGCTGGTGCAGCTGGGCTTGCTTTACGCGGCGCGGCAGGCGATCACCGGCTCGCCCAGCTTGGCCCTGCTGTCCTGGCTGCTGTTCGCCTTCTTCTGCGGCTTCAATATTCTGGAATCTTGCCAGCCGAGCCTGGCTTCCCGCGTGGCGCCCCAGCATGCGCGCGGTGCGGCGCTGGGCGTTTACAACACGCTGCAGTCCTTGGGATTTTTTGTCGGCGGCGCAGCCGGCGGCTGGCTGGCCAAGACCGCCGGGCCAACCGCGCTGTTCACCGCCTGCGCTGGGCTCATGCTGCTCTGGCTGGGCCTGGCCTGGCCCATGCGCGCACCCGGCCGCTACGACGCGCCAACCCCCGCCGGCGCTGCGCCCGCCCAGGCCACCGCCAGTTAAACTGCCCTCAATTCAGGAGAACACCACATGGCTTCAGTCAACAAGGTCATCATCGTCGGCAACTTGGGCCGCGACCCCGAAATGCGGGCCTTCCCCAGCGGCGACCAAGTCGCCAACGTCACCATCGCCACCACCGACAAGTGGAAAGACAAGCAGTCCGGCGAGATGAAAGAGGCTACCGAGTGGCACCGCGTCGTCTTCAACGGCCGCCTGGCCGAAATCGTGGGCCAGTACCTGCGCAAAGGCTCGCAAATCTACGTTGAAGGCAGCTTGCGCACCCGCAAGTGGACCGACAAAGACGGCATCGAGAAATTCACCACCGAAATCCGCGCTGACCAAATGCAAATGCTCGGCAGCCGTGAAGGCATGGGCAACCGCAGCGCAGGCGGTGGCGACGATGACGGCGGCTATTCACAGCAGCCCCAGCGCGCCCCAGCCGCACGCCCGGCTGCTGCGCCCATGCAGCAACGCCCAGCGCCGGCCCAGACCAAGGCGGCTAGCGGGTTTGATGACATGGATGACGATATTCCGTTCTGATCAGAAGATCAGAAGGCGGATCCTGCCGGACACAGCAAAGCCCGCGATTCCTTTGGAGTCGCGGGCTTTGTTTTTGGGAGGCTCAAGACGCTTGGCGTTGCAGACTCAAAAACTTGTGGTCCAGCGACCACCTTCCGGGGCCTTGGACAATGACGGCCAGCAGCAATCCGGCCCAGCTCAAATGTGTAGGCCAAGCATCCGGATAAACAAAAAGTTGAATCACCGTCGTCATGCCGAGCAGGCCAAGTGCGCTCAAACGTGTGGCAAGGCCAAGCAGCAACAGGGCTGGCAAAGTGTGCTCTGCGATCGTGGCCATCCAGGCGGCCACCAAGGGGTCAATCAGAGGAAGACGGTAGTCCTCCTCGAACAGGGTGAGCGTGCTGCTTTTTAGCGTGAACAGGCCTTCCACCTTTGTGCGGCCCGATAAAAAGAATATGGCAGCGATCCCGACCCGCTGCACGAGAGCGAGCGCATCCAAGACCTGGGGCTGTTGACTGATGCGTTCAAAGTAATTGCGGATCATTTAGGGACTCCTGTGGTGGTGTGTGATCGGATGTGGCTTGGGCTTTGCAGCGCGCCCGCCTTCAGCAGCACAGCGATCAACTCGCTCAAAGCTGCGGTGGGCTCGGCCTCAAGCGCTGCGCTGCAGGCCTGAGCCAAGTTCTCGCCAATGGCACAGGCATTCAGCAGGGCAACGCCTGAATGCGGCAACGAACACCAACGTACGCTCAGTTCAGGGCGGGTGATCAGCGTGGCCTGCCCTTGCCATTCCAGCGGCTGGTCTTCGTTGGTCTGGGCGCGAGCGCGTTGCCACAGCGTGTCGATGGGGTGCTGCGCGTCGCTCACCCAACGCGCGGCAGGATGAGGTCGCAGGTACAGCGTCTCGGCTTGCGGTGCAAGCTCGGTGAGCTCGGCGGCCGTCAATACAGGCAATGCTGACGCGACGTGGGCTTCGGTCCAGGCCCTGTCCAGACGGGCCACCCCGGGCAGATAAGGGAAGGCGTGAGCCGGCGTAAAGTCGCCCAAGAATTCAGCGAAGGTTTCACCATAAAGCAGCAGCCGGGCATCTCGCGGCGGCCGGGCCCGAACGTAGACCGCAGCAGCGGCTCTAAACCACTCCGAGCCAACCATGCGGGCCACACTGGGGTAACTGGCTTCCAGGGCATCAAGGCAGCCTTTGAGAGGCGTGTTGCGATAAACGGAAAACCCGGGCTGACAGCAAAGTGCGGCAACCGCCGCAGGCGTCGAAAGACTGGGGGAGCCCTCCACCGCCCCCGACAGCGCCCCCTGAAAGGCGTCGTGAAACTTGACCAGCGACAAGACCGCTGAAGGGTTCGACCCTGATGCAGGCGAGAACTTGGCCGCCGGCGAAGGCTGGGAATCACCCAAAGAAAACTGCTTCGCTGAACGCCCAGCCACTTTTGCGGTCGAACTGTCGAGGCGAGCTTGAGCGCGGTTTCGCTCGGCCATCAGCTCCGAAAAGGCCGGTATCTCACCGTCGCGCTCGATCAGTGTGGGCCTTGCACCGATGCGGTCGATGACCTTGTCGTAAAGAGCCCATACAGGGTCGGCGATGGGGGCGTCATGTGAGTCAATCAACAAGGCTTGGCCCAGTTTGGGGTCGGCGGTATGGCCCGCCAAATGAATTTCAGCGATAGCCTCATTCGGAACGCTGCTCAGCAATTCATCGAGATAACGCCAAGGGTCCCGCCCCAGGTTGTTGGCGCTGACAAAAATGTTGTTGATGTCGAGCAACAGATCACAACCGGCACGCCTGACCAGTTCGGCCAGAAATGCGGGTTCACTGCATTCATGTGCATCATCCCAGCGCAAATAATGCGACGGATTTTCGATCGCGATGCGTCGGCGCAAGGTGTTTTGCACGCAGTCGACGTTGCGCACCACCTGAGCCAGCGAAGCCTTCGTGCGCGGCAGGGGCAAAAGGTCGGGCTGATAAATGCCGCGCCAAGCGGACCACGCCAAGTGCTCGGAAACCAGGGCAGGCTCGATACGCTCTACCAATGCTGCCAGTCTTGCCAGTTGCTGCGTGTCCGGCAAAGCCGGTGCGCCCAACGACAGCGAAACGCTGTGCAGGGACACAGGATGCGCCCGCGCGATAGCCTGCAGCCAATGCAAGCGCGGGCCCCCGTCAACCATGTAGTTTTCAGGATGCACTTCCCACCACACTCCAGGCAACTGGCAGGCCAGGGCCTGGTCAAAAAACTCGGGTTTGAGTCCGAGCCCCGCACCCAGCCGGGATGCTGCTGAAGAGGTGGTGACATTCATGGCAAACGGAGGCGCTAACTTACATAGCGGTCAGCGAGCCCATGCCTTTAGGCGTCTTCATGCTGGTGCAGGTTCCGGCGGCGACATATTTCCAAGCATTGCCTTGATAGTCCACCTTGGAAGTGCCAGCGCATGATGTGCCAGGGCCGGCGGCGCAGTCATTTTTGGCAGCCATGGCCACGCCGAAACATTTTTCCTGAGCCGGTTTGGCTGCTTTGGAAGTGTCTTGCGCCAGGGCAGCACCGCAGGTCAGGGCGGCGGCCAGAGTGGTCAGAACGATTGCTTTCATG
The DNA here is from genome assembly GCA_964575005.1 of uncultured Polaromonas sp. Classification (GTDB taxonomy): domain Bacteria; phylum Pseudomonadota; class Gammaproteobacteria; order Burkholderiales; family Burkholderiaceae_C; genus Polaromonas. Next base: position 11,811 of record CAZNQE010000057.1, on the reverse strand, counting down.
GTGGGTCCTTTAGTTTCAAGATGTAGAAGTGACAGTCCACAGACCTGGGTGAGTTGAGCTGTCCCTAAGTTATTCGGTTAAAAAGAGACGTCGGTTACAGACAAGGTTAGTATTTTTGATGCAACCTTCCTGCTCTTGAATGCGAACTAAAAAAGAAGACCAAAGCCTGTGAACCCCCAAGAATCCGAAGCAGTGGTGCACGCAGCATGGCAGCGCGGCCTCACGGGCGATTCCGCCAGCTATGCGGAGTCGCTACGTTTGCTGGGCGCACATGTGCGCGGTTTTTTAAGGCGCCGAATGAGCGGGCGACCCGATGATGTGGAAGATCTTGTGCAAGACACTTTGCTGGCAATACACCTGAAAAGGCATACGTACGACAGTACCCAGCCCTTGACGGCCTGGGTCTACGCGATTGCGCGCTACAAAATGATGGACGCCCTGCGCAGCTACTACCGACGTGAAGCCCTGCACGACGATATTTACGACTGGGCCGACAACTTGTGGGAAGCCCCAGACCATCACGCGGCTGACTCCAACCGTGACCTCGACCATCTACTCCAGGCATTGCCCGACAAGCAGCGTCTGCCCATCACGCACGTCAAGCTCAAAGGTCTGTCGGTGGCACAAACCGCAGAGTTGCTGGGGCAATCGGAGTCGGCCGTCAAAGTCAACATACACCGAGGCCTGAAAGCCTTGGCCCGCCTTTGGCAGAAAAATGGAACGTCTGTATGAAAACGCAAGAACTGATTGAGCTGTTGGCACAAGATGCTTGCGTCCAGCCCTCGCCGAGCGTGACTCAGCGTTTCGCCTTCCGACTGCTCCCGGGCTGGGCCTTGGTTGTGGCCTTGGTCGCCTTCCTTTGGGGCCTCAACCCAGCGCTCCACGAGGTGCTGGACTCAGGCGCCGGGTGGCTCAAGTTGATCTGGCTCGCGCTGCTGGGGCTGGCCACCTGGAGCTGGCTGCAGCGCTTGGCCCGGCCTGCCGGCAAAACCACTGCTGCCGCCGCATCATGCGCTCTAGTCATCGCGTCAATGCCTTTGCTGGGTGCCCTGCAGTGGCTGGGCGCCGACGATGCGGGGCGCGGTTTGCTGTGGCGAGGGACATCATGGACCAACTGCACGTTGAGCATTGTTGTGCTCGCCCTGCCATTGCTCGGCCTTCTCTTTTGGGTCATGCGAGACCTGGCACCGACCCAACCGCGACTGGCCGGTGGGGCCGCTGGCTTGACGGCTGGCGCATGGGCCGCCCTGGCCTATGCCTTGCACTGCCCCGAAGTCGCCTTCACCTTCTTGGCTCTTTGGTACGGAGCCAGTTTGCTGGCCATGTCCGCATTGGGCGCTTGGCTAGGGGGACGTTGGCTGCGTTGGTAAGCGGTATCCACCAGACGTCGATGATGCTCAGAGCTCTTCAGTTCCTTAATAATGCTCTTGCACTACACAGAGCCTTCGTCAAGCTGGCATTTGAGAAAAGCTATGAAGAAATCCGTGAGCTATCAGCGGGTGGCGCGCAGCCAAATTTAAATGTGGGCAAAGTGAAGACAACCTTGATTCCATTGCCGCCGTTGGCTGAACAATCCCGAATCGTCACCCGCGTCAACGAGCTCCGAAGCCTTTGCGCTGATTTGCGTGCTCGACTTTTGGCCGAGCAATCACTGCAAAGCAGTTTGGCCGATGCACTGGTGGCCGTCGATTGAGGACCATTGCTGTTATGCGAGTTTTCGATTTGACCCCCACTGAAAGCGAAACGCTGCTGGCGAAAATTTTGGTTCGCTCAGAGTCCCGGAATTTGGAGTTCAAGCGCGTCAGCGGCAAGATGGTCAATAAGGCTCTGGAAACCATTTGTGCGTTTGCCAACTCCGAAGGCGGCGACCTTATCTTGGGCATTGCGGACCTCAAGGATTTCCAAGGCAAGGACCGCTTGTTCGGCATTGAAGAAAATCCTGAAGCTGTAGATGAGTTGCAGCGTCTGGTGCTCACCAAGTTCCATCCTGCAATTGCCAGCGTCACGATGCGTCGTTTGAGCTGTGCTTTGCACAACGGTCCTGTCGCGGGTGGGCAAGGCCATTTGATCTTGGTGACTGTGCCGCGCAGTACCAAGGTCCATTCTCTTGTTGGCGGAGGAACCTACGAACGCTTGGATGCTGGCAACACGCCCATGTCAGCAGCGGACATTACTGAGCTGTCATATCGGCGTGGCGTGCGGAGTGCGACTGCCGAGCCCGTACCGGTTGCAATAAGTCTGTTGCAGACACAGGCCTGGCAGAGGTTTTTATCTGTTCGCGGCCCACTTACAGGCACGTTCGCAGAGCAGTTGTTCAAAATTGGATTGGCTGACGACGTGGACGGCGTCGTGCAACCCAGGCGTGCAGCAGTCTTGCTATTTGCAGATGAGCCAGGCAGCTTGCTTGCTGCGCATGAAAGTCGGGCCGATGTGCGGGTGATGGTGTATGACGGCAAGCATGTGATTGCAGGTAGTTCACCGAATTTTAGAAAGCAGCCCAAGACAGTGCGCGGCCCGCTGATTGATCAGATTGATGCCACTGTGAATCTGGTGATGGACATACTGGCCGATGGGGTTGTGCACTCCGGGAGCGGGTTTAAGACCTTGCACGCTTATCCTGAGCGTGTGGTGAAGGAGGCGATAGTGAACGCCATCATTCACCGAGACTACCGTTTGAACCGCGACATCTTTGTTCGTATCTTTGATGACCGCATAGAAGTCGAAAGTCCAGGCGTGTTCCCGGGCAACATCACGCCTTCAAACATTTCCAGGATGGGCACGAGAGCGCGAAACCCTTTGCTTTCCGCCAATCTTCGTGAGTTCCCTGTTGCGCCCAACATTGACGCTGGTGAGGGCGTCAGGATGATGTTCTCTGAGATGGCACAAGCCGAGCTGTATCCGCCGCAATACCGCCAAAGCACCGAAGGGGCTGTTGAAAGCGTGACGGTTTCTCTATTCAATGCAAAGCGCCCGACGGCTTGGGATGAGGTGAGCGACTGGCTCGACCGCAAGGGGTCTATTTCCAATGCGGACCTCGTGCGAATTTCCAAGCTTGATACGCTGAAGGCGTCCAAGCTCCTCACATCTTGGCGCGATCAAGGCTTGCTGGAGCCCGTCCCTGGTCGAGGCAAACGCAACATGGCCTATTCCAAGCCAAACGGAGGGGGGCAAGGGGAGCTCGGTTTGTTATCCGACGGGGAAGATAACAACGGCGAGAAACGATAAAAATCCTTAATAATCAATAGCTTACATCTGTGTTTGTTATCCACATACGGTTTAACAGCGCCCCAACTCAACCGAAGCAAGTCGGCGACTAGCCCGAGCCAACCGCCCGTCAGCCTCGAGCCTGCATCAATTCCACCAACTGATCCAGCGCCGCCCCCCAACCCGCCTCAAAACCCATCATCTCGTGCGCGGTCTTTCCGGCTGCGTCGGTGTGGCGCACCACGGCTTGGTAGCGAGTGCCGCCATTCGGCAGCGGGTCAAAGCGCAACTCGCACAAAAAGCCGAAGCCTTGGCCCATGGGGATGGGCGCGTGGGGCCTGAAGCCGGGGCCGAGCAGGTTGGTCCAGATGAGGCGGTGCGGTGCCTCGACCAGCAAGAAGCTGCCTTCGTTGCGCGGCATGCGGACTCCGTCAGGCCCCTGCATGACGTTGGCGAACACGCCGCCGGGTTGCAAGTCGATGTCACAGTCCACCACTTGCCAGGGCTTGGGGCAGAACCACTGCATGAGGGTGGCGGGCACCGTCCAGCCTTCAAAGGCTTGCTCGGGCGTGATGGGCACTTCGCGCACCAGTTGCAGGTCGAGGGTGGGATCGAAATCAGCAGAGGCGTTGAGTGGATTCATGGTGTCACCTTTCCTGGTTTTGGCATTCGGGGCGGTCGGCCCGCGCGTGGGCTGGAGGCAGGCAGCATCGCCAGCAGTTCAGGCAGAGCCGGCACATTGCTGCTGCCGATCACACCACCGCCCAGGCACACATCGCCGTCGTACAGCACCGCAGATTGCCCCGGCGTGACGGCCCACTGCGGGTCAGCAAAACTCAGTTCAACTTCGCTGGCCGTCGCGCTGGTCACTTCACATGCCGCATCCGCCTGGCGGTAGCGCGTCTTGGCCGCAATAGGCCCGAGCGCGGGGGCGTGCCCGGCGACCCAGCTGCAGTCTTGCGCAGTGAGTTTTGTGGCCAGCAGCCAAGGGTGGTCGTGGCCTTGCACCACCCACAGGGTGTTGCTCTGCATATCTTTGCGCGCCACAAACCAGGGCTCGTGCTCGCTGGCGCCGCGCTGGCCTTGGGCTTGAATCGCTTTGAGTTCGGCGCCCTTGGCCTTGACGCCGCCAATGCCCAAACCCTGCCGCTGGCCGAGTGTGTAAAAGCTCAGGCCTACGTGTTCGCCCAGCACGCGGCCCTGGTCGTTCCTGATGGGGCCGGGCGCCTTGGCGATGTAGCGGTTGAGGAACTCACGGAAGGGCCGCTCGCCAATAAAGCAGATACCGGTCGAGTCTTTCTTGCGCGCATTCGGCAAGCCAATCTCATCGGCAATGCGGCGCACTTCGGTCTTGTGCAACTCGCCCACCGGAAACAGCGTCTTGGACAGCTGCGCCTGGTTCAGGCGGTGCAAAAAGTAGCTCTGGTCTTTGGCAGGGTCCAGGCCTTTGAGCAGCTCGTGCAGACCCGTCGCCTCATTGCGTCGCACGCGGCAGTAATGGCCGGTCGCGATTTTCTCGGCGCCCAGGCGCATGGCGTGGTCTAAAAAGGCCTTGAACTTGATCTCGGCGTTGCACAAGATGTCAGGGTTGGGCGTGCGGCCAGCTTCGTATTCGCGCAAGAACTCGGCGAACACGCGGTCTTTGTAGTCGGCCGCAAAGTTGACGTGCTCGATCTCAATGCCCAGCACGTCGGCCACGGCGGCAGCGTCCACGAAGTCGATGTTGGACGAGCAGAACTCGCTGTCGTCATCGTCTTCCCAGTTCTTCATGAAGATGCCGACGACCTCGTGGCCCTGCTGTTTGAGCAGGTGGGCGGTCACGGCCGAGTCCACTCCACCACTCAGGCCCACGACCACACGCATTTTTTTGACGGCTGACATGCGCTGGATTATCCCAGCGTCCCAGCGCAGGATTAGCCAGCCGCCGGCGTCTGGAACTCAGGCGGCAGCGCGTCGTGAAACGGGTAGTACTGAAAGAAAGGCCGCGCCTCGTCCAGCACACGAATCACCGAAGGCCGCTGCATCACGCGCGCTGCGTAGGCGGCAAGCCGCTGCTGCGCAGGCATCAAAGGCACTTGCGTCATGGCGTAAAACAGCGCCGGTGCCGCCGCGCAGTCCGCCAGGCTGAACTGCTCGCCCGCCATCCAGCGGCGGTCAGCCAGCTTGTTGTCGATCAAGCCAAGGCAGCATCTGCATCGGCAGGCACCATCGAGCGGCCGGCTGGCGCATGGCGCTGCGAAAGGTACTCAATGATGATGCTCGTCTCTGGCACGGCGCGGGTGCCGTCGATGAGCAGCGGCATCTTGCCCGTGGGCCAGAGCGCCTTGAATTTCTCGCGCTCGTCAGGTGCGCCAAAGTTCAGCAGCCGGGGCTCGAAGGCGATGTCCATCTCATACAGCGCGATCAGCACCTTCCAGCAACACGACGATAGCGGGTGGTAGTGAAGGCTCAGGCTCATGGCGTCGCTCAGGCCTGCAGCAACTGACCATGCTCGTACACGCTGGCATCCGTGGTGATGAGCGCCAGCGGGTAGCGCTTGCCCGCCAGGTAGTCGTCCATGCATTTGAGCAGCAGCGGGCTGCGGTGGCGCTCGGGGCAGGCGCGAATGGCGGCTTCGCTCATCCACAGCGCACGCACGATGCCTTCGTCCAGCGCCTGGCCGGGCACTTCAGCGCCCAGCTCACCGCAAAAAGCAAAGCGCAGGTAGGTGATGTCTTCCATCTCACCGGCCACCAACTTTTCAAAACGCGAGAGGTAAACGCCAACCAAGGCTGTGGGCTTGAAGTGAAAGGCGGTTTCTTCCAGCGCTTCGCGGGCGCAGCCTTCCATCGGGCTTTCGCCCGGGTCCAGGTGGCCGGCCGGGTTGTTCAGCCGCAGGCCGTCGCGGGTCAGTTCTTCAACCAGCAGGAATTCCGTCGTGCCGCCCACTTGGCGGGCAATCACGGCGGCGACTGTGGCGCTGGGTTTCCATCGGGTGGTGCTCATGTTGGCAATTATCCCCGGCGAAAGTGAAATGCCGATGAAACGGACCTCAAGCTGTCTCGCCTACACCGCCACCTTCAAAAACAGATCCCGATCCGGCGCAAAGTTGGCGTGCAGCGGCAGCAGCGCCCCGCCCAGGGCGCGGGCGTCCGAGCCAATGCTGCCTTCCACCACCGGCGTGCGCCACAGCCCTTCCCAGTCGTACAAGTCCATGGCCAGGCGGGTGCGTTCTATCAGGCGCTGCAAAAGCGGGCCATGCAAAGAGCCGTCAATCACCACGGCTTCGATGTCGAGCAGCGCGCTGCTGGTGACCACGCAATGCGCCAGCGCCGTGGCGGCGTTGGCCAGCCACTCTTCGGTGGCGGCGGCAAAGGGTGGCGTCAGCGCGCGCGCGTCGTAGGCGGCGCTGGCCTCCAGCCCGACGCTCACAAAACGCTGCTCCAGCTCCCACAGAGACGCGCGCGTGATGAGCTGTTCAGGCAAGCTGCGCACGCCTGCTGGCGCCTGCACTTGTTGCGGCTCGGCAAGCCCCAGCGGCAGTGACGCCACCGCGCCCGCATTGCCGTGCTGACCCCAGTGCGGCTGGGAATTGATGACCAGCCCGCCGCCCACGAAGGTGTCCACGAAGAGGTACAAAAAGCTCTTGAGGTCTTGGCCGCGGCCGGCCACCAGTTCGGCCACGCAGGCGGCCGAGGTGTCTTTGACCACGCTCACCGGCACCGGCGCTTGCTGCTGCAAGGCCGCGCCCAGGTCCACGGCGTTCCAGCGCTCAGACTGGCCTGCAGACAAGCCCAGCAGCCGGTGCCAGCCGCCCAGCCGCAGCGGCGTAGCCACGCCCACGCCCACCAGACGCGGCGCCAGCACGCCCAGGCCTTCAATCATCTGCGCCATGCGTTTGGTCAGCGTGGGCAGCAAGGTCTCGGCGTCGGGAAACAGGTAAGTGATGCTCTCGCGCTGGCGCACGCGGCCTGCGAAATCCACCAGCAGCCAGTCCGCGCTGCGGCGGCCGACCTTGATGCCGATGGAAAAAGCGCCGTCTGGGTTCAAGGCCAGCGGCACCGAAGGCTGGCCGATGCGCCCGCGCATGGGGGCCTGGCGCAGCAGCAAGCCGTCTTCTTCCAGTCGCGTGGTGATCAAGCCGATGGTTTGTGCCGTCAGGCCCGTGACGCGCGCCACCTCGGCCTTGGGCAGGCTACCGTGCAGGCGGATGGCCTGCAAAACCACGCGTTCATTGAACTGCCGCATGCCCACATGGTTGGAGCCGCGCGGGCGCAGCGGGGCGGGGCCTTCGGCAGGCACTTCAGCGGTGGGCGCGTTCACAGCCTTCATGGGCGCAGCGTGTCGCCCAGCGCGCCCTTGCGCAGGATGAAGTTGCCAAAGGGTTGCAGCTCGCCCGTGACCACGATGGCGTAGGCTGCACGCGTGCGCTCATAAAAAGCAAAGCGCTCCACCGGCTCGGCACTCTGGCCGGGCTGCAGGCTGGGGGCGATTTGCGCCAGCACTTCGCGTTGCAGGGCCGACAAATAACCGCGCGGGTGGTCGCTGACTTCCATGAAGGCAACAGGGTGCGGCACGTCAACGGCCAGCGGGAACACCGAATCGACGGCTTCGATGGCGCGCAGCATGGACACGCCCGGCAGGCGCAGCACCGGCTTGCCCTGGGCCAGTTTGTGGGCGGTGAAGTTGGCGTCAGCCAGCACCAGAGCGTCGTCGTGGCCCATTTCGGCCAGCAATTTCAGGAGCTCGGGGGTCAGCAGGGGATTGATGTTTTTCAGCATGCTCAGAGGGGACAGCGACAAGGATCAGGCAAAGGAAGGGGCAACCCGGCTTCACGACGGGCACGCCCTGAACTATAGTGACGCGACCTTATTAAATCAAACTGCTTTAGTTATGGATAACCCTGATTCTGCCCAGTCCGCCGCTGCCTTAACTGCTGCCGCTCCCTTCACGGTCGTTACCGCCGGCGAGGCGCTGATTGACCTGATCGCCCAGCCCGACGGTAATTTGTCGCCCTGCCTGGGCGGCGCGGTCTTCAATTTCAGCCGCGCGCTGGCGCGCCAGGCGGTGCCCACGCGCTACCTCAACCCCCTGTCGCAAGACCGCTTTGGCCGGCAACTGGCCGCCAGCCTCACGGCCGACGGCGTACAACTTGCCCGGCCCGAGCCGGTGGCTGAAGTCACGTCACTGGCCGTGGTGGCGCTGGACGCGCACGGCGTGCCTGACTACGCGTTTTACCGACAAGGCGTGGCCGACCGCGCCATCACGCTGCCCGGCTTCATGGCCGCATGTGACAGCGCCGCTGCGCCGGCACTGCAAGTGGTGGCTACGGGTTGCCTGGCGCTATCGCCTGACGACGGCGCGGTGTACTTGCCTTGGCTGCAAGCGCAGCGCAAAGCCGGCCGACTGGTGGCGGTGGACGCCAACTTGCGCCTGTCCGTCATGCCCGACCTGGCCGCTTACCGCGCGCAAGTGTTGGCCTCGCTGACAGCGGCTGATCTGGTGAAAGCCAGCGACGAAGACCTGGCCGGCTTGCAAGTGCCGGGCGCCACGCCGCTGGCGCAAGCGCAGCATTTGCTGGCCACCAGCGGCGCGCAGGCGCTGGTGCTGACGCTGGGCGCAGAAGGCGCCATGCTGTTGATGAAAGACGGCCGCCAGTGGCGCGGGCGCGATGCCGCACCCGTGACGGTGGTGGACACGGTGGGCGCGGGCGATTGCTTTTTTGCGGGCTTTTTGGCGGGGCTGCTGGCTGCGGCCCAGGCACGCAACTTGGCGCCCGGCGCTTTGCTGCGCGACATGCAAACGCAAGACGCCAGCGCCTGCCTGGCCAGCGCACTTGCGGGTGCGATCGCCAGCGCCAGCTACTGCGTGATGCAGCGCGGCTGCGTGCCGCCCACGGCAGCGGATGTGGCGCTGCGCGTGCAAGGGGTTGAAGTCGCGCAGCTGGTCTAAAGACGCTTTCAGGGCGAGGGCAGCTTGGCCGCCAGCCCCTGCGCAAAATGCCCGCGCAAAAAGTCCACCAGGCATTCCACCGCCTTGGGCACTTGCGCTGACCACGGCCGCAGCGCGTAAATCCGCTCGCCAAAAAAGCCTTGCGCCTGCCAGTCGGGCAGCACGCGCACCAGCGGCGCCTGGCCCTGCGCGTCGGTGGGCGGCAAACTGAAGTCGGGTAGCAGGCCGATGCCCAGGCCGGCCAGCAAAGCCTCGCGCAAGACTTCGCTGTTGTTGACCTTGAGCGATCCGCTGACTTGCACGCCGACTTGCTCGGCTGCACTGCTAGCCGTGTTGCCGACTGCAGCCGAGCCTGCTGCCTTGCGCCGAGACTTCCCGTTCGCAGCCTGCCGCACAAAAGTCCAGTTCGCCGCATTGCCGCCTGCATTACCCCCGGCACTGCCCGCGCCACGCAAATACAAAAGGCAGTCATGCGCCGCCAACTCTGCGGGATGCGCCGGCACGCCGCGCCGGGCCAGGTAAGCAGGGCTCGCCAGCAACACCGACTGCGTTTCGCACAGCACCCAGGCCACGTGCGTGTCGGGCGGGTTGTTGGTGTGGCGAATGGCCAGGTCAAACCCTTCATTGGCCAGGTTTACAAAGCGGTCGGTCAGTTCGAGCTCGATGTGAATCTCTGGAAAGCGCTGCAAAAACGCCGCCACCGCCGGCCCCAAGTGCTGCCGCCCCAAGGCCACAGGCGCCGTGACGCGCACTAGGCCACGCGGCGTACCAACCAAATCTTTCACGGCCGTGAAGCTCTCGCCAATGCGGCTGAAGGCCGGCAGCATCTCGTTCACCAGCTGCTGCCCGGCTTCAGTCAGCCCGACCGAGCGCGTGCTGCGCCGCACCAGCAGCACGCCAGCTTGCCGCTCCAGCTCGCTGATGCGCATGCTGGCTGAGGCTTTGGACACGCCCAGCCGCCGCGCGGCTTCAGTAAAGCTGCGGGTGGACGCCAGCACGGTGAGCAGGTGCAGGTCGGCGAGGAGCGGGGAGAGTTGGTCGTTGGCCATCGTTGTAGATGGGTCGATTGTTCACTATTTTGAACAATGAAGTCAGTTGCAGGTGGCTTATCAAAGCCGGGGCTGCGGCCTAGACTGGCCAAAACGTCAGAGATATCAGCTCAGAAACATCAGGAGACTCACATGACCCAGCAACCTAGCACCGCCGCCGGCCAGGCACACATCGCCCACTTCATTGGTGGCCAGGTCGTGCCCGGCACGTCCACGCGTCAGCAAGACGTGTTCAACCCCGCGACAGGAGCCGTGTCTGGTCAAGTCGCGCTGGCCAACTCGGCTGACGTCTCGGCTGCAGTCGCCGCCGCCAAGGCCGCCTTCCCCACCTGGGCCGACACGCCGCCCATCCGCCGCGCGCGCGTCATGTTCAAGTTCCTGGAACTGCTCAACCAGCATAAAGACACGCTGGCCCACATGATCACCGCCGAGCACGGCAAGGTGTTTACCGACGCGCAGGGCGAGGTTTCACGCGGCATCGACATCGTTGAGTTCGCTTGCGGCATTCCGCAACTGCTCAAGGGCGACTTCACTGACCAGGTGTCCACCGGCATCGACAACTGGACACTGCGCCAGCCCCTGGGCGTGGTCGCCGGCATCACGCCTTTCAACTTCCCGGTCATGGTGCCGATGTGGATGTTCCCTGTCGCGATTGCCGCTGGCAACTGCTTCATCTTGAAGCCCAGCCCGATTGACCCAAGCCCCAGCTTGTTCATGGCCAGCTTGCTCAAGCAAGCCGGTTTGCCTGACGGCGTTTTCAGCGTGGTGCAGGGCGACAAAGAAGCCGTGGACGCGCTGCTGGTGCACCCCGACGTGCATGCGATTTCTTTCGTCGGCTCCACGCCGATTGCCAACTACATCTATGAAACCGGCGCACACCACGGCAAGCGCGTGCAAGCGCTGGGCGGCGCGAAGAACCACATGGTCGTGATGCCTGACGCCGACCTGGACCAGGCCGTTGACGCGCTGATTGGCGCCGGTTACGGCTCGGCCGGCGAGCGTTGCATGGCGATTTCTGTGGCGGTTCTGGTGGGTGACGTGGCTGAGCGCCTGCTGCCCAAGCTGCAAGCGCGCGCCGAGCAACTGGTCATCAAAAACGGCGTCAACCTCGACGCTGAAATGGGCCCCATCGTTACCGCTGCCGCGCACCAGCGCATCACCGGCTACATCGACCAAGGCGTAAAAGAAGGAGCCAAGCTTTTGGTGGACGGTCGCAAATTTACCGGCGCGCATGCAGGCGACGGTTGCGAGCAAGGCTTCTGGATGGGCGGCACGCTGTTTGACAACGTCACGCCCGACATGCGCATCTACAAAGAAGAAATCTTCGGCCCCGTGCTGAGCTGCCTGCGCGTGGCCGACTTGGCCCAAGCCGTGGACCTCATCAACGCCCACGAGTTTGGCAACGGCGTGAGCTGCTTCACCCGCGACGGCAACGTGGCCCGCGAATTCGCGCGCCGCATTCAAGTCGGCATGGTCGGCATCAACGTACCAATCCCGGTGCCCATGGCCTGGCACGGTTTTGGTGGCTGGAAGAAAAGCCTCTTTGGCGACATGCACGCCTACGGTGAAGAAGGCGTGCGCTTCTACACCAAGCAAAAATCCATCATGCAGCGCTGGCCCGAGAGCA
>CAZNQE010000056.1:0-18986 GCA_964575005.1 uncultured Polaromonas sp. | reverse complement strand
TGTCTTCCACGCCGTCGTTGAAGCGCGCCACTTTGAAGTCCGGGCGCGGGTCGCGGCCTGGTTTTTCCAGCTCGGCCAGGATGTCCTTGACCGTGATAACGCCGAACTTTTCGTTGGCGAACAACTCGGGCCGCAAGGTTTTAAGCATGTCGGCGCGGCCCATCAGCTCGGCCACCGGCTTGCCTGTGTGGGCCATGATTTGCTCGACCACCGGGTAGGTTTCAGGGTGAACGCCCGTCATGTCGAGCGGATTGCTGCTGCTGTTTAACCGCAAGAAGCCCGCGCTTTGCTCAAAGGTTTTGGCACCCAGACCGGTGACTTTCATCAAGTCGGCTCGGCTGGCAAATGCACCGTTGGCATCGCGCCAGCGCACGACGGATTTAGCGACGGTTTGCGACAAGCCCGACACCCGCGCCAGCAAAGGCACGCTGGCGGTGTTCAGGTCCACGCCCACGCTGTTCACGCAATCTTCGACAACGGTGTCCAGGCTGCGGGCCAACTCGCTCTGGTTCACGTCATGCTGGTACTGGCCCACGCCGATGGATTTGGGATCAATCTTCACCAGCTCGGCCAGCGGGTCTTGCAGGCGGCGCGCAATGCTGGCCGCGCCGCGCAGGCTCACGTCCACGTCGGGCATTTCTTGAGAAGCAAATTCGCTGGCGCTGTAAACCGAGGCGCCCGCCTCGCTCACCACCACCTTTTCAATACCGCCAGCTGAACGCTCTCCCGCACGCACTGAGCTTGGCTCTCCCGTTCGCCCTGAGCTTGTCGAAGGGTCTGTGTTTTTCTCCAGCAGCTTGATGAGGTCAGCCGCCAGCCGGTCCGTCTCACGGCTGGCCGTTCCGTTGCCAATCGCAATCAAGTTCACGCCGTGCTTTTCGCTCAGCTTGGCCAGCGTGTGCAGCGAGCCATCCCAGTCCTTGCGCGGCTCGTGCGGGAACACGGTGGCCGTGTCCACCAGCTTTCCGGTGGCGTCCACCACTGCAACCTTTACGCCGGTGCGAATGCCGGGGTCCAGGCCCATCACCACCCGCGGGCCGGCGGGTGCGGCCAGCAGCAGGTCGCGCAAGTTGTCGGCAAACACCTTGATGGCGACCTTCTCCGCGTCTTCCCGCAGGCGGGTGAACAGGTCGCGCTCGATGGAAAGGCTCAACTTCACACGCCAAGTCCAGGCCACACACTTGCGCAGCAAGTCGTCGGCCGGGCGCGCCTTGTGGCTCCAACCCAAATGAATCGCAATCTTGCCTTCGGCAATGCTGGGTTTACCGGGCTCAGGCATCTCGGGCAAGACCAGCTTGGCGTCCAAAATCTCCAGCGCGCGGCCACGAAACACCGCCAGCGCCCGGTGCGAAGGCACGCGGCCAATCGGCTCGTCGTAGTCAAAGTAATCGCGAAACTTGGCGTGGTCAGGGTGGTTCTCGTCTTTGCCGGCCACCAGCTTGGACTGCAGCAGGCCGTCGCTCCACAACCAAGCGCGCAGCGACTGCACCAACGCCGCGTCTTCCGCCCAGCGCTCACTCAAGATGTCGCGCACGCCGTCGAGCACGGCTTGCACGGTCGTGAAGTCGTCGCCTGACTCGTTTTTCTCAGGTTTCACATAGGGCGCAGCGGCGTCAAGCGGCACCAGGCTCGGGTCGGCAAATAGCGCATCGGCCAGCGGCTCAATGCCGTTCTCGCGGGCAATCTGGCCCTTGGTGCGGCGCTTGGGTTTGTAGGGCAGGTACAGGTCTTCCAAGTCTTGCTTGGTGGCAGCCGCCTCAATGGCCCCGCGCAGCTCGGGCGTCAGCTTGCCCTGCTCTTCAATGCTGGCCAACACGGTGGCTCGCCGGTCTTCCAGCTCGCGCAAGTAGCCCAGGCGGTATTCAAGTTCACGCAACTGAATGTCGTCCAGCCCGCCTGTGACTTCTTTACGGTAGCGAGCAATAAAGGGAACGGTGGCGCCACCGTCCAATAGGTCAACAGCGGCCTTGACCTGGTGCTCGCCAACTTTGATTTCGGCGGCGATTTGACGGAGGATTTTTTGCATGGAAGAAAGGGGATACAAAAGGAAACCGCTCGCCCCTTATCTGGAGAGAGCGGCTGGGACTATCGGGATTTTCGCATCCATCGACTGATGGCTTGCGGTTCACCTCACAAGCGCAGTGTGGCTTGGAGCGGAGCTTTATGTTCAAGCACCCGTTCAATGATCAGCTCGGTTTTAAGGCCGGTGTCGGTAATACTTTGGACACGTCTTAAGTCCACGACCAGAAGGTCTCCTTTGCCGAATCGTTCAGCACCAGACTCAATTTTTTGTAAAAAATCAGGGTCAATGATGGTCGCAAAGAACGAGGTGCTTCCATCGTTGAGCCGCCATTTATTCCCGTCTTTGAAGACTGCAGACTCAATTTGAAGCAAGACACTTGGGTTAAGAACGTCTGACACCACCTCGGCCTCTAGCGCCGCCTCAATGAAGGCGGGAAGGTCTGCTTTGGTGACAACGTTCTGCGTGACGCCGTTGATGCCGGACGCAAATACATCAACGCCTTCTTGCTCAAGCGGCTTGAGCACCCGAGCCAGGGACTGCTTGACGACGCTGCTCCTGTAGAGCCTGCCAGCCAGAAGGTCCACCTCGAAGGTCTGAACTTCCTCTGCGGTTCGAATTTCAAAAATCTCGCTGTCCCCACGGACTTCGATCTTCGATGGGGTCTTGCCATTCAGGAACTTGATCAGTCCGATCAGCCCCGCGCCTCCGAGCAAACCCAAGCCGCCCAAAATGCCCAATAGGTTGGCGGCAGCGGTAGCCGTCGGACCGCCCAGCATGGAGACGATTTGCTGACTGATGCTCTGCAAGGCGATGAAGTCGACGCCAAAAGAGCCGCCTTTGAAATTGCCCTTGACCTGAACCCGCACTTCGCTGGAGTCTGGGTAGGCGGCCTTGCTGGCCTCTTCCAAGAGGTTGGACAACGCGATCAGGGCTGGCGCCAACTCGCGCACGTCCATTTGATGGTCCGCAAGGGCCGGGCCGTCGTATTTGATTGAAAAGTGAACCGTCGCCGTCATGTCTTCCATTTTCTCATCCCTTCAGTGGCATTTATGGCTGAGCTCAAGCGCGATCACGACACTGCAATTGGCTTTTTGCCCGCCTTCTTAGCAGCGTTTGAACTTTTTGTGTGATCAAGCTCTGCGTGAGCTTTTCGTACAGATCAAACAAAAACGCCACGCGGCTGGTGTCGTCGTTGCCTTTGTCGTAGCCGTAGGCTTCGTCCACCGCTTCATCGACGAGGTCGTGGGCGGCTTGGAGGTTTTTGGGCATGGTCTCCGGGTTGTAGAGCCAGGCCAGGCTTTTGCCGGGGTGTTGGGCGCGGGCGTCGAGCACGGCTTGGCCGGCTGACTCGATGGCGGCTGCCTGAGCTTTGTTGGGCGTGGGCCAGGGGAAGTTGTTGTAGACGATGCTCGCTGAATACCGGTAGTCGCTCTTAAGGCGTCCGCAAACCGAACGCATCCACCCGTTGTGCATGGTGGAGTTGAGAACGCCGAAATGGTAGAGAGTGGCGTTCGGGAGGACGTAGAGCTGGTTGGATGCGATGACGTCCGCGCTCAAAAAGGCCATCGGAACGAAGCTGCGTCGTTCGGACGAGACCGTCGGTATGGCGATGTAGCGTGTTGTTGGCTGACGCACCTCGGCGAACAACATTGGCGTCAGCCCGAGTTTGACGGTCGTTGCCCGACCACTTTTCAATCGCCATTTACCCACTGCCTGAATTCGACGGTTGATCTCGCGAAGTTCGCTTAGGTCGTTAGTCGTATCTTTCAGCCATAGGCACCAGCGCTCCCCGGCGTTGAGTAGCTCATAGCCACCGAGAAAAGAGCGTACGTATTTTTTCGCGGTGTCGCCATCTGAAAGTACTTCGGCTAGCGCCTCTTTATCCAGTGTGAAGTTGCCGTCGTCCAAGGCAAAACTGCCGTAATTCAATGCCGGAACCTGGCAGACTGGGTCTCGTCGGTTCGAAATGAAGACGGCTGGAGCATCGACCAGATAGGCGTTTATTCGCCGCAGCTTGCTCACGACTCCGCGCCCCGAAATATTCTTCCCGTAATCCCACAAGTCGCACTTTTTAGGCTTTTCCAAGCCAAAGCCGACGATGACGCAATGCACCGCCGCGACGCCCGAACCTTCGTTGCTCCACTTGAAGGTGCGATGGGCAAAGTGGATGTGCAGGCCTTGGTCAAACAGCGGCCTCCAAAGCAAGGCCACTTGCTCGCCTTGGGTGATGCTGTTGGTTGAAACAAACGCCGCCTTGATTTGCGGATTTGTCTTGATCTGCGCGAAAGCCTTGATGTACCAACCGGTGACGTAGTCGAGCACGCCGGAGCCCGGCGCACCCTTGTGAATGAGCTTCATGTCATCGCTCTGCTCGGGGCTCAGCGTCTTGGAGCCCAAGAAAGGCGGATTCCCGACGATGAAACTCGTCTGCGCGGCCGGGCTCACGCTCTCCCAATCGGTGCGCAAGGCATTGCCGCGCCGAATGTTGGCCTTGCTGACCAAGGGAATGCGCTTGTAGCCGCTGGCCCAGCGCTGGTTCATTTGGTGGTCGGTCAGCCACATGGCCACCACGGCGATTTCTGCCGCTGTCTCGTCAATCTCTATGCCGTGAAACTGGTGCACGTTGCACAGCGGAATGGTTTGCTGCGCGCCCTTGATGCTGTTGAGCTCCAGCAGGGTTTGCTGCTCCAGCCAGCGCAGCTCGCGGTAGGCCACCACCAGAAAATTTCCGCAGCCGCAGGCCGGGTCAAAAATGTTCAGGTGCGACAGCTTGGTCTGAAAGCTCTTGAGCTTTTTGGCGTCCCCTTTGCACAGTTGCAACTCGTCTTGCAGCGCATCCAAGAACAGCGGGTCAATGGCCCGGCGAATGTTACGTTCACTGGTGTAGTGCGCGCCAAAGTCACGGCGCTTTTTGCTCTTGCCCTCAGCCGCTTCGTCGTCCCAATGCATGATGTGCTGGAATAGCGTGCCAAAAATGTCGGGACTGATTTCAGACCAATCCAGGTCACAACAGCCCAAGAGAGCCTGGCGGGAGTCGGCGTCAAAGTCGGGGTCCTCAATGCGGGCTGAAAAGAGCGCGCCGTTGATGTACGGGAAGTCGAGCAGATAGGCGTAGTTGCCGTCCGTCCTTTGGGCGCTGGCCCCGGCCTTGCCGGGCTCTAGCGGGTTGGTGTCCAGCCGCCTGAAAATGCGTTGCAGCTTGCTGCCCAGGTCGTCACCCGCGCTGTTGGTACTCTGCACGGCCAGTTTGAAGACGCCTTCTTTGTTGAACAAACCCGTGTCGTCAGCAAACAGGCAAAACAAGAGCCGAACCAGCAGCGTTTGCAAGTCCTGGCCCTGGTAGCCGGTGCGCTTGATGGCGTCGTGCAACTCGCCCAGCCTTCGGGCCGCCTCAATGCTGGCAGCGGCTTGGCGCTCTTGGTAAAAGCGCTCGTAGCCGAGCAAAAAATCCAGGTCATTGACGTGGCTCTTGAACTCAGCCAGCTTGAATTTGACCGGTTCGCGTTCGCCTTTTTCGTCGTAAAGGTGCAGGTTCTGAAAGTCGCTGACCAAGATGTAGCGCGGTACATCGGCTTTGTTCTTGAGCTTGGGGATGTAGGCCTTGGCCTGCTGGTACGCTTCGTCCAGGTCTTTGCCCTTGGACTTCATTTCAACCAAGAGCGTGCCGGGGAAAAAGCCGTCAATGCGGTTGATGCCGATGCCGCTGTCTTTGGCAACGCGGCGCTCAAAGTCCACCGAGCGAAGGTAGTTCAGCCCGTAAACGCCGCAGAGCTCACGTACGAAGTTTTGGGCTTCGCCCATTTCATAGCTGGATTTGGCGAAGTTCTTGCTGAAGGCCTCGGCCCGCTCGTTGAGCACATCCTGGAGCTGCTGGTCGCTGGGGGCGACGATTGAAGTGGATTTGGGCGGCTTTGGAGTTTTCATTGAATAGCCAATAGGTATTACCTTGATTAAGTCAAAGTGATTCTATTGAACTACTTTATTGCGGCTGAGCTGTAGGCTGCAGCGTAGAAATCCAGCGCCTTCGTCCCACAGGCAGCGCGTGCGCCCCGTTCGCAAAATGAGCGACCTAGCCCTTAGCCTTCCGCTTAGCCCTCACCTTTGCCCTCGGGAGATTTGCCATGCGACTTCGCTCTTTATTGCTGGTCTTGGGCATCGTCTTGCTGGCCGCGTTTGTGGCGCTCAACTTGCCGGAGTTCACGCGTGTGGGCGAGCTCAACCTGGGTTACACACGCGTGCAGGCACCGCTGGGCATGGTGATGCTGATCGTGCTGGTGGCGGCGCTGCTGCTGTTCATCTTGGGCAACGCCTACACCGAGAGCGCCTACTTGGCTGAGCACCGAGAGGCCGCGCGCGAGTTGCAAGCCCAGCGTGACTTGGCTGAGCGGGCCGAGGCTTCACGCTTTACGGAGTTGCGGCAATACCTGATGGACGAAGGCCGCAACAAACCCGACAGCACAGCGCGCATGGCGCAGTTGCTGGACGAGCGCATGGCCCGGCTTTATGCGGATTTGGAAACACGCATTGACCAAAACGGCAATGCGCTGGCTGCATACATCGGCGAGTTGGAAGACCGACTGGCGCCAAGCCAGCCGCAGGCCTATGAGCGCTCTTATTCTGAAAGAGGCCGCGGCCCTTGAGTCACAGGCTCAACAAGCGCAATCAACTCCGTCGCCAGTTCAAGCGCGAGCGCAAAAAACTCAGTTGACTGCACCACGGTTTGGTGCGTTGCGTCCGCCGCATAAACCATTCGTGCCTTGACACCCTGGGCTTGCAAGCGGGCCACATAGGCTTCGCTGAATTTGGGGAGCGTGTTGTCGTCTTTGCTGCCCACCAGCAAGGCAATGCGGGTCGCCACCGGCACCTTTGCGGCTTCCGCCATCGGCGAAAGGCTGTTGGGCCAATAACCGCTGCGTCCCACTGAGACTTGTCGCCATTGCCGCCAAGGCCCCTCGTCGCAGGGGCAAGCGACCACCATATAGGCGTCAGCGCTTGAGGGAAATCGGGCAGCCAGCAAGGCTGTCATAGCCGAACCGCCAGAGTGACCGGCGAGCAGTATTTTTTTGCCAGGATGAGCCTGACGCAGGTGTGCCAATGCCGAGGCGATGATCTCGACATTACCCGGCGTGTAGTCATCGTCCTGATTGCGGTTGTAACCGTCAGAACGGCCCAGCTCGCTCAGGTAACCGGGGCGTTGCAGATTCACGGTGGTGATCTTTAGTTTTTCCGATAGGTTGTAGGCTGGCCCCCGGTTGGCACGCAGTTCGATCCGCCCGCTGTTGTCGCCGTGCATAAAAACGGCAAGTACGTTCGGCACCGGGTTGGCGGGCTCATGAAGCCGCATGATCAGGCAATGCTTGGCATTGCCCACGTGCAGCACAGCGTCGGCCGGTTTTCCGTTCGGGCATTGGGCCTCCGGTTCGCCAGCCCATGCAGCTTGCAGCGCCGCAGCCGCAATGAAGCCTGCAAAAACTGCCTTGAGAAAGGCCTTCATGCGCCGCGCAGCGCGGCCTTGAGCTGCTGTCCCAGTTCTGGTTTGTCTGCAAACGGATCCGTCGGATTGCGTGCCTGCACCACATCTTCAAGCCGTGTCTGTACGGCGCCCAACGCCTTGGGGTGGCTGTAGATATAAAACCGGTTTTCGCTGACGCTCTCAAACACAAGTTGCGCCACATCGGCCGCGCTGACCTTGCCAGACTCCACGGCCTTGCCGGTCATGGCTTGTTGAATCATCTGGCTGCGCGTGGGCTTGGCGCCGGCCAATTCAGCCGGGCGATTGCGATGGCTGTGACCAATGCCGGTGGGCACAAAGTACGGGCACAACACAGACGCGCCGATTTGGTCTGTGACGAGCGCCAAGTCTTGGTAAAGCGTTTCGCTAAGTGACACCACCGCGTGTTTGCTGACGTTGTACACGCCCATGTTGGGTGGATTCAAAAGCCCGGCCATGCTGGCGGTGTTGACGATGTGGCCTTGCCAGCTTGGGTCTGCCGCAGCGGCATCGAGCATCATGGGGGTGAACAGGCGCACGCCGTGCACCACGCCCATCACGTTAACGCCCAGCACCCATTCCCAGTCTTTGACCGTGTTCTCCCAGATCAAACCGCCCGAGCCGACACCTGCGTTGTTGAAGACCAGATGCGGCGCGCCGAACTGTTGCTTGACGGCGGCGGCCATAGTTTCCATTTGCACGGCGTTGGCCACGTCGAGTTTGAAGGCCAAGACCTCGGCGCCAGCCTCGCGCAGCTCACCGCTTGCCGCGTCCAGCGCATCTTGCTGAACGTCAATCAACACGAGCTTCATGCCCAGCCTGGCCCCGATGCGAGCGCATTCCAGCCCAAAGCCGGAGCCTGCGCCCGTCAACACAGCGGTCTTGCCTTTGAAGTCAGTGATCATGAAAAAGCTCCGGGAAAAAATCAGGCCGTGAAAATTCAGGGGCGCAGCATTTCGATGTGCGGAATGCCGTCTTCGATGTACGGCTGGCCCGAAGGCTCAAAGCCGTGTTGGCGGTAAAAGTCGGCCAGCCGCGACTGGGCGCCGATGCGAATGGCTTGAAGCCCCCAGGCCTGATGCAGGCGCTCGATCGCTTCGCGCATCAGCACATGCCCAGCGCCATGCCCGCGCAGCGCGGCGGACGTGATCACTCGGCCAATGCTGGCTTCTTTGAATTTCAGGCCTGCCGGGATGCAGCGCGCATAGGCCTGCAAGCGGCCTCTGGTGTCTGTGCCGAGCAAATGCAGGGCCTGCTGGTCTGCGCCGTCCATGTCTTGAAAGGCGCAGGCTTGCTCCACCACAAACACCTCGCTGCGCAACTGCAGCAATTCATAAAGCTCAGCCGTGTCCAGCGCATCAAAGGGCAAAAAACGCCATTCCAAAGCCAGCTTACTCACGCCGGCGTCACGGCTTTCAGCGCATAGCCGATGCGCGGAAAGTGCACGTGCACCGTGCCCGCACGTTCGTCTGTGCGACGAAGCGTGTAATGCATGCGGGTGGCGGCAACCAACTCGCCCTCGGTTGGCTCAGGGCCGAAGGTCTCGGCGCTGATGGTCACAAGGCTGCCCAGCGGAATGCCGTGCTCGTCTTGAAATACATCGTCTTTGAGTGCGGCCGGTTCATGCGCAGCAGCTACGGCAATGGCTTCAGCGGCGCTGAACTTTTGCATTTGCCCATGACCGATGGCCGTCATGCGCGCCAGCCACTCGCCCACGGCGGGCGTCAGCGCCAAGATGCCGGCCAGCGCGGGCGTGCGGTTCTGTGTGAACCACAGCGGATGCGCCATCGCAAAGTCCGTGATGCAGGGCTGGTCACCCAGCAAATAAGGCCGATCGTCCAGCATGTCTGACAAGCGGCGCAAATAAGACTTGTAAGCTGCAGCAGCATCGGCGGGCCGCAGCCGCATCATGCCGCTGGACATCGCCCCGCGGTCTTCTCTGAAAGCCTTGACGGCTTCTGGCGGCGTGTTGGCAAACATCTGCGCCAGGCCGGCCGGTTGCAGGTTGTAAGCCATGGCCGTCCAGAACAGCGTGTTGTCTGCCCACTGCGCCAGCGTGCGTGCCATGCCTTTGGACGGCTCGGGGTATAGCGAAGGCGTGGGCTGGATGTGTTCGAGCACGTCGGCA
Organism: uncultured Polaromonas sp.; assembly: GCA_964575005.1. Taxonomy (GTDB): domain Bacteria; phylum Pseudomonadota; class Gammaproteobacteria; order Burkholderiales; family Burkholderiaceae_C; genus Polaromonas. The sequence continues at coordinate 9,344 of CAZNQE010000056.1, read as the reverse complement.
ATCAAAGCGGTGTCGCAGTAAATGTCCGCGCCGATTTGCAGCACCGGCGTCTTGCGGTAACCGCCGGTCAGCGCCAGCACATCGGGCTTGGGCATCACGACGGGAATGATCACGGACTTCCAGGCCAGGCCCTTGAAGCCCAGCATCAAGCGGACTTTTTCGGCGAAGGGCGAGGTTGGGTAGTGGTGAAGAATGAGTTCAGGAACAGCTGTCATGGCTTGGCCTTTCAGATCAGCTTGACCAGCTGCTTGCCGAAGTTGCGGCCCTTGAGCAGACCCAAGAAGGCTTCAGGCGCGGCGGCCAGGCCTTCGGCAATCGACTCACGCGGACGCAACTTGCCAGTGCCTACCAAGGTGCCGAGTTCTTTCAGCGCTTCAGGCCAGACTTCCATGTGCTCACTGACGATGAAGCCCTGCACTTTCAGGCGATTGACGAGGATCAGCGCCGGGTGCGTGAGCGGCAGCGGCTGGCCGTCGTAGCCGGCGATCATGCCGCACATGGCGATGCGGCCAAAGGCGTTCATGCGCAGCATCACGGCGTCCAGCACCATGCCGCCCACGTTCTCAAAATAGCCGTCAATGCCTTGCGGGCAGGCTTGCTTGAGCGCCTTGGCCAGCGAGGCGGCATCGGCGTGCAGTTTGTAGTCGATGCACTCGTCAAAGCCGAGTTCTTCTTTGGCGTACTTGCACTTTTCAGCGCCGCCGGCAATGCCCACCACGCGGCAGCCGCGCGCCTTGGCCAGTGCGCCAAAGGCACTGCCCACGGCACCCGTGGCCGCACTCACCACCATGGTTTCGCCGGCCTTGGGCTCGATGATTTTGACGAGGCCGTACCAAGCCGTCACGCCCGGCATGCCGACTGCGCCCAGGTAATGCGACAGGGGCACATGCGTGGTGTCCACCTTGCGTACCGCGCCAACTTGGTTGGCATCGACCACGCTGAACTGCTGCCAGCCGCCCATGCCCACCACCTTGTCGCCGGGCTGGAACTTGGGGTGGCGGCTTTCCACCACCTCGCCCACAGTGCCGCCTTGCATGACTTCACCCAGCGGCTGCGGCGCGGCATAGCTGCGCGCGTCGTTCATGCGGCCGCGCATATAAGGGTCCAGGCTCAAAAAGTGGTGGCGCACAAGCACCTGGCCGTCTTGCAAAGCCGGCGTTTCGCTGCTCACAAGCTTGAAGTTGCTGGCGACGGCTTCGCCTTGCGGGCGATTGTCAAGAATGATTTGTGCGTTGGTCGGCATGGCGTGTGTCCTTGGAAATTCTTGTGGAGTTGTTCGGCTCAGTGACTAGGCTCAGTCGGTGGAAATCTGGTCGGGCGGCAAGTCGCTACCCGCAAGGGTGCGCAAGCTGTTCACGCTGCGGCTGCCCACCGCCAGCCGCTTGACGTACTTGAAGGTGCCGGTGGCGTGCGCGCAAGGCTTGCCTTGGCTGTCGTAAAGCGTGGCCTCTGTGAAGGCCAAGGTCGCTGTGCGATGAATCAGCCGGCCCTTGCCCGTGAGCGCGCTGCCATCACCTGGTGCCGGTTGCATGAAGCTGGTTTTCATCTCGATCGTGACCACGCCCATGTCGGGCTGCACGCTGCGCGCCGCAGTCGCCATGGTCACGTCCATCAGCGTCATCACGGCGCCGCCGTGCGTCACGCCGAAGGAGTTCAGGTGCTCAGGTTTGGGGGCATAAACAATGGACGATTCACCGCCTTCGAAGCGCGTGAGGTCAAAGCCCAGGTGCGAGACAAAAGGAATTTCAACGCCAAAGCTCACGCGTCAGCCTCCCGTGCGCACAGACACGCCGCCGTCCACCGCCATGTACTGGCCGGTGATGTGCTTGCCCGCCGCCGAGGCGTAGAGCAGGCACAGGCCTTTCAAATCTTCGTCGTCGCCCAGTCGGCCCAGCGGTGCATGCGCTGCCAGCTTTTCTTCACCCAAAGCCTTGAGCGTGCCGACCGTCATGCGGCTGGGGAAAAAGCCCGGACAGATCGCGTTCACGGTGATCTGGTGTGGGCCCCACTCGCAAGCCAGCGTGCGGGTGAAATTGATCACTGCACCCTTGGAGGTGTTGTAGGCAATGGTGTTCATGCCCGCCGGGTTGCCACCCAAGCCGGCGATGGACGCGACGTTGATGATGCGTCCGCTCTTGCGCGGAATCATGCTGTGCTTGGCAATGTGCTGGCTCAAAATAAAGTAGCCGCGCACGTTCAGGTTCATCACCTTGTCCCAGGCTTCGACCGGATGATCTTCAGCCGGCGCACCCCAGGCTGCGCCTGCGTTGTTCACCAAAATATCAACGTGCCCGAGCCGCTTGATGGCTTCGTCCGCCAAGCCGCGAATCTCGTCTTCCTTGGCGCAATCGGCGGCAATCCAGTCGCAGTCAATGCCTGCAGCTTTCAGCTCGGCCGCGGCTTCTTGCAGGTCTTCAGCTTTGCGGGATGACAAGATGATTCTGGCGCCCGCTTCGCCCAGGGCTTGCGCCATCTGCAAGCCCAGGCCGCGTGAGCCGCCTGTGACCAGTGCGGTCTTGCCGCTGAGGTCAAAGAGTTGTTGGACGGTGCGAGCCATGGATTCTCCGGTTTGTTGTTCGTCTTAAAGCTTAAATGCTGCGGCTCAGTCCACCTTCATGCGGGCACGCACAAAGATCAGGACCACACCGACAAGGGCCACGAGCCCGCCGCCAATGACCAGCGACCAGCCCAGCACATCGTCGGTGCGCCGCACAGACAGGCCCAGGACGAGGGTCATCAGGCCCCCGTAAATCAGGACCCACACAAGTTGCTGCACGCGCTTGAGCGCCAGGAGTGATGCCATCAAAAAGCCTCTTCAGGTAAATGGGCGCAAGTCATGTCACGGCGTGACACCACTTGCAACCAAGCACCGATCTTAGGCAGTTCGTAGTGAAAGAAAAATTGCGCGGCGGCAAGGCGGCCTTGATGAGCTGCATCTTGGCCAGCCGAGCTTGCGGCCAAGGCAACGTCCAGCCAGATCCAGGCCAGCACCGTATGGCCGAAAGCCTGCATGTAAGGCACAGCGTTGGCAAGCGCTTCGGTGGGCTGTCCGCTCGACCATGCGGCGCGGGTGGCCTCCTCGACTTGCTGCCAGGCGCTACGTAAAGCTTGGGCGTGTTGTGCAAGCGCGGGCACTGCTGCGGCTGCCGTCGCTGTCTTGTCAATGCGTCCGGCCAGCAACTCAAGACCCCTGCCGCCTTCCATCAGCACCTTGCGGCCCAGCAAGTCCGTCGCTTGAATGCCGTGCGTGCCTTCGTGAATCATGTTCAGGCGGTTGTCGCGCCAATACTGCTCTACCGGAAAGTCACGCGTGTAGCCGTAACCGCCGTGCACCTGAATCGCCAGCGAGTTCGCCTCCAGGCACCATTCGCTGGGCCAGCTCTTGGCAATCGGCGTCAGCACTTCCAGCAGCAGCCGCGCTTCGTCAGCCGCAGCAGCGTCGCCGGTGTGTTGCTCGTCCACCAGCCGAGCGCAATACAGGCCCAGCGCCAGCGCGCCTTCGGCATACGACTTTTGCGCCAGCAGCATGCGCTTGACGTCGGCATGCTCAATGATGCGAATCTGCGGCTGCGATGCGTCCTTGCCGCCCGCGCCCACCGCCCTGCCCTGCGGCCGGTCTTTGGCATAGGCCAAGCTGGCCTCATACCCGGCCATGCCCAGCATGGTGGCAGCCAGGCCAACGCCGATGCGGGCCTCGTTCATCATGTGGAACATGCAGCGCAAGCCTTCGTGTGGCTTGCCTACCAGGTAGCCAATGGCGCCTGCCTCGCCGCTCACCGGGAACTTGCCTTCGCCAAAGTTCAGCAGCGTGTTGGTCGTGCCTCGCCAGCCAAGCTTGTGGTTCAGTCCGGCCAAGGCCACGTCGTTGCGCACGCCGGTGAGCTGACCATTTCCGTCCACCAGCTTTTTAGGCACGATAAAAAGTGAAATGCCGCGCGTGCCGGGAATCAACTTTCCGTCCGGGCCCGGGATCTTTGCCAGCACCAAATGAACGATGTTTTCCGCCAGCTCATGCTCGCCCGACGAAATCCACATCTTGTTGCCCTTGAGGCGAAAGCGCGGACCCAGCGGATCATTTTCAAAATCAGCGCCGTCAGGCACGGCACGCGTGGCTACATCACTCAGCGACGATCCGGCTTGCGGTTCAGACAAACACATGGTGCCGCTGAACCGGCCGTTGAACTCGTTGAGCGCGAACACGTTTTTTTGCGCAAAGCTTCCGTGCTTCATCAGCAAGTTGGCATTGCCCGTGGTGAGCATGCCCGAGCCGATGCTGACCGACGCCATCGCGAAAAACGCATTGGCCGCAGCCTCCAGCGTGTAGGGCAATTGCATGCCGCCGACTTCGTAATCCTGAGCCGCGCTGAGCATGCCAGAGGCCGCGTAGGCCTGGCTGGCCTCATGCGTGGCGCGAGGCAAGATGACTTTTTCGCCATCAAAGCGCGGCTCCTCCGTGTCCACCAGCCGATTGAACGGCGCGTATTTCTCACGCGCAATGCGCTCGCAGGTGTCGAGCACCGCGTCAAAGGTTTGGCGCGAATGGTCTGCAAAGCGCTCGCGGGCCGTCAGCGTTTCCGCGCGCAGCCAGTCGTACAGCAAGAAGTCGAGGGTGGAGCGAAGGCGCATAAGGACTCTGAAGACAACTGACCAAAGAACAAGGTGTGGCTCGGTGAAAAAAACCGTTCGCCCTGAGCCTGTCGAAGGTCTTCGCCTGGCTCAGCCCGAACGGTATTGAAGGATGAAGTACCCGCTCAGAGCACCTCAAACACCCCTGCCGCGCCCATGCCGCCGCCAATGCACATGGTCACGCAGACGCGCTTGGCGCCGCGGCGCTTGCCTTCAATCAGGGCATGGCCCGTCAGGCGCTGGCCTGTCACGCCATAAGGGTGACCCACAGCAATCGCGCCGCCGTTCACGTTGAGCTTGTCCATGGGAATGCCCAGCTTGTCAGCGCAGTACAGCACTTGCACCGCAAAGGCTTCGTTCAGTTCCCACAGGTCGATGTCGCCCACAGACAGGCCGAGTTTGGCCAGCACTTTGGGGATAGCAAAGACGGGGCCGATGCCCATTTCGTCAGGCTCGCAGCCCGCCACCGCAAAGCCGAGGAAGCGGCCCAACGGCTTCAAACCCTTGCGCTCAGCCACAGACTCGTTCATGACCACCACGGCGCCACCGCCATCTGAGAATTGGCTGGCATTGCCCGCCGCAATCACGCCACCGGGCACAGCCGGCTTGATGCCGCTGATGCCCTCTTTGGTCGTGCCTTCACGAATGCCTTCATCGCGGCTGACGGTGACTTTTTTGGTGCTCAGGCCCATGACCGGATCGGCAAAACCGGCGATCACGCTGATGGGTGCGATCTCGGCATCAAAGCGGCCGGCAGCTAGCGCGGCGCTGGCTTTTTGTTGGCTGCCGGCGCCGTATTCGTCCATGCGCTCGCGCGAGATGCCGTAACGCTTGGCCACCTGCTCGGCCGTCTGCAACATGTTCCAGTAGATCTCTGGCTTGTTCTTCATCAGCCAGCTTTCTTGCAGCATGTGCGTGTTCATTTCTTGCTGCACACAAGAAATACTTTCGACGCCACCGGCCACATAAATGTCAGCCTCGCCGGCAATCACGCGCTGCGCAGCCAGCGAAATGGTCTGCAAACCCGACGAGCAAAAACGGTTCACCGTCATGCCTGACACCGTGACAGGACAACCTGCGCGCAGCGCAATTTGCCGAGCAATGTTGGCGCCGGTCGCGCCCTCAGGCGTGGCGCAACCCATGATCACGTCATCGACTTCAGCGGCTTCGATGCCAGCACGCTGAATCGCGTGCTCCACAGCGTGGCCGCCCAGCGTCGCGCCATGCGTCATGTTGAAAGATCCCTTCCAGCTTTTGGCCAGGGGCGTGCGGGCGGTGGAAACAATGACTGCGTTACTCATGATGATCCTTGGGATTAGTTGAAGGTCTTGCCTTCGGCGGCCAAGCGAGCGAGCAGCGGAGCCGGCTGCCAGAACTTCGCATCGTCCAGCGGGTTCTTCGCAAAGCGCTTCATGCTCTGCACGACGTTGAAAAGGCCAACCTGGTCTGCATACAACATGGGTCCGCCGCGGTAAGCCGGAAAGCCGTAGCCAAAGATGTAGACGATGTCGATGTCGCTGGCCTTGGCAGCAATGCCTTCTTCCAAAATGTGCGCAGCTTCATTGACCAGGCTGTACACCAAGCGCTGCACGATTTCTTCGTCGCTGATCTTGCGCGGTGTGATGCCCAGGGACTTGCGATGCGCCTCGATCATGGCGACCACCTCTGCGTTCGGAATCGCGTCACGCTTGCCGGGCACGTAGTCGTACCAGCCGGCGCCGGTCTTTTGGCCAAAGCGGCCTTTCTCGCACAGCAGGTCAGCGGTCTTGCTGTACTTCATGTCTGGCTTTTCCTGGTAGCGGCGCTTGCGAATCGCCCAGCCAATGTCGTTACCCGCAAGGTCACCCATGCGAAACGGCCCCATGGCCATGCCAAACTTTTCCATGGCTTTGTCCACCTGCTCGGGGGTGCAACCTTCGTCCAGCAAGAAGCCACCCTGGCGGCCGTATTGCTCGATCATGCGGTTGCCAATGAAGCCGTCGCACACGCCAGAGACCACGGCCGTCTTTTTGATCTTCTTGGCAGCGGCCATCACGGTGGCCATGACGTCCTTGGCCGTCTTTTCGCCGCGCACGACTTCCAGCAACTTCATCACGTTGGCGGGGCTGAAAAAGTGCAAGCCCACCACGTCTTGTGGGCGCTTCGTGAAGGCTGCGATCTGGTTCACGTCCAGCGTGGAGGTGTTGGACGCCAAGATGGCGCCGGGCTTCATTACGCGGTCCAGCTCTTTGAAGACTTTTTCCTTGACGCCCATCTCCTCGAACACAGCCTCGATCACGAGGTCCGCATCTTTCAGGTCGTCGTAGCTCAGCGTGGTGCTCAAGAGGCTCATGCGCTGCTCGTACTTGTCTTGCTTGAGCTTGCCTTTTTTCACCTGCGCTTCGTAGTTCTTGCGCATGGTGGCCGTACCGCGGTCCAGCGCGTCTTGCTTCATCTCAAGCATCTTGACGGGAATGCCCGCGTTCAAGAAATTCATGGCAATGCCGCCGCCCATGGTGCCGGCGCCGATGACGGCGACGGACTTGATGCCCCGAAGCGGTGTGTCAGACGGCACATCGGCGATTTTGGACGCGGCCCGCTCGGCCATGAACAAGTGGCGCAGTGCGCGGCTCTCTGTTGTCCACATCAGGTTGATGAACAACTCGCGCTCGTGGCGCATGCCGTCGTCGAATTTCTTTTGCGTGGCCGCCTGTACGGCCTCCAGGCATTTCAGCGGCGCGGGGTAGCCTTTGGCCATGCCCTTGACCATGTTGCGGGCAAACTGAAAGTAAGCATCGCCCTGAGGGTGCTTGCAAGGCAGGTTGCGCACCAGCGGCAAGGGTCGTGCATCAGCCACTTCTTGCGCGAAGGCCAGGGCTTCTTGAGCAAGTGATTCGGCGGACGCAGCCAGCTTGTCAAAGAGTTTTTGACCAGGGATTTGGGCAAGCATTTCGCTCTTGACGGCTTCGCCACTCACGATCATGCTGAGCGCCGGCTCCACACCCAGGGCGCGCGGCAGGCGCTGCGTGCCGCCTGCGCCGGGCAAGAGGCCCAGTTTGACTTCAGGCAATGCCACGCTGCAACCCGGTGCAGCAATGCGGTAGTGGCAACCCAGCGCCAACTCCAGACCGCCGCCCATGCACACACTGTGAATCGCGGCCACCACCGGCTTGGGCGAGTTTTCAACAGCAAGGATCACGCTGTGCAAATTCGGCTCGGCCATCGACTTGTCGGTGCCGAACTCCTTGATGTCAGCGCCGCCCGAAAACGCTTTGCCCGCCCCGGTGATGACGATGGACTTGACTGCTGCATCGGCCTCAGCCTGCTGCAAGCCGTCAGTGATGGCCTTGCGCGTGGCCATGCCCAGGCCGTTGACGGGCGGGTTGTCCAGGGTGATGACAGCGACGCTGCCATGAACTTTGTAGTGGGCGGTCATTTGATTTTTTGCTTTCCTGAAAAAAGTACGGTCGTTCTATTACACCTCAAGCCACTCTTTGCGCGTGTAGGCGTCGGCGCGCAAACTGTCTGGCGTGCCCTGAAAAACGATGCGGCCGTGGCCCATGACCAACGCGCGGTCAGAGATCTCCATGGCGATCGTCAGCTTTTGCTCGATGAGCAGCACCGAGATGCCGCGTGACTTGAGCGTCTTCAGGTACTGCCCGACCAACTCGACAATTTTGGGCGCCAGGCCCTCGGTGGGCTCATCAATGATGATGAGATCCGGATCGCCCATCAGCGTGCGGCACAGCGTCAGCATCTGCTGCTCGCCGCCTGACAGCACGCCTGCTTCGGTGTGCTGACGCTCTAGCAGCCTCGGAAACATCTGGTACATGTCCTCAAAGCTCCAGCGGCCTTGCTGCTTGGTACTTTTCTGGCCCAGCATCAGGTTCTGGTGCACCGTGAGCGTGGGAAAAATATCGCGGTTTTCAGGCACATAGCCGATACCCAGGTGCGCCACCTGATAGGCCTTCTTTCCAGTGATGGGTTGGCCCTTCCAGGTGATCGCGCCGTCACAGTCCACCAACCCCATGATGGCCTTGGCCGTGGTGGAGCGACCTGAGCCGTTGCGGCCCAGCAAAGCGACGATCTCGCCCTTGGCCACTTCAAACTCCACGCCATGCAGCACGTGGCTTTTGCCGTAGTAGGCGTGCAGCTTGTCGATCTTGAGCAGCGGTTCTGGCAGTGTTTCAGCGGTGTTCATCTCAGTGTCCTGCCTGCGCGTCGGCAACATGGGAACCCAGATAAGCCTCTTGCACGCGGGCGTTGGCGCGCACGGCTTCAGGCACGTCGTAGGCCAGCACCTCGCCGTACACCACCACGGCGATTTTGTCGGCCAAGCCAAACACCACGCCCATGTCATGCTCCACCGTCAGCAGCGTCTTGCCCACGGTCACTTCTTTGATGAGTTTGATGAAGCGGCTGGTCTCACTCCGGCTCATACCGGCGGTGGGTTCGTCCAGCAAGATCACTTTGGCACCGCCCGCAATCGTGATGCCGATCTCTAGCGCGCGCTGCTCGGCGTAGGTGAGGTTCATGGCCAGCACGTCGCGCTTTTTGTCGAGCTTGATCATCTCCATCAATTCATCGGCGCGTTCGTTCGCGTCGTCGAGGTCAGCGAGGAACTTCAAGAAGGTGTACTTGTAGCCCAGGCTCCAAAGCACGCCGCAGCGCAGGTTTTCAAAAACACTGAGCTTGGGGAATATGTTGGTGATCTGAAAACTGCGCGACAGCCCCATGCG
>CAZNQE010000055.1:0-19205 GCA_964575005.1 uncultured Polaromonas sp. | reverse complement strand
CCAGGCCATGGGCCGCGTGGGTGAAGTCATCATTCGCACCTGGCAGACCGCGCATAAGATGAAGCAGCAGCGCGGCGCCTTGCCCGGCGACGGCGAGCGCAATGACAACTTCCGCGTCAAGCGCTACATCAGCAAGTACACGATCAACCCGGCGATTGCACACGGCATTTCGCATGAAGTCGGCTCGATTGAAATCGGCAAGTGGGCCGACCTCGTGGTCTGGCGACCCGCGTTTTTTGGCGTCAAGCCTTCGACCTTGATCAAGGGCGGTTTCATTGCGCTGGCCGCGATGGGCGACCCGAACGCGTCCATCCCCACGCCGCAGCCTGTGCATTACCGGCCGATGTTTGGCGGCTTTGGCGGCGCGGTGGCCAGGGGCTCGCTGACCTTTGTGTCCAAGGCGGGCATGGCCGCGGGCGTGAAAGAAGGCTTTGGCTTGAGCAAGAACGTCACAGCAGTCAAAGACATCCGGCAGGTGCGCAAGCAGCACATGGTGCACAACCACTATCTGCCCAGCATGGAGATTGACCCGCAAACCTACGCCGTGCGCGCCGACGGCCAGTTGCTGACCTGTGAGGCCGCCAAGAGCCTGCCCATGGCGCAGCGCTACTTTTTGTTTTAATTGCCGGATGCTCCAAGCCTCCAAACTCATCGCTCAAGGCCGTGGCCTTGCCCCCATCTTGCTCAAGCGTTCCGCCACCGTCGAGCTCGACTGGGACGTGCGGCAAAAAAGCCGTTTTGACACGACTGACTCGGCTGGTAGGCACCTGGGCGTTTTTTTGCCGCGCGGCACCGTGCTGCGCGGTGGCGACGTGCTGGTGGCTGAAGACGGATCGATGGTCAAGGTGCTGGCTGCGCCGCAAGCCGTGCTGCGCATCACAGCCTGCAAAACACACGGGTCGCCCTTTGACCTCACGCGTGCGGCCTACCACCTGGGTAACCGGCATGTGCCTATTGAGCTCAAGCCCGATCACTTGAAGATCGAGCCCGACCATGTGCTGGCCGACATGCTGCGCGCCATGCACCTGGATGTGGTGGCTGTCGATGAAGCCTTTGAGCCTGAAGGTGGGGCGTACAGCGCGGGCAGCCATGCTTCGCATGGCGAGCACGCCGGGCATTCGCATGGCCATGCGCATGAGCCATCGCCCACCGAAGCTAAGCTCACGCCAGCTCCCGCGCATGTGCATGGACCTGACTGCAAACATGAGCACGGCCCATCGCACGGACACGACCATGACCACGGCCGTGCTGCAGTGCCCGTGCAGTTTCACGCCAGCAGACCGCCACGCAATGCGGCGAATTGATCCGATCGGCTCACGTGGAAGCTGAGACAGTTGAGCCACTTGAAGCGGCAGCGTCGGCAAGCGCCAGCAGCCTGCTGCAACTCATGTGGCTGGCCTCCCCGGCCCTGCCCGTGGGCGGTTTTTCATACTCCGAGGGACTGGAAGCTGCCGTGGAATGGGCTGGCCTGGACAGCGAGGCAGCTGCTGCCGACTGGCTGAGCGCGCAACTGCAACTGAGCCTGGCGCGTGCTGATTTGCCCGTGCTGGCCGAGGCGCTGAACGCGTGGCGCAACCATGACCTGGCAGCGGTGCGGCAACTCAACGACTGGGTACTGCACACGCGAGAGACCAGCGAGCAGCGCCTGCAGACCGAGCAGATGGGCAAGTCGCTGCTTGAATGGCTGCGCAACCACGACGGCATGTCCAGCGCCCACCTTGCAGCCTGCGCCGCCCTGCCGCCCACCTACCCCATCGCCTTCGCCCTGGCCGTGTCGCCCACCACCGCCAGCGTGCAAGACGCGCTGCTGGCCTATGTCTTTGGCTGGGCTGAAAACATGATGCAAGCCGCACTGAAAGCCGTGCCCTTGGGGCAAAGCGCAGGCCAGCGCGTGCTGGCTCGGCTGGCGCGCGAGATTCCACCAGCAGTGGCCCATGCACTCAGCCTGCCTGCCGGGCAAAGACAAGCTTTCTCCCCCATGCTGGCCATCTTGTCGGCCCGGCATGAAACGCAGTACTCGCGGCTTTTTCGCTCTTGAGTTTTTGCTCTTGAACCTGCGCGAAATTTCACACTGATTGACCTCCATGAACACGAACACCTCCAGCGCCCTGCACCACATCCCCGGCCGCAGCAAAAAGTTGCCGCCCCTGCGCGTGGGCATTGGCGGCCCGGTCGGCTCTGGCAAAACCACCTTGCTTGAAATGTTGTGCAAAGCCATGAAGGCCGAGTACGACCTGGTAGCCATCACCAACGACATCTACACCAAGGAAGACCAGCGCCTCTTGACGGTGAGTGGCGCACTGGACGCCGAGCGCATCATGGGCGTGGAAACCGGCGGCTGCCCACACACCGCCATTCGTGAAGACGCGTCCATCAACCTCGAAGCCATAGACCGCATGCTGGTGGACTTCCCCGACGCGGATGTGGTGTTCGTCGAGTCCGGCGGTGACAACCTGGCCGCGACCTTCAGCCCCGAGCTGAGCGACCTCACCATTTACGTGATCGACGTGGCGGCTGGCGAAAAGATTCCGCGCAAGGGCGGACCCGGCATCACGAAAAGCGATTTGTTCGTCATCAACAAAACCGACCTCGCGCCCTACGTCGGCGCTGATCTGGAAGTCATGCGTGCGGACACGGTGCGCATGCGCACCACGGCCAAGGGTCTCAAACCCTTCGTCATGACCAACCTCAAAACACAGACTGGCCTGGCCGAGGTCATTGCCTTCATTGAGACGCGGGGCATGCTCAAGGCGGGCTAAAAAAACGGACTGATCTCAGGCCTGGTTGGCTGCCAACAGCAGAGCTCCCGTTACAAGGCCATACAAGACCGTGCGCGCTTCAAGGCTATCTTCTAGGCTGCCTGCGCCATCATGGGTGAATGGATTTACACACCCGTTCCCGCGCGCCTGCGGTCAAGGCACAGCTTGACGAGATCCCCTCCACGCTGCTCATCCCTTTGACAGCGCGGGCCTTGGGAGACACCTTATTTCCCAGCTACGCCGTGCACGATGCGTTTGCGAATGATCTGCTGCGCCGGATGGATGCCTGGACGCAGGTCGGCCATTTCCTCAACGACAGGCCGAGCGTGTTCGGCGTCTTGGCGCGCACCCAGATGTTCAGACGCCTGGCTGAAGATTTTTTCAAGCGCCACCCGACGGCCTGGGGAGTCAACCTGGGTTGCGGCTTGAGCTGCTATTTTCAATGGCTGGACACGCACACCAACCAGTGGCTGGACGCTGACCTGCCCCAGGTCATGCGGCTCAGGCGCCGCCTGCTGCCGGCTGGTGGCAGGCACCTGCATCATGCTGAGGTGGATTTGTGCGTGCCCGGCTGGTGGCAGCGCCTGGGCTTGCCGGAGCGGGGCAGTGGCACGCCAGTCCTGCTGCTGTGCGAAGGCGTGCTGATGTATCTGACGCCCTGCGAGGTGGAGCATGTGCTGCGCGAATTTGGCCAGCACGCACCGCCCGGCTCGGAAATGCTCTGCGATACCTTGAGCTGGATGGCCGTGGGCACGGCAGCGCTGCATCCGTCGGTGCGGTATACGCACGCCCAGTTCAGCTGGGGACCCCGCCATTTGCGAGAGCTCACCGCACCGCATCCGCGTCTGGCGCTTCGCGGTGAGAGCTCCATCATGGACGGCTATGACTTCAGCACGGCTTGGATGTGCTCGGCCTTTCGCGCGCTGTGGAGCGTGCCGCTGTACGGCCTGATGCACTTGGGACTGCGCGACGAAACCCATCAAAGAGCCCCTCGGCAGCCCCTGGTCACGGGTTAAACTCTCAGGCTCGGAAGCGTGGCAGAGTGGTTGAATGCACCGGTCTTGAAAACCGGCGATGTTTTGCGACATCCGTGAGTTCGAATCTCACCGCTTCCGCCAACCCTCATTTTGCGCACGGCTCACAGCCAAGTCACTTCAGCGCTCTCCAGCTGAACTGAAGCGTTGATCCCAGTGATTTAATTGACTTGCGAGTCCGAAGCGCGCACAGCGCCAAGGCAGGAAAAGGGACTCAAGGCGTCGCAGCCTGCACCACGGACTCGCCGAGTTTGCCCAGGTAGTTGCGCGACAGCTCCGTCGCCACGATGTACTTGACGCGGTTGTCGTCCTCGTCCATTTCCAATTCGAGCATGCCCTTGATGCGCAAGGTCTTGAGACGCCGATGGACGGTGGTCGAAGACGCGTCCGGTGACATCTGCATGGCTTTGACCACCGTGATGCGCTTGCCTACGCACCAAGAAGCAGCCAGCTGGTCCAAGAGCCGCTCTTCAGCCAGGTCGAGCAAAGGGTAGTCGGGAGATTGGCGCACTGACTGCGCCAAATTAAGGAATCTCAGATATATCTGACAGTAGTCTGTAAATTTTTCCACTACTGAATGGTAGTCACCTGCGCTGTGAATGCAAGTTTCCTTACCCCGGGGACAACTACTGTTTGCATCTGAACAAATGGTCCACAAACGCAGCCGAAAGGCAAGCTCAGCCGTTATTACCGGACGACCAACTCACCTTCAATGGTGGCGCCGCGACCGATGGTGAGCAGCTGATAGGTGATGTGGCCCTTGACCACCGCAGACGCCGCAATCACCAACTCGCCGCACACAGCCGTGCCAGCAAAGCCGCCCTTGATGTGCAAGCTCGCGCAGGCCACCACGCCTTCGACGTAACCGCGCGGCCCGACGTTGATGCTGCTGGCCTTGATGGTGCCGCTGGTTTTGCCTTCGATGTGCAAGATGCCCTCGGACACGATGTCCCCCGTCAGGGAAAAGCCTTCGCTGATGACGGTCGGCTTGTGGGTGTCCAGGACGGCAACGCCGCTGGGCGTGCGCCGTGGGGGCACGGGGGCTTCGTCTTGGGGCGTGGCGAGGGTCATGGGCGTCTCAGAAGTTGCAGGTGAGGCCTGCGGATCAGTTTTTGATTTTTTGAACATAGTGGGCCGTGTCAATGACTTTTTGCGGGTCAACCGGATAGCCCCCGACGGAAACTTCGAAATGCAGATGCTTGCCCGTGGATGCGCCGGTGTTGCCCACCATGCCGAGCACGGTTCGCAGATCGACCTCTTGGCCTTCTTGCACACGCAAGTCAGCCAAGTGACCGTAAAGTGTTTCGATACCGCGCTCATGCCGCACGATGACCGTGTTGCCGTAGTCCTGGTAACTGCGTGCGAGAACGACCTTGCCTAGCTTGGCCGGCCGGACTTCATCGCCTCGGTTGGGTACCAGGTCAATCCCGGTGTGGAACTTGGGCCGCCCGGTGATCGGATGCGTGCGGATGCCAAACGACGAGGTGGTCAAGAACTCACCCAGGGGCATGGCCGCAGGCAAGGCATTGAGCACCGCCATCAGGGAGTGGTTCTTAGCGATTTCTTCAGCCAGCGGGCCGCGCAGCAATGGATTGCGGCTGTCCACCTGATCGGTTCTAAAGCCGCCGATTGAGGCGCTGCCGTGGATGACCTTGATGGCTTTTTCGGACAGGCCTGTGGCATCCAGACGAGCTTTCAGGCTGAGGTTGTCGGAGGACAAGGTGGTGGCCGAGCTGCTGACAAAGCGGCGGATTTCGAGGTCACGCTCACGGATGGTTTGCGCCAGCGCCAGCATTTCTTCGCGACCGACAGGCGCAGCTGAATCGGACATGAGATCTGCCGTACTGCCCAGCAAGGCGTCATAAATCTCGTTGTGGGAACGCTCCAGCTTGGCATTGCCGATCCACAGCAGCGCGGACGCTCCAGCCAGCACGGCGATGGCCAAAGAACCGGACACGCCAACGACGATCAGGCCGCGCACCAAATTGCGTTGCAGCTGGGCGGACACCGAAAAATAGCGCAGGTCGCCCTGCTGCTCCAGGATGATCCTGGAGTCATGGTATTGGCGCTGCCACAAGGCGGCAACTGAGCGAGGCAAGCCCAGCAGCTGGCGGGAGCGCTCGCGGACGCGATGGACAAAAACCATGGCTGCCGTCAAGCTTGCAGTGGGCTCTCTGCGACTGGAATTTCAATCGGCTTGAGTGAGGCAGGCACGTCTGCAGCACCGCCGCGGGCGGGCACTACCGCCCCCTGAACCAAACCGCCGCGCTCGATTTCGATCTCGCCGTAGCTGGCATTGCCATTGACCCGGCCGCTGGTGCGAATGATGAGATGCTCTGACGCGAGCAAGGTGTCGTGGACTTCGCCGAAGACGTCGGCCCGGCGGACTTTGACATTGCCGACGATCTTGCCCTGAGCACCGACCAGCAGCTCCTCAGCCTGCAACTCACCGTCCAGCGAGCCATTGATGACCGCACGGCCCGGAACAATGAACTTGCCCGAGACGCTCACGCCCTCACCAATCATGATGCTGCCGGCTTCGTTGTTGCGATCACTCATTCAGGTACTCCTAATTCGCGGCCAAGGCCGATGGGCAGGCCCGGCCGCCCTTCAGGAAGCCGCGCTCAGCTTGACGGATCCTTGGGCCCAGCAGGCAGAACCACGTCAAAAGGTTTAAATTAGGCCCATCAAGAAAAGCCTAATCAATACAACGTATTAAACGATTGCAATGATATTAGCATTCGAACCGCAAGCTCGTCAATTTCCGGCCGCCAAAAAGCGACACCCGGTACAAAGCCCAGGCCGAAACCACCGCCGGGTTTTAACGCGGGCTCAGCCTTGGCGCGGTGCCTTGCGCTGCTGAGATTGCTCGCGTTTGCGCTTGCTCTTGTTGAGCGAGGCCTGAAAAGGCACGGCATCTCGCTCAGCGCGCGCCTGCTCTGCAAGCGCCTGAATCCGGGCCTGCAGGCGTTTGGCGCGCCAGCGTGAAATCAGGCGCCCGATGCCAAAGCTGATGGCCGCGCTGCCGATCAGGAGAAAAAGTGCAGTCGTGTCCATAAAGATCTAACAAAAACAATTTGTAATGAATTGAAACGATGACGCTAACCCCGCAGGCTATCGGTCAGTCGTCAGTCCGCCAAAAACAGGGCCTGCACATCGTTCAAGAAGTCAAAACCGCGCTCCGTCGGCCGCACCCAGGCCAAGTCGCGGGTGATGAATCCGCGCCGCTCGGCTTCATCCAAGCCGGATTGCAGGGCAGACATTGACAGCCCCGTGCGTTCGGCAAAGTCCTGCAGCTTGAAGCCTTCGCGCAGCCGCAGGGCATTGAGCATGTATTCAAAAGGCAGGTCGGCGCGGCTGACCTCGCTTTCCTGGGCCAGGGGCGTGCCGGCCAAGGCCTTGCTCATATAGAGCTTGGGTTCGCGCCAGCGCACCTGCCGCACCACGCGATGGGCAAAGCTGAGCTTGCTGTGCGCGCCGGCGCCAATGCCCAGGTAGTCGCCAAACTGCCAGTAATTGAGGTTGTGAAAGCAGCGGTGGCCGCTTCGTGCATAGGCCGAGACTTCATAGCGCGCCAAGCCAGCTTCGGCCGCCATCTCTGTGATGCGGTCCAGCATGGCGTAAGCGTCGTCGTCTTCAGGGACAACCGGCGGGAACTTGGCAAAGTAAGTGTTGGGCTCGATGGTGAGGTGGTAAATCGAAAGATGCGGCGGCGCCAGGGCCAGCGCCTGGTGCATGTCGGCTTCCAGGCCTTGCAAGGTCTGGCCGGGCAGCGCATACATGATGTCCAGGTTGAAAGTCTCGAAGCTGGCCGCCGCTTCTTCCACGGCGGCGATAGCTTGCGCGCGGTCGTGCACGCGGCCCAGGGCTTTGAGGTGCGCATCGTCAAAGCTCTGCACGCCCACGGACAAGCGCGTGACGCCAGCCGAGCGAAAGGCTTTGAAACGGTCCTTTTCAAACGTGCCCGGGTTCGCTTCGAGCGTGATCTCGCAGTCCGCGTCCAGCTTCAGGCGGGCGCGAATGCCGGCCAGCAAGCCATCAATGGCCGCCGGCGAAAACAAGCTGGGCGTGCCGCCGCCAATGAAGATGCTGTGCACCGGCCGGCCCCAGATCAAGGGCAGCGAGGCCTCCAGGTCGGCCATCAGCGCGTCGATGTAGCCCTGCTCGGGCACCGCCCCGCCGGCAGCCTCGTGCGAGTTGAAGTCGCAATACGGGCACTTCTTCAGGCACCAGGGCAGATGCACATACAAAGACAGCGGCGGCAACGCCGCCAGGCGCAAAGTGCCTTCGCGCATGTAGTGCTGGATGTCCTTGATGTCGGGCGCGGCCTGCTCTGGCTGGGGATGAATCGGGATCATGGCTTGAGCATCAAGCGCTAGCTCAGCCAGTGAGCGCGCATCAAACCCATCATGGCTTGCACGGCTTGGCCGCGATGGCTGTTCGCGTTTTTCACTTCAACCGGCAACTCGGCAAAGGTCTTGCCAAAAGCCGGAATGAACATGATCGGGTCAAAACCAAAGCCGTTGCTGCCACGCGGCTCCCGCGTGATCTCGCCGCTCACGCGGCCCACGGCAATCAGCGGCTCCGGGTCATCTGCCGAGCGCACAGCCACCAGCGTGCTGACCAGCGCGGCGCGGCGGTCGTCGATGCCTGCCATCTGCTCCAGCAAGGCGCGCACATTGTTGTCGTCGCTTTTTTCGTAACCAAACTGGGTGGCGTAGTAAGCCGTGTCCACGCCGGGCAAGCCGCCAAAGGCGTTGACGCACAAACCCGCGTCGTCGGCCAGCGCCGGCAATTGGCTGTGGGCCGAAGCATGGCGCGCTTTGGCCAGCGCGTTTTCAACAAAGGTGCGAAAGGGCTCTTCAGCCTCGCCGATGCCCAGGGCCGACTGCGGCACCAGCGTCATGCCCAGGGGGGCCAGCATGGCTTGCAACTCGGCCAGCTTGCCGGCGTTGTTGGACGCCAAAACAATCTTCACGGCTGGGCCAGCGCCTGCTTTTGCAACGTGATCAAGTCGCGAATGCCTTGCTCGGCCAAGCCCAGCAGCGCGTCCATTTCACGGCGCGTAAATGCCACGCCTTCGGCCGTGCCCTGCACTTCCACAAAGTTGCCGGCGCCCGTCATCACCACGTTCATGTCGGTGTCGCAGCCCACGTCTTCGGTGTATTCCAGATCCAGCAAGGGCGTGGCCTGCACGATGCCCACCGAGATGGCGGCAATGTGGTCGGTGATGGGAGATTCAGTGAGCTTGCCCTGGGCAAGCAACTGGTTGACGGCGTCTTGCGCGGCCACAAAAGCGCCGGTGATGGCCGCGGTGCGGGTGCCGCCGTCGGCCTGCAGCACGTCGCAGTCGAGGTGGATCGTGCGCTCGCCCAACTTTTTGAGGTCAAACACGGCGCGCATGGACCGGCCGATAAGGCGCTGGATTTCTTGCGTGCGCCCGCTCTGCTTGCCGCGTGCGGCTTCGCGGTCGCTGCGGGTGTGGGTGGCGCGCGGCAGCATGCCGTATTCCGCCGTGACCCAACCTTCGCCGCTGCCGCGCTTGTGCGGTGGCACTTTTTCTTCCACCGACGCGGTACACAGGACTTTGGTCGCGCCAAATTCAATCAGCACCGAGCCCTCGGCGTGAACGGTGTAGCGCCGGGTCATGCGCACGGGGCGCAGTTGGTCGGCCTGGCGGCTGGCGGAGCGGGCAAAGGGAGCCGAAGGTGTCTGGTTCATGGGTGTCGGGGGCCGCACGCAAGTGTGGGCTTTGGCAAAAGCGGCCATTATCAGCGGCCAAGGTCTTCTGCGCGCAGCTTGCGGCCAGACGGCAAGGGCCAGCCAAGTAAACTCAGGCCGACTTGGAGCTAGCCGCCATCCCGGCCGCCGCCCGTTTTATTTGAATGCTATCCATGCCAGTTTTCAGCATGACGGGTTACGCCGCTGCCCAGTCCAATCCACCCGCAGCCAATGGTGCTGCAAATGGCCCGAATGAAGCTGCCGCGCGCACCGCCAGCGTGGGCATTGAAATCCGCTCCGTCAACAGCCGCTTTCTGGACTTGTCCTTTCGCCTGCCCGACGAACTTCGGCAAACCGAACCCGCCCTGCGTGAACTGCTGACGTCCCAGCTCAAGCGCGGCAAGGTTGAGATGCGCGTGTGGCTTGAAAGCGCGGGCAACAGCCATTTGCAGGTGCCGTCATCGGCCACCTTGCAGCGCCTGGGCTCTTTTGAAGACACCATCAAGTCGTGGTTGCCACAGGCCGCAGGCCTGAGCGTGGCCGACGTGCTGCGCCTGGCCGTGAACGAAGACCAAAAGCCGCACGACCACGCCAGCGCCGTCCTCAAGCTGGCCAAGCAGGCCGTCAAGGACTTGCTCAAGGCTCGCGAGCGCGAAGGCACGCGTTTGGCGCAGATGCTGCTTGAAAGAACAGCCCAGTTGCGTGCGCTGGCCGAGCAGGCCGGCCCCTTGGTGCCCAAGTTGGTCGAGCAGCAAAAGGCCCGCTTTCTGGACCGCTGGAAAGAAGCCATGGCCCTGACCGACGGCGCCACCCTGCCCGAGGCCGCGCAAGACCGCGCCCTGAACGAGGCCACGGCCTTTGCCATTCGCATTGACGTGGCCGAGGAAGTCACGCGCCTGGCCTCGCACCTCGACGAGATTGACCGCCTGCTGGACAAAGGCGGCGAGATGGGCAAGCGACTGGACTTTTTGATCCAGGAACTGCACCGCGAGGCCAACACCCTGGGCGCCAAATCAGCGGCGCTTGAGCTCACGCGCATCTCGGTGGACATGAAAGTGCTGATCGAGCAGATCCGCGAACAAGTCCAGAACATCGAATAAAAAGCGTCGACCACAAGCCTGCTGCGCCCTCTTCTTTTTTCTTCTTCACGCCTCATGGACTACCCCGGAAACCTCTTTGTTGTTGCAGCGCCCAGCGGCGCCGGCAAATCCAGCCTCGTCAAAGCCTTGCTCGAGATCGACTCGCGGGTGCAGCCGGCGGTCTCGCACACCACGCGCCCACCACGGGGCCAGGAAAAGCACGGGCGCGAGTACTTTTTCTTGTCCAACGCCGAGTTCGACAGCATGGTCGAGCGCAACGCTTTTGTGGAATGGGCCCACGTGCACGGCCAGCGCTATGGCACCTCGCGCCATGCCATTGAAGAACGCATGCAGCACGGCGCTGACGTAATTTTGGAGATCGACTTCCAGGGCGCCATCAACATCAAGAAGATGTTTTCCAATGCGGTTCTCATCTTCATCCTGCCGCCTAGCTGGGAAGAGTTGCGCTCGCGCTTGCAGCGCCGCGGTGAAGACAGCGCGGAAGTCATCGAGTTGCGGCTCAAGAACGCCGCCCTGGAGATGCAACAAGCCCGGGAATTTGACTTCGTTATAATCAACGAGTTGTTTGAGCGTGCGGTTTTTGACCTGAAATCCATCGTGCATGCTCAGCGGCTGAAGTTCTCTGCCCAGCGCCGCGCCCGGGCTGACACCTTCGAAGCCCTGAACATTCCCTGACGATTTTCCTTGAGCTGACCGCTCCCCTTGCCTCATGAGCGCCACCCTGGCGCTGCCTACCGAAAGAGATTCATGGCCCGCATCACTGTTGAAGACTGCCTGGAAAAAATCCCCAACCGCTTCCAACTCGTGCTGGCCGCGACCTACCGCGCTCGCATGCTGAGCCAAGGTCATGCGCCGAAGATCGAAAGCAAGAACAAGCCCGGCGTGACGGCATTGCGCGAAATCGCCGATGGCAAGATCGGCCTGGAAATGCTGAAAAAAGTTCCTCTCTAAGCTTCCACGCTTGACTAAAAAGGCACCGCGAGTCGGTGCCTTTTTGCTTTGTGTCTGCAATTTTTGCCCTCCATATCCCAAGGGCACTTCAAGCCCTTGACTGCCCGCGATACATTTAAGCCATGAGCGCCCTGTTATCGCCTGTCATGGCCAAACCCACCCCTGCTGCCGCCAACGCGGCTGCGGCCAGCTTCGCGGCGCTCACCGCGCGGCTGGACTACCTGAGCCCCGCAGACGTTGAGAACGTGCGGCGCGCCTACCGCTTTGCAGACGAAGCCCACCTCGGCCAGTTGCGCAACAGCGGCGAACCCTACATCACGCACCCGATTGCCGTGGCGCAGCAATGCGCCGAGTGGAAGCTGGACGCGCAAGCCCTGATGGCGGCCTTGCTGCACGACGCGATAGAAGACTGCGGCGTCACCAAACCAGAGCTGATTGAACGCTTTGGCGCCTCGGTGGCCGAGTTGGTGGACGGGCTGACCAAGCTGGAAAAGCTGGAGTTCAACACCCGGGAGGAAAACCAGGCCGAATCCTTCCGCAAGATGCTGCTGGCCATGGCGCGGGACGTGCGCGTCATCCTGATCAAGCTGGCCGATCGCACGCACAACATGCGCACGCTGGGAGATGTGCCGCGCGCCAAGTGGGCCCGCATCTCGAGCGAAACCCTGGACATTTATGCGCCCATCGCGCACCGCCTGGGCCTGAACACGACCTACCGCGAGCTGCAAGATCTGTCGTTTCAGCACCTGCACCCGTGGCGCTATGCCACGCTGTCCAAGGCGCTGGCCCGGGCACGTGGGCGCCGGCGCGACGTCATCAAACGGGTGCAAACTGAAGTCGAGAGCGCCTTCACGTCAGCCGGCATCCAGGTCAGCCTGCAAGGGCGGGAGAAGACGCTTTACTCCATCTACCGCAAGATGGATGAAAAGCATCTTTCCTTCGCGCAGGTCACTGACATTTACGGCTTTCGCGTCATCGTGGGCGGCCTGACGGCCTGTTACACCGCCATGGGTGTGCTGCACCAGCTCTACAAGCCCATGCCCGGCCGCTTCAAGGACTACATCGCGATTCCGAAGGTCAACGGTTACCAATCCCTGCACACCACGTTGATCGGGCCGTTTGGCACCAACATCGAGTTCCAGATGCGCACCGAAGCCATGCATGTGGTGGCCGAATCGGGTGTCGCGGCGCATTGGCTGTACAAGGCGACCGACCCGGAAAGCGACACCTCTGCGCGGCTGGGTGCGCAGTGGCTGCAGTCGCTGCTGGACATTCAACACGAAACGCGTGACGCCGCCGAGTTCTGGGACCACGTCAAGATCGACCTATTCCCTGATGCGGTGTATGTGTTCACGCCCAAGAGCCAGATCATGGCCATGCCGCGCGGTGCGACCTTGGTGGACTTTGCCTACGCGATTCACAGCGATGTGGGCCACCGTGCGGTGGCGGCCAAGGTCAATGGGGAACAAGTTCCGCTGCGCACCGAGCTGCACAACGGCGACGTGATCGAGATCGTGACCGCAACTGCGTCCACGCCCAACCCGGCATGGCTGGGCTTTGTGCGCACGGGCCGCGCACGATCCAAGATTCGGCATCACCTCAAAACCATGGCGCTTACCGAGTCGCAAGACCTGGGGGAAAAGATGCTGGCTCAGGCGCTGCGTGCTGAAGGCATCGACAGGCTGCCCGATGACGACCATAACAACGATGCTCACCGCAGTTTGTGGGAAAAAATTCTGCGCTTCAGCGGCAACCGCTCGCGCAGCGATCTCCTCACCGACATCGGCCTGGGCAGGCGCATTGCCAGCATCGTGGCCAAGCGCATCGTGGGACTGCTGGGTGAAACAGGCGAAAAGCCCGACGCGCTGCTGATGAGCCGCGAGCGCTACACCGCGCACGAATCCGTCTCGCAAGGCGCCCTGCTGCTGGACGGAAGTGAAGGCACGTCTGTCCAGTTTGCGCGCTGCTGCAAGCCGATTCCGGGCGACGGCATCATGGGCTACCTGGGGCGCGGCGAGGGCTTGGTGGTGCACACCGACGACTGCTCTGTGGCCAAGCGCCTGGCCCACCGCGACAGCGAACGTTTCATCGCTGTCGATTGGTCGGACGAGCCGGTACGGAGTTTCGACGTCGCCTTGCTTGTCACGGTGGCCAACGGCAAGAGCGTGCTGGCCCGGGTGGCGGCGGCACTGGCTGCGGCCGAGGCAGACATCACGCACGTGGACATGGAGCAGGAAACCGCTCAAGACGCCACCGACCTGCGCTTTGGGGTGCTGGTGCGAGACCGGGTGCATTTGGCGGCCGTCATGCGCAGCGTGCGCCGCACCACCTCTGTGCTGCGGGTGCAGCGCATCAAGCCAAGCGCTTGACAGGCCGGCTTGCCGGACGAAGTTACGTCAGGCGGGGCGGGGATAGTCCACTTTGAGAACCTCCAGGGTCTGCACACCCTGCGGCGTCACCAACTGGACTTCATCGCCCACACGCGCCTTGAGCAAGGTGCGCGCCACGGGTGAAACCCAGCTCACCTGCCCGGCACCGGTGTCCGCCTCGTCAATGCCCATGATGGTGACCGTGCGCTCGGTTTGCCCGTCCACCACATAGAGAACCGTGGCTCCAAAGAACACCTGATCACGACCGTGATGCACGGTCGGGTCAGTGATCTCGGCTTTTTCCAGGCGCTGAGTCAGAAAACGGATGCGCCTGTCGATCTCCCGCAAGCGCTTTTTGCCGTAAATGTAGTCACCGTTTTCAGAACGGTCACCGTTGCTGGCCGCCCAGTGAACGATGTCGACCACCTTGGGCCTTTCGGTGTCAATCAAGTCCAGCAGTTCAGCTTTGAGCCGGGCGTAGCCGGCTGGCGTCATGTAATTCTTGCTGCCCGCCGGCAAAGCTGGCAGCGCCGCCTCTTCGTCGTCCGGCTCGGTCTCTTTGGTAAAGGCTTTGCTCATGGCAGGCGTAAATCCACAGGATAGCAGTCCGGGTTTCAAAGCTGTTTGGGCAAGGGAAATCACTAAGAAAGGCCGCCCGCATCCCCGACTATCATCTCGGCTCTGAGTTCTTAATTCAAATTGTCTTATTTAATAAGGATGCTTGCGTGACTGGTGTGCCGGCCCTCATTTCCGCGCGGAATCTCAGCAAATCCTTTCCAGGTGTCAAGGCGCTGGATCGTGTGCGCTTCGACCTCCACGCTGGAGAAGTGCATGCCCTGATGGGCGAAAACGGCGCAGGCAAGTCCACGCTCATGAAAATCCTGGCAGGCGTTTACCGCAAGGACAGCGGCGAAGTGCTGCTCAACGGTGAGCCCGTCGACATTCAAAGCCCGGCGCACGCCCAGTCGCTGGCCATTGGCATCATTCACCAGGAACTGCACCTGATGAGCCACATGAGCGCAGCTCAGAACATTTTTCTAGGCCGCGAGCCGCGCAAGGCCATGGGCCTGCTGCTGGACGATGACCAGCTCAACCGCGATGCCCAGACCCTGTTTGACCGCATGAACCTGGCCCTGGATCCCACCACCTTGATTGGCGAGTTGACCGTGGCACGCCAGCAGATGGTGGAAATCGCCAAGGCGCTGTCATTCAAATCCCGCGTCCTGATCATGGACGAGCCGACCGCGGCCCTGAATAACCTTGAGATCGAAGAGTTGTTTCGCATCATCCGCCAACTCAAAAGTGAGGGCGTGGGCATCGTCTACATCTCGCACAAGATGGATGAGATTCAGCGCATTGCCGACCGCATCACCGTTATGCGCGACGGAACTTATGTGGACACTGTGCCCGCGGCAACGCCCATGGCCGAAGTGATCGCCATGATGGTCGGGCGCAACCTGGAGCACAGCGAAAAGCACATTCCTGACACCTCGGCCAACGAAGTGCTGCTGGATGTGCGCGGCCTGACCCGCGGCCGCACCATCCGCGACGTGAGCTTTACCATCCGCCGCGGCGAAATCCTGGGCTTTGCCGGCCTGATGGGCGCCGGCCGCACCGAAGTGGCGCGCGCCGTGTTTGGCGCTGACCCGATTGAAGCCGGCGAAGTGCATGTGCGTGGCCAGAAGATCAAACTTGATTCGCCTGAAGACGCCGTGCGCGCCGGCATCGGCTACCTGTCTGAAGACCGCAAGAATTTCGGCTTGGCCACGGGGATGGACGTCGCGTCCAACATCACCCTGCCCAGCCTGTCGCGCTGGTTGAAGTGGGGCATGTTTTTGAACCGCGCCGCGATCCACCGCATTTCAGATGAAATGGTCAAGAAGCTGCGCATCAAAACGCCCTCGCTGACCCAGACCGCACGCCTGCTCTCCGGCGGCAATCAGCAAAAAGTGGTGATTGCCAAATGGCTGGTGCAGGACTGCGAGATCCTGTTCTTTGACGAACCCACCCGCGGCATTGACGTGGGCGCCAAGAGCGAGATTTACAGGCTGCTCAACGACTTGGCCGCGCAAGGCCGGGCCATCGTCGTCATCTCGTCTGAATTGCCTGAAGTGCTGCACCTGAGCCACCGCGTGCTGGTGATGTGCGAAGGCCGCATCACCGGAGAAGTGGCTGGCGACGTGGCCACCCAGGAAAGCCTGATGGCGCTGGCCACGCAGCGAGAAACCTCTGTCAGCACCGCTCGCGCGCTGCACTGAAATCAAGATCATGAAACCAAGCTCGCCCTCTTTCCCATCCGCACCCCTTGCGCCGGAGACCGCCGCCACCACGTCCCGGCCGTCCTGGCTGGCTCGCCTGACAGGCGGACAAGCCAAGCAAAAAATGCTGGCCTTTGCCAGCTTGCTCGTATTGATCGCCGTGTTCACCGCGCTCAAGCCCGATGCCTTCATGACGCAAGACAACATCATCGGCATCTTGCAGTCCACCACGGTCATTGGCGTGTTGGCCATTGCCAGCACTTTCATCATCATCACCTCGGGCATTGACTTATCCGTCGGCGTCTTGATGACGTTTTGCGCCGTGATGGCCGGCGTCTTCATGGTCAACCTGGGCTTGCCACTGCCCCTGGGTGTTCTGGGCGCGCTGGTCATGGGCGCCCTGTCGGGCTGCGTCTCGGGCCTGGCGATCACCAAACTCAAAGTGCCACCGTTCATTGCCACGCTGGGCATGATGATGCTGCTCAAGGGCGTGTCCCTCATCATCACGGACACACGCCCCATCTACTTCAGCGACGTGGCGGGTTTCGACCAGATTGCACTTGGTTCCCTGATTGGCGATCTGTTCCCCTCCCTGCCCATTCCCAACGGCGTGCTGATCATGTTCTTGGTGGCCGCGTTGTGCGCCGTGGTGCTGAACAAAACCGCCCTGGGCCGCTACACCTTCGCCTTGGGCAGCAATGAAGAAGCCGTGCGCCTGTCCGGCGTGAACGTGGACCGCTGGAAAGTCATCATTTACGCCTTCAGCGGAGCACTGTGCGGCGTCGCTGGCCTGTTGATTGCCTCGCGCCTGAATTCCGCCCAACCTGCGCTGGGCCAGGGCTACGAGCTCGACGCGATCGCTGCCGTGGTCATTGGCGGCACCTCGCTCAGCGGCGGCGTCGGTACCATTTTGGGCACGCTGATTGGTGCGTTCATCATGAGCGTGCTGATCAATGGCTTGCGCATCATGTCGGTGGCGCAGGAATGGCAGATGGTGCTCACAGGCCTCATCATCATCCTGGCTGTCTATACAGATAACCTCAGGCGCAACAAAAAGTAAAAAAAGGAGACACTCCCATCGGCCATCTGCTTTCCCCTGTCCTGCCTTTCTGATTTTTCAACCGCAACCACAAGCAACTCACTGGAGACAAACCCATGAACGCAAAAAGAAAACTTCTCGCCTTGACCGCTGGCCTGGCCTTGGCTGGCTTTGCCAATATTTCCGCTGCCCAGCAGCAAGAGATCTATATCCCCATGATCTCCAAAGGCTTCCAGCACCAGTTCTGGCAAGCCGTGAAGCAAGGCGCCGACCAAGCCGCCAAGGACTACAAGGTCAAGGTCACGTTTGAAGGCCCAGAGACCGAGCAGCAAGTAGACAAGCAGATCGACATGCTGTCGGCTGCCATGGCCAAGAACCCCAAGGCCATCGGCTTTGCAGCCCTGGACAGCAAGGCTGCGATTCCCCTGCTGAAAAAAGCACAGGCCGCCAAGATCCCGGTCATCGCTTTTGACTCCGGCGTGGACAGTGACATCGTCTTGACCACCGCCCAGACTGACAGCAAAGCTGCTGCAGCGCTCGCCGCCGACAAGATGGCCGCCCTGATCGGCAACGAAGGCGAAGTCGCCGTCATTGGCCACGACCAGACCAGCACCACCGGCACCGGCCGCCGCGACGGTTTCGTCAACCAGATCAAAGCCAAGTACCCCAAGATCAAAGTCGTGAGCATCCAGTACGGCGGCGGCGACCACTTGAAGTCAGCTGAGATTGCCAAGGCTCTCTTGCAGTCCAACCCTAAGCTCAAGGGCATCTTCGGCACCAACGAAGGATCGGCCATTGGCGCGGGCAAAGGCCTGAAAGAAGCCAAGAAAGCCGGCGTCGTGCTAATTGGTTTTGACTCTGGCAAAGCCCAAAAAGACATGATCAACGACGGCACCATGGCTGGCGCGATCACGCAAAATCCTGTGGGCATCGGTTACAAAACGGTGGAAGCAGCAGTCAAGGCCCTCAAAGGCGAGAAGCTGCCCAAGATCATCGACACCGGCTTTTACTACTACGACAAGAACAACATGAAAGATCCAAAGATCGCTGCTGTTCTGTACGATTGATTTGAAATTTGACGACCGGCTCACTCGCCGGTTGCAAGCTGAAAAGGTCGCACCCACAAGGTGCGGCCTTTTTTTTATGCTCTAAGCGCCTGATCAGCAGAAACGAAAAAGCCCTAGAACATTGCTGTTCTAGGGCATCCGTTTGGTGCGGCTGGCAGGAATTGAACCCACGACCCCTTGGTTCGTAGCCAAGTACTCTATCCAACTGAGCTACAGCCGCTGAGCCTCAAATTATAGCCTAGATTTTTCCTGCCCTCACGAAAGATTCAACGAGGATTCCTTTCGAGCGCGCTCCGATGCTCGACGTGAGCCTTTACCTGCATCAAGCGGTGTAGCAGGCTGATCGACCGCGCCAGAGGCGATACGCATGATGAATACATCGTTCAACTCAGGAGCACTTCATGCGCTTAACCCTTCGCTTTTCAATGGCCTTGGCCGCTGCCTTGGTCGGTGGCACAGCCTTGGCCCAAGTCGCTGCTCCACCGCAAAGAGCCACCGACTTTGGTAAGCGCGAGTTTGAGGCCAATTGTGCGAGTTGCCACGGCGTATCGGGCAAAGGAAACGGCCCCTTGCAGGAGTTGCTGCGCCGCAGTCCGCCCGACCTGACTTTGCTGGTGCAAAAAAACCAGGGCGTCTTTCCGATGAACCGACTTTACGAAGTCATCGAAGGCGCAGGCGTGGCCGCCCATGGATCTCGTGACATGCCCGTGTGGGGCCGGGAATACCGGATCCGAGACGCCGAATACTACATGGACACACCCTATGACCCGGAAGCCTTGGTGCGTTCGCGCATCCTGGCGTTGGTCGAGTACATCAACCGGTTGCAGGTACGCTGAGCCTTAGCGCGAGGAGAAATGGTAGGGCGTGTCAGACTTGAACTGACGACCAAAGGATTATGAGTCCTCTG
>CAZNQE010000054.1:5596-19322 GCA_964575005.1 uncultured Polaromonas sp. | reverse complement strand
TGCTGGCGCGCACGCCTTTTTTGCTCACGCGCGAGCACAACTTTTTGCTCGGCCCTGATGAAACCCTGACCGAAGGCATTGCCGACACGGCCCGCCACCTGGAGCAGGAAACGCTGGCCTATTGGCGCAAGTGGAGCCAGCGCCTGCACATCCCGCTGGAGTGGCAAGAGGCCGTGATTCGCGCGGCCATCACGCTCAAGCTCTCGCTCTTTGAAGACACAGGCGCCATCGTCGCGGCCATGACCACCAGCATCCCCGAAGCGCCGGCCAGCCAGCGCAACTGGGACTACCGCTTTTGCTGGCTGCGCGATGCTTTTTTTGTCGTGCGGGCGCTCAACAGTTTGTCTGAAGTCGGCACCATGGAAGACTATGTGCGCTGGCTTTTTAACGTGGTGGTGCAGGCCAAGGGCGGGCATATCCAGCCGCTCTTTGGCATCGGGCTGGAGCAGGACTTGCCCGAGTCGGTGATGAGCCACCTGAGCGGCTACCGCGGCATGGGGCCGGTGCGCGTGGGTAACCAGGCGCAAGAACATTTTCAGCACGACGTGTATGGCAACGTGGTGCTGGGCGCGGCGCAAGCCTTTCATGACAAGCGCCTGATGCAGCCGGCCGGCCTGTCTGAATTTGCGCAGCTTGAAGCCGTGGGCGAGCAAGCCCGCGCCACGTATGACAAGCCCGACGCCGGCATGTGGGAGCTGCGCACCAGATCGCGTGTGCACACGTCGTCGGCGCTGATGTGCTGGGCGGCGTGTGACCGACTGGCCAAGATCGGGTCCAAGTTAGGCTTGCCCGGCCGCGCGGCTTACTGGGAAGAACACGCCTGCCGCATGCGCGACCATATCTTGTCTGCGGCCTGGAGCCAGGAGCGCCAGGCTTTTGCCGAAAGCTTTGGCGGCCGCGACCTGGACGCCAGCGCCTTGCTGATGATCGAGGTCGGCTTCATTGACCCGCTGGACCCGCGCTTTGTGGCGACCTTGGCCGCGCTTGAAAAGCATTTGTGCGACGGCCCCTACATGCGCCGCTACGAAGCGCCGGACGACTTTGGCCGGCCTGAAACGGCCTTCAACATCTGCACCTTCTGGCGCATTGATGCGCTGGCGCGCACCGGCCGCAAGGCCGAAGCGCGGGCAATTTTTGAAACGATGCTGGCTGCGCGCAACCATGTGGGTTTGCTGTCTGAAGACACCCATCCGCAAAGCGGCACCATGTGGGGCAACTTCCCGCAGACGTATTCCATGGTCGGCATCATCAACGCGGCAGTGCGTTTGTCAGTGCAGTGGGACACGGTGATCTGATGGGCCGCCTCGTTGTTGTCTCCAACCGCCTGGCCGACCCGCGCAAGACCGCGGCCGGTGGCCTGGCCGTGGCGCTGGGCCAGGCGCTGACGCAAAGCGGCGGCCTGTGGTTTGGCTGGAGCGGCAACATTGCCGAAGCCGGCAGCGCGGGGCATGGCGAAAACCATGATGGCCCATTGCATATCCATCACGCCGGCGAAGTCACGCTGGCCACGGTGGACTTGTCACAAGCCGACCACGACAGCTACTACCTGGGCTACAGCAACGGCGTGCTGTGGCCCGTGTTCCATTACCGGCTGGACCTGGCCGACTTTGAAAAAGGCTACGTGGCCGGCTACAAGCGCGTGAACCAGCGCTTTGCGAGGCAGCTCAAAAAACTGCTGCGCCCGGACGACATCATCTGGGTGCACGACTACCACCTGATTCCGCTGGCGCTCGAATTGCGGGCGCAGGGCTGCACGCAGCGCATCGGGTTCTTCTTGCACATCCCCATGCCGCCGCAATTGATCTTTGCGGCCGTGCCGCAGCAAGAATGGCTGCTGCGCTGCTTTTTTTCCTACGACCTGGTGGGCTTTCAAACGCAAGACGACCTGCGCCATTTTTCGCGTTACGCCGTGGCCGAGGTGGGCGCCGAGGTGCTGGGCGACGGCATGTTCCGCGCGTTTGACCGCACGCTGCAAGCCGGCGCCTTTCCCATCGGCATTGACGTGGACGAGTTCGCAGCCCTCACGCATGCGCGTGAAGGCCACGACATGTATACGCGCATGAAGCATGAGTATTCGCGTCGGCGCTTGCTGCTGGGCGTTGAGCGGCTGGACTATTCCAAAGGGCTGCCGCAGCGCCTCAAATCATTCCGGCAGTTGCTCAAGACGCATCCGGAAAACCGGCGCAGCGCCACGCTGATCCAGATCGCATCACCCAGCCGCGAATCCATCAACAGCTACAACGACTTGCGCGCTGAGCTTGAAAGCCTGTGCGGCGGCATCAACGGTGACCACGGCGAGCTGGACTGGATGCCGGTGCGCTACATCCACCGCAATGTGTCGCGTCGCCGCTTGCCCGGCCTGTACCGCGTGGCGCGTGTGGCGCTGGTGACGCCGCTGCGCGACGGCATGAATCTGGTGGCCAAGGAGTTCATTGCTGCGCAAGACCCGGCCGACCCCGGCGTGCTGGTGCTGTCCCGCTTTGCCGGCGCGGCCGAGCAATTACGCCAGGCTTTGCTGGTCAATCCCTATGACATTCCGGGCACGGCCGAGGCCTTTCAGCGGGCGCTGCACATGCCGCTAGAAGAGCGGCAGGCCAGGCATCAGGACTTGCTGCGCTGCATTCGCGAGCAAGACGTGCATTGGTGGCGCGAGCGCTTTTTGAACGCGCTGCAACACGGGCCGCAGGCGCTGGCGGCAGCCAGGGCTTGAGGCTGTCAGGCGCAGCGCTTCAGACCACCAAGGCCAGCGCGGCGTAGTCGCCCACTTTGTCGCCCAGACCGGCGGGCAGGAGCTTGACGCCGGCAGTCAGCGCCGGCAGATGGCCGTGCACATGCGGGGCCAGGCGCGGCAGCAAGAAGTCGCGGTGATGCCAGAACACACTGCCGCCCAGGCTGATGGCCTGCAAGTCCAGCGTGGCGACCAGACTGAACAGCGTGCGGCCCATGATGCGGCACAGCTCGTCCACAATCGCCAGCGCCTCGGGCTGGCCGGCCTTGGCAGCGTCCAGCAACATGGCCGCGTCCATAAAGCCTTGCGCACCAAAACGCCGCGGCACGGCATTGCCGCCAATCAGCGCCTCGACATCGCCGACATTGCCGCAGCCGCAGATGGCGTCGCTGTTGTCGCTCACAAAAATATGGCCGGCGTGGCCGGCGTTGGCGTTCTTGCCGTGCAGCACGCGGCCGTCCACGCACAAGCCCATGCCAATGCCGGTGCTCCAGGTCACGTAGGCGCAATGGTCAAAGCCTTGCAACGCGCCCCAGCGGCGCTCTGCCTCCAGCGCGCCAATGCCGTCGTTGGTCACGCGCACCGATTTGAAGGCTGCGCGCAGCGGGGCTTCGAGCACGGCGCTCATCCAGCGGTTGGGCAGGCCGCGCGCCTCGCCGGCCAAGCCGCCGCAGATGTTGGGCGCGGCCAGTTCCACCAGTCCGTTATTCAGCACAAAAGGCCCGCAAGACGACACGCCTACGGCGCCGATCTGCGCCAAGTCCAGGCCTGCCGCCGCCGCACTTTGCCCGATCATGCGCAGCACCTGCTGGCCGAGCGCGTCGCTTTCGCCCTCCTTGGCGGTGGGCTCGGTGATGCGGCCCAGGATGCCGCGCGCATCGGCCACGCTGACGGCAACCTTGGTGCCGCCCACGTCCACACAGGCCACGGGTGCAGCGCCGGGCGCCAAACGAATATCAGGCAAATTCATGGGTATCTCGTGCAGTCAGGCACGTCCGTAGTTGTCTTGCAGGCGGACGATGTCGTCTTCGCCCAGGTAGTCGCCAAACTGCACTTCCACAATCTCCACCGGCGCGTCAGTCAAGTTGGCCAAGCGATGCACCTGACCCACGGCGATGTCGCATGCCTGCCCGGGCGTGAGGTCGAACTGCCGGTCGTCCAGCGTGATGCGGGCCGTGCCTTGCACCACCACCCAGTGCTCGGCGCGCTGGGCGTGCTTTTGCAGGCTCAGTTGCTGGCCGGGGTGTACGCGGATGCGCTTGACCTTGTTGCCCGCCACTTCAGACACCGTCTCGTACCAGCCCCAGGGGCGTTCGCTTCTTTCAATCGACTCGGTGCGGATGGTGCTGTTCATCAGGGTCTCCTGCAAGTGAAGTGGCAAAGAACGCCATAAAAGGGCGCTCTAGAAGTGCCGCGATGCTAACTGGGGCTGGCGCCCAGGGTTACGCCAAAGGTACAAAAACGCGCTTTTGCGAATTCAAACTCAGCCTGAGACCCGGCTTCAGACACGGCTTCACGCTCGGCTTCAGATGAACTGTGAAATCAGGCTGGCCACCAGGCTCAGCAAGATGGTGGTGGTCAGCGGAATGAACCACTCCCGGCCAAAGAGCCGAAAGCGCCAGTCACCCGGCAGCTTGCCAAAGCCGAGCTTATGCAGCCAGGGCGTGAGCCAGCTCAGCACCACCAACGCTAAAAAGATGACAACCATCCAGCGGATCATGGGAAGGTCACAGCGTGTGGGCGCGGTCGCCCTGGGCAAAGCCCAGCGCTTGCCAGCCATTCCAGGGCGTTTCCGGCGTGTTCACGGCAAAGCCGATCACCTTGAACAGCTCGCCCATTTCATGCTCGTTGATGAGCCGCTGCAGCATCACGCGCTCGGGCAAGGGGGCATCGGCCATGCCGTCCAGCAAGCCGCAATTGAGCAAAAAGCGGCCTTGGCTGGCGTAACCCAGCACCTGCAAGCCGGCGTCTTGCCCGGCCAGCGCGATGCCCGTGAAATTCACATGCGCCGTGATGTCCTTGCGCCCCACATCCACCAGCGGGTTGCTGTCTGCCATGTGGGCCTTGTGGCACATCACCGTGCCCATGCTGCGCTGCGGGTGGTAGTACTCGGCTTCCGGAAAGCCGTAGTCGATGAGAAAAATCGCGCCCGCCGTCATGCGGTCGGCCAAGGTGCGCACAAAGGCCTCGGCTTGCAGGTGAGTTTCGGTCAGGTAGTCGTGCGGGCCTTCAATATCGAGCGGCGGCCGGAGCGAGGTCGGGCGGTCTTGCCAGGCCAGCGCCTCGCCCTTCAAGACCACGCCCCGCTCGTGCCAAACGCCACCCACGCGGGCCAGCAGTTGCACCGGCATGGCGTCCAGCACTTCGTTGCCCAGCACCACACCCTCCAGGCGCTCGGGCAGGCGGTTGACCCAGCGCACGCGGTCACCAAAAGCCGCCAGTCGCGCCTGCTGGCGGGCCTGCAAGCTGCCTGACAAATCCACAATCGTGTAGCGGGAAATCGCGGCGCCTTCCGCATCCAGCGTGCGCAGCACTTGCTCGGCCAGCGCACCAGAGCCCGCGCCGAACTCCCAGACTTCGTTTGTACCCGTGGCCTGCAGCGCCTCGGCCACTTGCCGGGCCAAGGCGCGACCAAAGTGCAGCGACATTTCAGGGGCGGTCACGAAGTCGCTGCCCGACTCGGGCAGGTGGCCGAACTTGGGCAAGTCGCCGCTGTAATAACCCCAGCCCGGGGCGTACAAAGCCAGGGCCATGAAGGCGTCAAAAGGCAGCCAGCCGCCTGCAGCGTCAATGGCCTGCTGCAGCATAGGCAGCACGTGGGCGGCTGCGGGTGAGCCGGTCGGTAAAATGTCGGGTTTGGTCATGGTCCAGGCCGTGATTGTCGGCCATCACTTGGCTACCCCACCCCCTGTGCCGCTGGAGAAACCAAGCCCCATGCCTTTTCCTTCTGTCGGCTCTGTGCCTTCGTCTTCTGCTGCCGCCAAGCCCGTGGTCCTGGTGACCGGGGCCGCCAAGCGGCTCGGACGCGAGATTGCGCTGGCGCTGGCCGCTGCGGGCTGGCGCGTGGCCGTGCATTACCGCGGGTCGGCCGACGACGCAGCCCAGACCGCCGCCGATTGCGCGGCCTTGGCCGGCGGGGAGAGTGACAGCTTTGCCTGCGACTTGAGCGATGAAGCGGCCGTGCGTGGCTTGCTACCCCAAGTGGTCGCCCGCTTCGGGCAGGTCAACGCCGTGGTCAACAGCGCCAGCACGTTTGAATTTGACGATGCGGCCAGCTTTGGCTTTGCCGCACTCGAAAAGCATCTGCGCAGCAACACAGGCGCACCCATCTTGCTGGCGCAGGCGCTTCACGCGCAGGTGCTCAAGCAGCAAGCAGCCGACCCAAATTCTCCAAATGCGCGCGGCTGCGTGGTCAATCTGCTGGACCAAAAGCTGTGGAACCCGAACCCGGATTTTTTGAGTTACACGCTGTCCAAGGCGGCGCTGGAGGCGGCCAACACGCTGCTGGCCCAGGCCCTGGCGCCTGCCTTGCGCGTGGTGGGCGTGGCACCGGGCCTCACACTAACCAGCCACCTGCTGAGCGACGATGCGTTTGCTGCCTTGCACCGGCTGTCGCCGCTGGGCCGCTCGTCAACGCCCGCAGACGTGGCGGCCACCGTGCGCTTTGCTCTGGAAAACCAATCCATCACCGGCACCACGCTACTGGTGGATGGCGGCCAGCACCTGATGAAATTCGAACGCGACTTCTCGCTGATGCCCGGCATCTCTGACACACGTGACACCCGTGGCACCCGTGGCACCCCCGACACCGACTTTTTGCCCTGAACTGAAACGACCTGCATGCTCCCCACCCGTGGCTTCCAGACCCTGAACCTCACCGGCTTGCGCTTTGACGCCAACCTCGGCATCCTCGAGCATGAAAAAACATCGCCCCAGCCCATCCAGGTGGACGCTGAGCTGAACCTGGGCCCGCAACCCTTGCTGCCCAGCGACGACGACATTGCGCATGTGCTGGACTACCGCAAAGTGCGGCAGATCATCATCACGGAATGCACCAAAGAGCATGTCAACTTGCTTGAAAGCCTGATCGGCAAACTGGCGCACCGCCTGATGCAGTTGCCCGGCGTGCAGGGCGTGCGCGTGAAGATCGCCAAGCTTGAAATTTTTGAAGACTGCGAAGTGGCCATTCGCGTTGAAACCGGACAGTGGTGAGACCTATGACAACCTTGAACCTCGATGAAACAGTGACCGCAGAAGCAGTGACCACAGAAGCCCCCGCGCAAGACAAGCCGGGCGCCGCAGAGGCCAAAGCCGAGCGCGAGGACGCCAAGCTTGAAAAGCGCCTGTGCCGCGAAGTCGGCCGCGCCATCGTGGACTTCAACATGATTGAAGAAGGCGACAAGGTCATGGTCTGCGTGTCGGGCGGCAAGGACAGCTACGCCATGCTGGCCATCTTGCTCAAGCTGCAGCAGCGTGCGCCGATCAACTTCAGCCTGATCGCGGTCAACCTGGACCAAAAGCAGCCCGGCTTTCCGGACCACATCCTGCCGGAGTACCTTGCCAAGGTGGGCGTGCCGTTTCACATCGAAACGCAAGACACCTACAGCATCGTCAAGCGCGTGATCCCGGAAGGCAAAACCATGTGCTCGCTGTGCTCGCGTTTGCGGCGCGGCATTTTGTACCGCGTGGCCGAAGAGCTGGGCGCGACAAAAATTGCACTCGGTCACCACCGTGACGACATGTTGCAAACGCTGTTTTTGAACATGTTTTTTGCCTCCAAGCTCAAGGGCATGCCGCCCAAGCTGGCCAGTGACGACGGCAAGAACATCATCATTCGCCCGCTCGCCTATGTGCCTGAGAAAGACCTGATCCGCTGGGCGCAGGTGCGTGAATTCCCCATCATTCCGTGCACGCTCTGCGGCAGCCAGGACGGCTTGCAGCGCGTGCAAGTGGGCAATATGCTGCGTGAATGGGAAAAGAAATTTCCGGGCCGGCTGGAGAACATGTTCACCGCCCTGCAAAACGTGGTGCCTTCGCATTTGATGGACGCCAAGCTGCATGACTTCAAGGGCATCCAAACCACAGGCGTGGCCGATGCCGATGGCGACAAAGCCTTCGATCCGGAAAGCTTTGCACCGGCAACCACCGCATCGGCCGTGCAGTTCATGGCCAAGGCACCTGTCCAGAGTTGAGCCGGTTCTGTCGGCATGTTCTTTGACGTTGGAAAGACCTTCATGATGAGCACATCGACCCGCAGTTTCATGACGGCCTTTGCAGTCGTCGCCACCTTTGGGCTGGCCCTTCTGACCGGCTGCTCGGGCATGCGCGTGGTGGACAGCGATGTCACAAGCTTTGCCCAGTGGCCCGGCCCCGCGCCCACCACGGCCCAGGCCACGGCTTACCGTTTTGAGCGCCTGCCTTCTCAAGCCGCTGGCAACGTGGACGGCACTGGCGTCTCTCAAGATGAGCTCGAAACCATGGCGCGCATGGCCTTGAGCCGTTACGCCCTGGTCAACAACCCGGCCGCGCCCGCGCTCAATGTGCAGGTCAGCGCCAGCACGCGCATGGCCCGGCGCTACAACAGCGGGTATGGCCCCGGCTATGTTCCCGGTTTTAGCTCCGGCTTTGGCGGTGGCGTGTCGCTGGGCACGGGCACGGCGGGCAGCTTCATCGGTCTGTCATTTCCGATAGGCGCCATGGGCGGGCTGTACGACTCGCCCAGCTATCTGCATGAACTCAGCGTGGTGATGCGCGACGCGCGCAGCAACGCCGTGGTGTATGAAACGCGGGCCGCGCACAGCGGCATCTGGGGCGATGTGCGGGCGCTTTACCCCGCCATGCTGGACGCCGCCTTGCAAGGCTTCCCGCGCCCGCCTGCGGGCACACGCCGCGTCAACGTCGAGATCCCGCGTTGAAAGAGCCGACGCGCATCATCGCCATTCGCCACGGCGAAACCGCCTGGAATGTGGACACACGCATCCAGGGCCACCTGGACGTACCGCTCAATGCGCGCGGGCAATGGCAAGCCGAACAACTCGGTCGCGCACTGGTCGGCGAGCCGCTAGCGGCCATTTACAGCAGTGACTTGTCGCGGGCGCACGAGACGGCCAGCCAGGTGGCTAGGCACACCGGCGCCGAGCTGAACGTGGAGCCGCGCCTGCGCGAACGCAGCTTTGGCAGCTTTGAAGGCAAGACCTTTGCCGAGATCGAGTCCACCTTACCGCAGGACGCGCAACGCTGGCGCCAGCGCGATCCGCACTTTGTGCCCGAGGGCGGTGAGTCCTTGACGCAATTGCAAGAGCGCGTGGTCCACATCGCCAGCACGCTGGCGGCGCGGCATCCTGGGCAATTGATCGCGATGGTCAGCCACGGCGGTGTGATGGACGTGCTCTACCGGGCAGCCACCCGGCTTGACTTGAAGGCCGCCCGCACCTGGGCGCTGGGCAACGCTGCCATCAACCGCCTGCTGTGGTCGCCGCAGGGCTTCACGTTGGTGGGCTGGGCTGACACCGGGCATTTGCAAGAACCCGTTAGCCAGGCAGCCACAGTGCGGGACGAGACCAGCACTTAATTGCTCTGCGAAGCCCTGGAACCCGAGGGCACGCGCCGGCTCTGCAGCAAGGCAATGTTCTGCTCGCCCGTCACGGTGCTGGCGTAGTGGTTGTTGATCACGTCCACGCTGGTGCGTGCATTGCGCGCCAAGGTCAGCAAGTCGATGCCCTGGCCGTACAGCAGCCGGAAGGTGATGGCCGAATGGCGCAGGCTGTACAAGCTGCGCGGCTGGCCGTGCGGACCCTTCTTCAAGCCGGTTTCGGCCAGCACCCAGTTGAAGTGAAAGTTAAGTACCCAGTGCGCATAATTGCGGTCGCGCAGATGCGGCAAGAACAAATAGTCGTCAGGCCCGGTCAGCCCCAGCGGCGCCTGGTGCTTGCAGACCTGCTGGTAGCAGCGCACGGCAGGCTGCAAGGTGACGATGGGCCTGCCGTGGCTCTTGGTCTCCGGCAAGGTCAGCCGCAGATAGGTCTGGTTGGCGCGAACAATCTCCACATGCCGGTGCTGCAAGGTCTTGAGGTCGCTGGGGCGGATAAAGCTGTGCAACATGAAAGCCATGGCCCAGGCCAGGTCAGGCGGCAAACGCTGTTCGGCCTTGCGGATCTTGTAATTAACGCGAATGGCGTCGGCGCTCTCGGGGTAGGGCGCGCCGCGCAGCCGCCGCGCACAGCGAATCAAGGTCCAGTACTCTGACGGGGTGAAAGCCCCGCGAGGCGTTGAGACGATCTTGATCTTGGGGAACTCAGGCAGCTTGTCCAGCTCGCCCATCGACACCGCATGGGACAGCACCTTGCGCACCGCCACCAAATACTGGCTGACCGTGGTGCTGCTGAAAGTTTTGCTCAACACATGCGTAAATTCAAGTAGCACCGGGAAAGTGACAGCCGAGGGCGCCAAGCCGCTCCAGCGCGGCAAGATGTGCAAGTCCAGCCGGTTGCGCAGCACCTGATAACTGCCCAGCGCGTATTCGCCCCGGTCGGCCCGCGCTTGCTCATTGGCCAGCAACTGCGCGGCCATCGCGCCAAAAGTGACGATTGGCCCAGCAGCCGCTGAAGACTTGGCCGACCGAGCGCCTGTGCCCTTGCGCGACTTGAAAAGCGGCAGCTGATCCTCGTCCTCGTTGCTGCGGTGGCGCTCAGCCATCAGCTGCTCATAAAACTGCCGCGCAAAGCTCTGTGCCATGCGCAGCGACTGCGTTTGCGTGCTGCGGCGGTAAGTACGACCCGCCACCCAGCAGCGAACCTGCCAAAACCGGCTCGCCGCCATTTTGAAAACCGCCAACTTTTGTGGATAGCCCGGCACCGGCGTCATGGTCTCCGGAATCGGGACAGTGCGCTCCCGTCCGCCCGCGCGCCCAGTCCCGCTTTCAGCAGAATCGTTCGCTGCAACGCGCTCAAAAAAGGAATTCGACACCGACATCCATGAACCCTTGTGTTGTACACATGACAAGTAAAACCGAACTGTTTAATGCTTGCTGCGCGCTTTGACCGGAGATGACTAATTCCCAAGGTTTACAGGCGATTGCAGTCGTTTCAAGCAGGTTTTCAAATCGCTCTCCCATGATTGCGCGCTTGTACAGGCTGAAACGTACAACTTTGCACCCGGAATTCCGAGGTCAAAAGACCGCCTGACCCCGGAAAACGATTTGCGTGATCTCAATTTATTAACCTGATTGCCCTGGCTGCTGTGGCCGCTGTTGGCGCTGCTTCCGCTCAATCCACCGTGAACCTGACCGGCAAGCTGCGTTTTGCTTACGGCGCGACTGAGTCCGCTGCTGGCGCCAAGGCCAACGGCATTGGCGTGACCGACGGTGACTGGAACATCGGTGTTGTGGAAGACCTCGGCGGCGGCCTGAAAGCCGGCGCCAACATGGCTCTGCGCTTGCGCGGCCGTGATGCAGCAACTGACGGAACGTCCACCGGCGTTGGCGCACGTCCACGTGACTCCAGCATGTACCTGTCTGGCGGTTTCGGCACGGTGCTGGTTGGCGCGGTTGAGGCTGGTAACGGCCTGCTGCCCCTGGTGACTGCTGGCGGCCCAGTGTTCATCGGCCTGGATAACGGCGCTCAATTGGCTGCCGCTTCCAACACCGACTTGCTGCAATACACCAGCCCAGCATTTGCTGGCTTCACCGTTCGTGCAGCTCTGCTGGACAACGTTGGCGGCAATGGCGCTGAAACCGCTGCCACCACCCAGGACGCAAACCTGGTTGGCCTGAACTACGCAGCCGGTCCTTTGTCTGCTGCTATCGACATGACCAGCTACGGCGTCAACTCTGCCACTGGCACGCTGGCTGACAGCCGCACCCGTATCAGCGCCAACTACGATCTGGGCGTTGCCCGTATCGGCGCTGGCTACCAGACCGCCAAGATCACGACTGGTGTGAAGAAGAACGAAACCGCCGTTGGCGTTTCCGCTCCCTTCGGCGCCTTCGTCGTCGGCGCTGTGTACGCATCCAGCAAGACTGACGGCGTTGCCGGCAAGAACACTGGCTACGATTTGTCTGCCCAGTACAACCTGAGCAAGCGTACGTACGTTGGTATCCAGGCTCAGTCCACCAAAGCTGCTGGCGCCACGGCATCTGCCACGAACCGCCGCATCCAGCTCGGTCACTCGTTCTAATTTGACGCTGACGCAAGTCAGCTGAGATTTAGGAAATTAAAAACCCCACTGTGGCAACACGGTGGGGTTT
Organism: uncultured Polaromonas sp.; assembly: GCA_964575005.1. Classification (GTDB taxonomy): domain Bacteria; phylum Pseudomonadota; class Gammaproteobacteria; order Burkholderiales; family Burkholderiaceae_C; genus Polaromonas. Next base: position 7,350 of record CAZNQE010000054.1, on the reverse strand, counting down.
TTTTGTGCACACTCCGGCATCGTGAAGAAACTCAGCAATTACTTGTTCAGAACAATTTTCTTGGCTGTCAGCACACTTGCCTTGACGGCCTGCGCCACTTGGCCGACGGATGGCGCAGACCGTGGCGCCACGGCATGGGCCAGCGCATCCGCCTTGGGTCAACCTGGCGCGATAGTGCCTTCCTGGCAGCACCGCACTTTCCCGGGCAAGACGCCGAATGAATTCAGGCACGGCACTTTTGAAGGTCGGCCGGTGATGGCTGTGCGTTCAAAGGCGGCAATGAGCGTGCTGCGTCAAGTGGTGAGCGTCGATCCTGCGCAGCTGGGCACCTTGCGTTTTTCTTGGCGAATGACAGAGTTGATTGCGGATGCCGACATGGCCGTGCGCGAAAAAGACGATGCGCTGCGCCTGGTGCTGGTTTTTGATGGCGACCGCTCACGGATGTCCTCAAGGGACCACATGATGTCTGAGCTGGCGCGTGCCTTGACCGGCGAAGAAATGCCCTATGCCACATTGATGTACGTGTGGTCCAACCAGCGCGAGGTGGGCAGCGTCCTGCGCAATTCACGTACGGACCGGATCCGCAAGCTGGTGCTGGAGTCGGGCAGGGCAGGGCTGGGCCGCTGGCTGGACTACGAACGCGACATTGGCGCCGACTACCGCCGGGTGTTTGGCGAGGAGCCGGGGCGGCTGCTGGCTGTGGGTTTGATGACCGACACGGACAACACGCGCAGCACAGCGCAGACTTGGTACGGGCCGCTGAGTTTCGGGCCACTCCCTTTGCTGCTCCCTGCGAGCCTTGCTACCAAAGCGCCCTGATGCGCCTTAAGCGCTTTCAATCGCTTTGAAGTGCTGCCTCAAGCGTAGCGCTTGTTGCGCAAATTGTTTTTCATGTCTTGCAGCAGTGGCTGCAGCTTCGGCCCACCCACGCGCAGCGCCACGGCTGTTGCCAGGATGTCGATGATCATCAGGTGCAGGAGTCGCGACACCATGGGGCTGTAGCGGTCGTAGCCTTCGGGGTGGTCGGCCGTCAAATGAATATGCCCGGCCGCTGCCAGAGGCGAGCCGCTGGCTGTGATGACGATCACCGTTGCTCCGTTCTTGCGCGCAATGTCCGTGGCGTCCATCAGGTCGCGCGTGCGGCCTGAGTTGGAGATCACGACCAGACAGTCACCAGGCACCAGCAGGGACGCACTCATGACCTGCATATGGCCATCGCTGTAGGCGATGGTGTTCACACCCAGGCGAAAGAATTTGTGCTGCGCGTCCTGGGCCACGATGCCTGAGTTTCCAACACCGATAAATTCAATGCGCTTACCGCTTTGGCAGGCCAGCAGCAGAGCATCAACAGCCTTGCTGACAGCAAAGGTGCTGGCATCGTTGCGGTACTTCAAGAAGGCCGACACGGTGTTGTCGATCACCTTGACGACCACGTCGCTCACTTTGTCGTCCGTATCCACACTGCGGTGGATGAAGGGCACCCCTTCGCTCACGCTGCCTGCGAGCTTGAGCTTGAAATCGCTCAGACCGTCGTAGCCCAGGCTGCGGCAAAACCGCACCACCGTCGGCTTGCTCACATGCGCCCGGTCAGCCAACTCGCTGATGGGCAGGTTGGCGAAGGCCCGCGCATCGCTCAGCACCAGCTTGCCCACGCGTTGCTCCGCAGGCGCCAGGGAGGGTAGGCATGCTTTGATGCGGTCTAACACTCCTCACTCCAGCAGAAACCATCTCTTGCGATCATTGCGCTGGAAGCA
>CAZNQE010000054.1:0-5496 GCA_964575005.1 uncultured Polaromonas sp. | reverse complement strand
CTAACACTCCTCACTCCAGCAGAAACCATCTCTTGCGATCATTGCGCTGGAAGCACTTGGCCCCCACGTTCCCGCTGCATAAGGCCGCGGCGGATGGGCGTCGTGACGCCAGTGGTCCAAAATCGGTTCAACCCAGCGCCAGGCCTCTTCTTGCTCGTCGCTGCGCACGAAAAGATTTAAGCGGCCTTCAATCACGTCCAGCAGCAAGCGCTCGTAAGCGCCCACGCGTTCAGAGCCGAAGCGTTTGTCAAAGTCCAAGTCCAGCTGCACGGGCGCGAGCTGGGCTGATTTCGGCCGGCTTTCAGCCAGGCTGGCTTCGCCAGCGCTGGCACGCTTGTCGGCGCCTTGCGCCAGCAAATGCAGCTCCAGTCCGTCCTTGGGTTGCAAGTTGATGACCAGGCGGTTCACCGCGCCAGACGGCGTGCTGAAGATGGCGTGTGGCGTAGGCCTGAAGTTGACGACGATGCGCGCGTCACGTGCCGCCAGGCGCTTGCCCGTGCGGATGTAGAACGGCACGCCAGCCCAGCGCCAGTTGGCGATCTCGGCGCGCAGCGCCACAAAGGTTTCTGTCTGGCTGTGCGGCGGCACGCCGGTTTCCTCGCGGTAGCCTGGGACTTGGGCGCCGTTGATATTGCCAGCCGTGTACTGACCACGCACCACATGCTGCTGCAAGGTCTCGGTCGTCCACGGCTTGAGCGCGCGCAGGACCTTGAGCTTTTCATCGCGAATCGCGTCAGCATGCGCGTTGATGGGCGGCTCCATGCCGATGGCGCACAGCAGTTGCAGCGCATGGTTTTGCACCATGTCGCGCAGGGCGCCCGTGTGGTCGTAATAGGCACCGCGCTTTTCAACGCCCAGGTCTTCGGCCATGGTGATCTGGATGTTGGCAATGTTCTCGCGGCGCCACAGCGGCTCGAACAAGGCATTGCCAAAGCGCAGCGCAAACAGGTTTTGCACCGACGGCTTGCCCAGGTAATGATCGATGCGAAAAACCTGTTTTTCGCTCAACACGCGGCGCACGGTGTCGTTGATGGCGCGGTTCGATGCGAGGTCATGGCCGAGCGGCTTTTCAAGCACCACGCGGGTTTGCGGGCCGTTCAGGCCGGCGGCTGCAATCTGCTCGACGACCGAGGTGAAAAGACCGGGCGCCGTGGCCACGTACATCACCACGGTGTCGGCGTTGCGGGCCTTGAGCATGTCGGCCAGTCGCGCGTAGTCAGCGGGCTTGGTGACGTCGAGGCGGATGAAATGCAGCAGGGCGGCAAAGCGGGCGAACTCTTCCTGGCTGGGGCGCTTGGCCAGCTCCACTTCGTCAAAACGCGCTTTGATAAAGCTGCGGTAAGCCTCGTCAGACAAGTCGTCGCGGGCCACGCCGATGATGCGGCCACCCGAGGGCAGCGAGCCGTGGCGAAAGGCCTGGAACAGCGCAGGCATCAATTTGCGCCAGGCCAGATCGCCAGTGCCGCCGAAGAGAACAAGGTCAAAACTCATGGATGGGTCCAGGGTGCTAGGTTGCCGTAATCGCTCAAGTTCAACAATGGTAACTGAGTTTCATGAGTCGGCCAAGAATGGCTGGGTAAAGCAAGCTATTCCGACTTGCTTGGCGGTTGCGTTTAATTTTTTACTTCTGTCTGGTCGTTAGAATTGCCAACGTAATCCAATTACCGCGTTGGCCGAGCGACTTCACCTGCCCGCTTGCCTTTCAGCCACATTTCTGACGCATCTCACTCGATAATCTGTTCATGAATCAACTCGACGCTCTTCGCCAATTCACCACCGTGGTCGCTGACACCGGTGATTTTCGTCAACTGGACCAGTTCAAGCCGCAGGACGCCACGACCAACCCGTCGTTGATCCTGAAGGCCGTGCAAAAGGCTGAGTACCAGCCGTTGCTCAAGGACAGCGTCGAACGTTATCGCGGCAAGCATCTTGATGAAGTGATGGACCGCTTGCTGGTGCGTTTTGGCTGCGAAATCCTGTCCATCATTCCCGGCCGCGTCTCGACCGAAGTCGATGCCCGTCTGAGCTTTGACGCGGACGCGACCTTGGCCCGCGGTGAGCGCATCATGGCGCTGTACAAAGCCGAAGGCATTGCGCCCGAGCGCGTGTTGATCAAGGTTGCAGCCACCTGGGAAGGCATTCAGGCGGCTGAGAAGCTGGAGCAACGCGGCATTCGCACCAACCTGACTCTGCTGTTCTCGTTTTGCCAGGCGGTGGCTTGCGGTCAAGCTCGCGTGCAACTCATCTCGCCTTTTGTGGGCCGCATTTACGACTGGTACAAAAAGTCGGCTGGTGCCGCCTGGGTGGAAGCCGAAAAATCGGGTGCGAATGACCCCGGTGTGCAGTCTGTGCAGCAAATCTTCAACCACTATAAAAAATACGGCATCGCCACCGAGGTGATGGGTGCGAGCTTTCGCAACATCGGACAGATCACGGCTCTGGCGGGTTGCGACTTGCTGACCATCAGCCCCGACTTGCTGGCACTGCTGGCTGCCAGCGATGCGCCTTTGACACGCGCACTGGACGCCGGCGCTGCCCGCAATCTGGACCTGCCGCCCGCCCAATTTGACGAGTCTGGCTTTCGCTTTGCTCTGAATGAAGACGCGATGGCCACTGAAAAGCTGGCCGAAGGTATTCGCGCTTTTGCTGCCGACGCCGTCAAGCTTGAGCATTTGATGTTGGCCGCATGAGCGCCGCGCCCGCATGGAGCGGTTTGACAACACGCTGTGACCGTACCCCCGCCTGGGCCGCGCTGAAAGCGCACTTTGACGCTGGCGCGGGGGCGCTTGATTTGCGCACCGCTTTCGCAAGCGATGCGCAGCGCTTTGCATCGCTGAGCCAGCAAGCGCCGCATATCTTTGCGGACCTGTCCAAAAACCTGATCGACGCACCCACCGAAGCCTTGCTGCAGAAGTTGGCTGAGGAGTGCGGACTGGATGCGCACCGCCGCGCCATGTTTGCTGGCGAAGCCATCAACAACACCGAGCAGCGGGCGGTGATGCACTTCTTGCTGCGCCAACCTGAACGCGCAGCCGGTGAAACGCCCCAAGCCTGGGACGCGGAACTGGCGCAAGTGCACGCCACGCTCAAGCCCATGTTGGCCTATGCCGAGCAGGTGCGCGCTGATGCGGGCATCACAGACGTGGTCAACATCGGTATCGGCGGCTCTGACCTAGGCCCGCAAATGGCGGTACGTGCCTTGGCGGCCTACGCCATGCCGGGCAAGCGCCTGCATTTCGTCTCCAACGTCGATGGGCATGAACTCGCTGGTTTGCTGGCCCAGCTTGACGCACGCAAAACGCTGTTCCTGATCGCCTCCAAGACCTTCACCACCACCGAGACCATGACCAATGCGCGCTCGGCCAAGGCCTGGTTTGAGGCGCAGATGGCGCAGATAGGCGAGGGCGCTTCGGCACACATCGCACGCCATTTCGCAGCCCTCACTACCAACGTGGCTGCTGCGCAAGCCTTCGGCATCAGCACCACCTTCGGTTTCTGGGACTGGGTGGGCGGCCGCTATTCCATGATGTCAGCCATCGGCTTGCCGCTGGCCATCAGCATTGGCGCAAAGGCTTACCAAGCCATGCTGGCTGGCGCACACGCCATGGACGAGCATTTCCGCACGGCGGCCTTTGCGCAAAACTTGCCCGTGCGCCTGGGCTTGCTCGACGTCTGGTACCGCAACTTTCATGGCTTCACCAGCCGCAGCATTGCGCCGTATCACAGCGCTCTGGGCCGGCTGCCCGCGTATTTGCAGCAGCTAGAAATGGAAAGCAATGGCAAGCGCGTGGACCGTGATGGTCAGCCGCTGCCTTACGGTACTTCACCGGTGCTGTGGGGCGAGCCCGGCACCAACGGTCAGCACGCCTACTTTCAAATGCTGCACCAGGGCACGGACGTGGTGCCGATTGAGTTCATCGCCGTCAAAAAGCCGGCGCATGACTTGCCCGGCCATCACGACAAGTTGCTGGCCAATGCGCTGGCGCAGGCGCAGGCCTTCATGCAAGGCCAAGCGGACGAAGGCGGGCACCGCAACTTTCCAGGCAACCGGCCCAGCACCTTCTTGCTGCTCGACGAGCTCACGCCCGCCAGCCTGGGTGCACTGATCGCCATGCAAGAACATCGCGTTTTCGTGAGCGGTGCGATCTGGGGCATCAACAGCTTTGACCAATGGGGTGTGGAGCTGGGGAAAGTGCTGGCCAAAGACATTGAAGCGCGCCTGGGCAGCGGTAATGCGCAAGGCCTGGACGGCTCGACGGCCGGCTTGCTGGCCCGCCTGAAAGCTTGAACCCCTTAAAAATCACTTGATGAAAGCAGCCCAATGAACATCGTTTTTGATTTTGGAGCGGTGCTTTTCACATGGCAGCCGGCGCACATGCTGGCGCAGCATTTTCCGCATTTGGCCAGCACCCCGGCTGCAGCGCGCGAGTTGGCCAACGCCATCTTTCACCACGAAGACTGGCAAGACTTCGACCGCGGCACTGTCGAGCTGCCCGCCGTGGTGGCCGCCACGGCCAAGCGCATGGCGATGCCGCATGACGAACTCCACGCCATGCTCGCGCCCATCGGCGAGCGACTCACGCCTATCGACTGCAACATCGCCTTGCTTAGCGCTTTGAAGGAGCGACGCGATCGGGACGGCGATATCAAGCTGTATTACCTGTCCAACATGCCTGCGCCCTTTGCGCGCACCCTGGAGCAAAAGCACGACTTCATCGACTGGTTCGACGGCGGCGTTTTTTCAGGTGACGTCAAACTTGGCAAACCCGATCCGGCGATTTATCAGCTGCTGGGTGACCGCCATAGTCTGGTGCCTGAGCGCACCGTCTTCATCGACGACATGCCCGTCAACGTGAAAGCCGCGCAAGACTTGGGCTGGCACGCCATTCATTGCCACGACGCGAGCTTGCTTGCTGGTCAGTTGGATGCGGTGCTGGCGGCGTCGCGCTAAGTCCTTTCGCATTCTTTAATCGCCCAAAGAAAAACCCCGCAGGGCTTGCGCCTTGCGGGGTTTTTCTTTGGCAGAGCCGGGAGCAAGTCCCGGCGCCGACATTGGCAATTACATGCCCATGTCGCCCATGCCACCCATGCCGCCCATGCCACCACCCATGCCGCCGCCGGCAGGTGCGTCGTCCTTGGCGGACTCGGCAACCATGCACTCGGTCGTCAGCATCAGCGACGAGACCGACGCTGCGTTTTGCAGAGCGGTACGCGTCACTTTGGTGGGGTCCAGGATACCCATTTCGATCATGTCGCCGTAGGTGTCGTTGGCAGCGTTGAAGCCGTAGTTGCCCTTGCCAGCCAGCACCGCGTTCACCACCACAGAGGCTTCGCCGCCAGCGTTGTAAACGATCTCGCGCAATGGCGCCTCGATGGCGCGCATCACCAGCTTGATGCCGGCGTCTTGGTCAGCGTTGTCGCCTTTGATGACGCCAGCAGACTGCTTGGCGCGCAGCAGAGCCACGCCGCCACCAGCCACGATGCCTTCTTCCACAG
>CAZNQE010000053.1:0-19522 GCA_964575005.1 uncultured Polaromonas sp. | reverse complement strand
CCGGCCTACGATGAGCACGGCGAGCTGGCTACCCTGCAATACATCGACCAGGCCGGCGAGAAGCAATACCACGGCGGTGGCGCCAGAAAGGGAACGTTCTGGTGGGTGGGTGATCTGAACTCGCCGGGCGTCATCTACATCGGGGAGGGCTTCGCCACCAGCGCCAGCATCCACGACGCCACCGCCCGGCCCTGCGTCATCACCTACAGCTCGGGCAATCTGCCAGCCGTGGCGCAGTTCATCCGGGAGCAGTACCCCGACGCCGATCTGGTCATCGTGGCCGATCACGACACCTACACCGCAGAGGAACGCGAGCGCAAAGCCAAGAAGGGCCCAGAGTACGCCGCCGAGGCCGCCGCCCTGACCGGCGCCCGGGTCATCATTCCGCCCATCGAGGGCATGGACGCCAACGACTACGCGCAGGCCGGGCACGACATCGCCGCGCTGCTGTCCCCCGCCGTGGCCGATCAGTGGCTGATCCCCGCCGATGACTTCTGCGCACAGCCTGCGCCCATCGCGTGGCTCATCAAGCACTGGTTGCAGGACCAAGCCCTCATCATGGTGCACGGCCCATCGGGCGGGGGCAAGACTTTCGCCGTGCTGGATTGGTGCCTGCACATCGCCTCCAGCACGCCCGAGTGGATGTCCTGCCGCGTCAAGCCCGGCAACGTGGTGTATCTGGCCGGTGAAGGCCACCATGGCCTGAGGGGCCGCGTCGCCGCGTGGAAGCACCAGCACGCATGTGGCCCGCTGTCCATGTGGCTGTCCCGCGACGGCTGCGACCTCAACACCGCCGAGGGTTACACCCGAGTCGCCAACAACCTCAAAGCCCTGCCCGAGCGCCCTTGCCTGATCGTGGTGGACACGCTGCACCGCTTCCTGCTGGGCGACGAAAACAGCGCGCAGGATGCCAAGACGATGCTGGATGCCTGCAACTCCCTCATGCGCGAGTTCGCGTGCTCCGTGCTGCTGGTGCACCACACAGGCGTGAGCGACGATGCCCAGCACCGGGCACGTGGATCCTCGGCCTGGCGCGGCGCGCTGGACATCGAGATCAGCATCGTCCCCGCCTCCGACGGGCGCCCCATGGAGATCATCCAGCGCAAGAGCAAAGACGCCGAAATGGCTATGCCCAAATACGCACGCCTTGAATCTGTGCAGATTCCGGGCTGGTTTGACGATGACGGCGAACCAGTTACTTCCGCCGTTCTGGTGGAATCCGATCCACCCATTGCCACCGCCCAAAATGGCAAGCTCGGCGAGTATCTCGGGTATTTCAAGCGCGCATGGTTTGCCACCGGCGCCGAGCACGTCGATGGCCTGCCATTCATCCGCCGCCAGCCGCTCATCAATATCATGCCGGCCATCAATTCGGATTGGAAAACAGAGAAAACCATCAAGAACAACCTCGCCCCCTCGGGCGAATTCATCGGCTCGCTGACCAAGGCAAAGCTGATCGAAGAGCACCACTACATCGGCGAGGGCTGGCGCGTCTGTGACCCCATCCTGGCCTCTCAGATGATGCTGTCACGATGACTTGCGGGAACCCCTTGCCTGTGGATAACTCTGTGGATAACCTGTGGATAACTTCATCCCGCATCATCCCGCAGGGATCCCGGGGATGGTCGGCAAAGGGCTTGGTTGTCCCGCAAAATCCCCCTATATCCCTTAAGGGATAGGGGATTGCGGGACGGCCATGCTGCGCCAAGTGTGATTTCGATCTTCGTGTCTGCGCTTTTTTTAAGCAGCAGCAGTTTTTTAGCCTCACCTGACCCGTCATTCAAGACCTGACCTAGCCAACACCCATGATCTGCCGCCGCTGCCATCGCCCCATCACCTCCCCCACATGGATCGCCGGCCACCCCTACGGCTCCGACTGCGCCCGACACCTCACCGGCCACCACACCAAACCATCAACACGGAAACACACCCATGCCCACGCCGAACAAAACCCAGACCAGCCAGACCTGTTCTCAAACGCAGAAACGACATTGGATTCGCTGGACCGCGCAAGAGGATGATCTAATCCGCCAGCATTACCCCAATATCGACCTGCCAGGCAGATCATGGGGCGATATTCAACGCCGCGCCTCACGCATCAAAGCCAGTACCCCGCCCGATGATCCCGGCGCCGCACCATTCGTTCACCGCTGGGTTAATACCTGGCGCACCGAACACATCAAAGCCCCCCGCTCAGTCTTTGACCTTGCAATCTAGTCGGGTATTGTGTGATTCCCTAAAAGCCTGCTACAGTACACACATCGACAACGCAACGGAGAACGCAAATGCAAATCACCACCGCCCAACTGAACCAAGTCGCTGAACTGATCGGCACCACCGACAAGAACGTGGTCTTCTCAGCAGTCTTGAAGACCCTGATTGAAGACGGCATCAGCATCGATGCTGCATTTGACTGGCTGTTCGGTGATGGTGCTTTCAAGCAGTTTGCCGGCAATGTTTATGACGCACTGCGCGCCAAGTAAGAAGGAGGGCCGAAAGGCCTTTCTGGCGCCTGCCACCCCCACCACCACCGCCGCCTGAAGAGGCGGCGTTTTGAGGACCACCACATGACCCCCAACGACATGCACCGCCACTTCACCGGCACCATCCAAGGCCCCGAACGCATCACCGATGCCTACAACGAGGCCAAACGCTTCTGCGACACACAGCCCTGGCACATGGGCACAAACTGGCACGCGCTCGCCCTGGTTGGCGTCCTGCTCGGATTCTGGGGGGCACTCGTGTGGTTCCTGATCTGAAGCACCCAACCCCAGACGCCTACCTGGTGTCAATTCCAAGCGGAAATAACACTGTTTTCCTTGACCTTTCTCGTGCAATCGACTACGCCGCGCAGCATCACGGCACCGTCAAAGCCCTGTACACCGCCGAAAATCACCCACGAAAGGATGAGCAATGACCCCCATCGAATACATCATCTTTGTCGTAATCATGTGGTGGCTGGATAAGCGCGGGGTGTTCAAGTGACCAAACACCCCATCACCCACCACCCCGCCCCGATCATCAACGAGCACCAGCCGAGCAAGCCCCGGCGCTACATGAACCACACCGACCGCCTGCCAACGCCGCACCGGCCCGACTCGGACTACATCAACGAGATGCCCCGCGTCTTCATGGGATGGCGCATCTGGCCCGACGGCCGCCGCGAACCCGCACACACTCAACACAAGGACCAAGCATGACCGCCCCATCCGTTTTCCAACTGGCCAAGCCGCCCAAGAAGAAGATCTCCCGCGCAATGGAGATCGACCCCGACCTGCTCAAGATCGAGCACAACACGCCCATCCCCAAGGGCCGCCCGGCCCCAGGCAAGTACGATGAGCTGTTCGCCTCCCTCAAGGCCGGCTCATGCGTCGCTTGCGAGCCAGCCGAACGCGGCAACGTGGAGTCTGCAATCATGCGATGGATGCGCCGCAACAAGATCACCGGCATGAAAACCGTCAAGCGCCTGCACTGCGACGACGGAAAAGCCCGCATCTGGATCGTGAAGGCAGATCATGCTGCTGACTGAGCGACAAATCCGCGTGCTCCAGCTCATGTCCGAAGGCTTCACCCAGGAAGAGATCGGCGGGATCATCCAGCGATCCACCAAGACCGTGGAGCTGGAAGTGCTGCACATCCGGCAAGACCTCAAGGCGCGAAACACCATGCACGCCGTGAGCCTGGCGCTGGTTGCGAAAATCATCGACGGGCCGAAGATCGGTTAAGATCAGGACAACCCAAACCCTAGCAGCGGTGCCTCCGGCCCACTGTCGCGACGACAGGCTAGAGTTGAGCGCAGCCCCCGCCTGCGTCCGGTTTGGGAGCGGGGACTATTTCAACAGCGAGACCACCATGCAAGCCCCGCAAATCCTCACCGAAGCCGCAGCCATCATGGCCGAGCGCGGCAAGCAGTACGACAAGCCGGACGGTGAGCGATCCATGGCGCAAACCGTGGCGGCATTTAACGCCATCACTGGCGGGACACTGCGCGAATCTGACGGGTGGCTTTTGCTGGCCCTGCTCAAAATGGTGCGAGACAACCAGCGCGAAACGCCTCACCTTGATTCGTGCCTTGATCTGGTGGCCTACGCTGGCCTGTACGCCGAATCGCGCATCTCTCGCATCCCAGGACGCGACGGGGCATAATTGGCGCAACAGGAGCGCACCATGTCCGACGAACCCCGCAAGAAAGACCCCCGAGGCCGCAAGACCCTATACAAACCCGAGTATGACGATCTCGTCATCGAATGGGGCGCAGATGGCAAGTCCATGGCGTGGATGTGTGCCGAGCTGAGCATCAGCAAGCAAACCATCTTCGACTGGCGCAAGGCGAATCCCTCCTTTGATGAGGCCATGAACATCGCCCGCCTGAAATCTCAGCAGTGGTGGGAAGACATCGGCCAAGCGAACATGAACACGATGGGATTTCAGTGCTCGGTCTGGGGCAAGTCCATGTCCTCGCGCTTCCCCGATGACTGGCGCGAGAACAAGGGGGTGGAGTTGACGGGCGCAAATGGTGGCCCGGTCGAAGTCGCCGCCATCGACGCCACGAAACTGTCCACCGAAGCCCTGGCCGAGATCATGGCCGCCAAGGATGCAGCTAACCCCAAGTGATCTGCTCAACGTAGAGCGCGAGCTGTGCCGGCGTTCGCTGGCGCACTTCGCTCGCAGGGCTTGGCACGTCCTAGAGCCAGCCGCAGAACTGCGCTGGGGCTGGGCACTTGACGCCATATGCCTGCACCTTGAGGCCGTGACCGATGGCCGCATCAAGCGGCTGCTGATGAACGTGCCGCCAGGCTCCATGAAGTCTCTGCTGACCGGCGTTATCTGGCCAGCATGGGAGTGGGGTCCGCGCGGCCTTCCTGAGATGCGCTACGTCGGCACGGCGCACGAAGAGGGCCTGGCCATTCGGGACAGCCGTCGATGCCGCGATCTCATCAAGTCCGAATGGTTCCAGGAGCTTTGGCCACTGCCACTGGCCACGGACCTTGACGGCAAGCGCGAGTTCGGCAACATCAAAAAGGGCGTGCGTCAGGCCCGGTCCTTCACATCCATGACCGGCGTGCGCGGGGATCGGGTGATCCTTGACGACCCCATCAGCGCAGACAACGCCAACAGCGCCGCAAAGCTGGAAGCTGCCCGGATCGCATTCACCGAGACACTGCCGACCCGGGTGAACTCCGACCAATCGGCCATCGTGGTCATCATGCAGCGCCTGTCCGAGAAGGATGTCTCGGGCGTGATCCTTGAAATGGGCCTGCCGTATGTGCACCTGTGCATCCCCATGCGGTTTGAGCCTGAGCGAAGGTGTGTGACCGATATCGGGTGGAGCGATCCGCGAACGATGCCCGGCGAGTTGATGTTCCCCGAGCGATTCGGAGAGGCGCAAGTCAAGGAGCTGGAAGAAACGCTCGGACCATACGGCACAGCCGGCCAGCTTCAGCAGCGGCCCGCACCGCGTGGTGGGGGCATCATCAATACTGAATGGTTCCGCTATTGGTCTGGCGCCCCGTCGCTAGAGTTCAGGTTCATTACCGTGGACACGGCGCAAAAGACCGGCACCATGAACGATTACAGCGTCATGCAGTGCTGGGCTCGCTCACGATCTGGCACAGCCATCCTGCAAGACCAGGTGCGCGGCAAGTGGGAGGCGCCCGAGCTGATCATTCAGGCCCGGGCATTCTGGCTCAAGCACCTGACCAAACACCCGACGGCACTGCGCGGCATGTTCGTAGAGGACAAGGTGAGCGGCACGGGCTTGATTCAGACCCTGCGCCGCGAGGGCATCCCGGTTGCCCCCATCCAGCGCAACAACGACAAGATCAGCCGCGCTTATGACGCTGCGCCGTTCATCGCATCCGGAAACGTGGAGCTTCCGCAGGATGCCGAATGGCTGTCCGATTTCCTCGGCGAGTGCGCCGTGTTCCCGGCCGGCGCCCATGACGACCAGCTAGACCCCATGTTTGACGCCATCAAGCTGGTGCAGAACTTTCCAGCTATGGTGCAAAGCACATCCGCCGCCATACCACAAATCCACAGACCGATTGCTAGAAGGTGACTGGAATGGTAGGATATTGGTAGATTCCACTGTGAGGCTATGCCATGCCCAAGATCTCCACATCCACCACCATCGTCGTCCCTGCCGGCCAGCGATTGATGATCCAGGGCATCGGCGCCCAAGCGACTGCCACGGTCAACCCCGGCTCGCTCGGTCAGATTTACGACGTGAGCGCAAACGATCAGGACTTCTTCGGGCCGTTTGATCGGGCGACGACAATCGCCATTCAGATCAATGGCGGCTCTGTTCAATACACCGTTTCGCCAGATCCCAAGGGGTTTGAAGATGTGGTGGTTGACACATCCGAGGGGTTCACGTCGATCATGGGTGCGACTGGATCTGTTCTGGGCCGCAAATACACCGCACCCAAATTCATCGCTGACCTTGAGGCTGCACGCGCCGGGGGCTCCCCGCTGTTGATTGCTTTGCTCGGCGACAGCAACACCGCAGGCACGGGCGCAGGCACCGGCACGGCAGGGATGGTTGGCGCTCAACGCTGGTCTGTTGGCGCGCAGCTCGCAGACATCCTTGACCGCACGTTCATGCCGACCACCAATGACGCGTTCTTCGGTGATCAGAATGCTGGCGACACGGGCGTCACTCTTCAGCAGTTCGACCCGCGCTTTTCAGCGTTCGGCGCAGGCTGGTCGCTGATCTCCGGCCCGACGATGGGGCGCCGCATGTTCCAGGGCGCAAGCGGTGGCGCTGGTGCGTTGACGTTCACGCCGCGCAAGCCCTGGAACCGCGTTCGCCTGCTGGCTGGATCTGCGACGTTTTCTGCCCCCACGGCAAACGTGAAGGCTGGCGCCGCAACCATCGGCAACTTCAACACCAACACCGCCGGCGCGAACACGCTCAAGGACGAGACGTTTTCGACCGGCGCTGCCGCTGCCGTTCAATCCTTCAGCCTTGACGGCGTGAGCGGCGGCACATGCAGCTTGGTCGGCGCGATCTTTTGGGATTCTGAGAACCCGGGGTGTGTCGTTGTCCCTGGCGGCTGGTGCGGCGGTTTTGCATCGAACCTGAACGAAGCATCGCAGCCGTGGTCTCCACGCCCTGTGGCTGTCGCTTTGAGTGCTGGCCTGTACATCACCAACGCGACCATCAACGACGCCAACGCAGGCACGGCCATTGCATCATTCACGGCATCTTCGCTTGGGTTCCACCAGGCTGTCGCTGCGGTGGGCGATGTGATTGTCACGGGCATGACGCCCAGCTCCACGCCAAACTCCACCACGCTTGAGGCTTACAAAGCGGCGCTGCAAAGCGTAGAGCAGTCGATTGACTCGGCATTCCCGCTGATCGACTGGCGCGAACAATTCGGCGCGACCTATGCGGCAGCAAACGCTGCCGGATGGATGTACGACGGCAACCATCTCAAGGGCACCGGCTACGCACGTCAGGCCAATGTCTACGCTGAAATCATCCGATCCATTGCCCTGGCTGTCTAAAACATACCATGCGCCAAACCGCTGAACTCCGAGACATCCTGGCCGAATCGCTCGCCGAGTTCGGCGACATTTGGGGCGTAGTTGAGCCCGAGCGCAAGCAGTGCCTGGAGGATCGGCAGTTCTACAGCCTGTCCGGCGCGCAGTGGAATGGCGCCTTGGGTGAGCAGTTCGAGAACAAGCCCCGGTTCGAGGTCAACAAGACGCACCTGGCCGTGCTGCGCGTGATCAACGAGGCGCGCAACAACCCCATCCGCGCCGATTTCGTGTCCCGTGACGGCAAGGAAGCCGGCAAGCTGGCCGATACCTGCGACATGCTGCTTCGCGCTGATGAGCAGGACTCGAACGCCGAAGAGGCCAAGAGCAACGGGTTCGAGGAGGCCATCGGCGGGGGCTTTGGTGCATGGCGCCTGCGCGCGGAGTATGAGGACGACGACGACCCCGAGGACGAGCGCCAGCGCGTGATCTTTGAGCCGATCAACGACGCTGACCAATGCGTGTTTTTCGATCTGGACTCCAAGCGTCAGGACAAGTCAGACGCGCGCCGCTGCTACGTCATCACGCCAATGACCCGCTCGGCCTATGTCGAAGAATGGGGCGATGACCCAAGCTCATGGCCGGCCGATCTGTCCGATTCGTGGGGTAAGTTCAAGTGGCTCACGCCCGATTTCGTCTACGTGGCCGAGGTCTACCGGGTCGAAGAGAAAAAGCAGTGGACCTACGTCTACCGCACGCTGGCCGGCGAGGAGGAGTCCTACACCGACAAGGACTTCGAGGACGACGAAACGCTGGAAGAGACCCTGCAAGCCACTGGCGCGCGTGAGATCCGCCGCAAGCGCACCAAGTCGCGCAAGGTGCGCAAGCTGATCATGTCCGGGTCCAAAGTGCTGGAAGACTGCGGCCACATCGTTGGGCAGAACATCCCCATCGTTCCGATCTACGGTAAGCGCTGGTTTGTGGGTGGCGTCGAGCGCGTCGCCGGCCACGTCCGCTACGCCAAAGACCCGCAGCGCCTGGCCAACATGCTGCGCTCCAAGGTGGCCGAGATCGCTGCGTTCTCAAGCGTTGAAAAGCCCATCTTCGCACCCGATCAGATCACGCCGGACGTGGCGCAGATGTGGGGCGACGACAACGTCAAGGACTACCCGTACCTGCTGGCGCACCCGCTGCGTGACCTCAACGGCAACCCCATTCAAATGGGGCCGACCGGCTACACCCGCTCGCCGCAGATCCCGCCCGCTGTGGCCGCGCTCATGCAGGTGAGCGAACAAGACCTGTCCGACGTTCTGGGCAACCAGCAGGCGGGCGAACAGGTGGTGTCCAACATCTCCGGCAAGGCCGTGGAGATGATTCAGGACAAGCTCGACATGCAGAGCTACATCTACCTGAGCAACCGCGCCCGGGCGGAAAAGCGCAGCGGCGAGATCTGGCTATCCATGGCCCGTGAGCTGTACGCTCAGAAGGGCCGCACCATGCGCGGCATTGCCAAGGATGGCAACGTGCAGCCCGTCGAACTCATGCGCCCGGTGATGGACAAAGAGCAGGGGCAGATCTTGGAGAACGACATCAGCTCGGCCAATTTCCAGATTGCCACCGAAGTCGGCCCCACGTCCAAAACCATGAAGCGCGGCATTGTGCGCGACCTGACCGCGATCAGCGCCACGACCACCGACCCCGAAACCCGCGCCGTGATTGAATCGCTGATCATCATGAACATGGATGGCGAGGGTATGTCTGACGTGAACAAGTGGGCACGTCAGCGCCTGGTGAAAATGGGCGCGCTTCAGCCGACCGATGACGAAGCCCAACAGATGGCCGAAGCTAAAGCAAATGCCAAGCCGGACGCAAACCAGCAGTATCTGGAAGCCGCCGCACAGGAAGCCCAGGCTAAGGCAGTCAAAGCCGCCGCTGACACCGATCTGACCAAGGCCAAGACGCTGGAAACGCTGGCCAAGGTGGAGGCCGCAAACACGGATCAGGCGCTGGCCGTGCTTGATAGAATTTCACCGACGCCCACGGATGTGAGCGTGGTTGCAGTGCCCGAGAATCCGCCGGGGCTGTGAAAGCGGCACCTCCCGCCGCCCAACGGGAGAGACTGAAGGCCACTGAATGAGCACCGAAGACCAAACCATCGACACCGAGCAGGACGAAACCGCGCCCGAGGTGGTGGAAACGCCGCCCGAAGACGAAACCCCCGAGGTTGTCGCCCGAATTGAAGGCGATACCGAGGAAGAAGAAGACCAAGACAACCCCAACGACCGAGAATGGGTGCGCAATCTGCGCAAGCAACAGCGCGAGCTGAAGCGCGAGAACCGGGAGCTGAAACAGAAGCTGTCAACGCCTGCCGGTGATCCGTCTTTGCCACCGTTGGGATCAAAACCGACGCTGCAATCGTGCGGATACGATGACGAAAAGCTCGACCGTGAGCTGGATGCGTGGTACGCCAACAAGAACAAGCACGAAACCGCCAAGAAGACCGCCGAAGAGCGCGAAAAGGCCGAGCGTGAGGCGTGGCAATCGCGCCTGAGCACCTACGAATCGCTCAAATCCGAACTGCCCCAGGACGCTTACGAGGAATCCGAAGCCCTGGTGCAAGAGCACATGAGCGTGACGCAGCAATCCATCATCATCAAGGGCGCGCGAAACCCTGCCGAGCTGGTGTTTGCGCTGGGTCAGAACCCCAGCACGCTCAAGCGACTGGCGGCCATCAAAGACCCGGTGGAATTCGCATTCGCCGCAGGAGAGATCATGTCCAAAGCCAAGATTGAACGCACCGCCAAAACCATCCCGGCCCCTGACCGCGTGGTCAAGTCTGGTGGCAAAACCCCGGCCATGACCAGCACCCGCTTGGATGACCTGCGCGCCAAGGCTGAGAAGTCCGGCGACTTCACCGAATACTTTGCCGCCAAGCGCGCCGCCAAGTAACTAGATTGCGGCTTGATTTTGTGGTGTAATTGAGTTACGCGGATTCGTCCACCCACGGACAGTCAAAAATCAGGCCGCCGTCCAGCCTATGGATGAGTAGATCGGGGTCAAACCCTTTTTGTTCATACCCATCCATAGGAGCTAAAAATGGCAAACCAGCTTGCAAAAGCCCTTGAACTGATGTTCGAGGAGTTCGTCGAAGGCTACGATTCGGCATGTGTCATGTCGATGGAAGCCGACAAGACCTTCCCCGCCCCCCAGGCCATGCAGCGCGCCGGCGACACGTTCAGCGTGAAGCAGGACTACATGGTGTCCGTGACCACCGGCCTGGACATCTCCGGCGCCACCCCCACCGATCTGGTGGAACGGTTCGTGCCGATCACCTACCGCTCGCCTGACAACGTGCTGGTGACCCTGGACGCCAAGGAAATGCGCGACCCGGATCACAAGTCCAAGTCTGGCAAGGCCGCCTCGTTGCGCCTGTCGGCTGAGATCGACAAGAACATCATGACCACCGTCGCCGCCCGCGCCGGTATCGTGATCAAGAAGGTCGGCGCCTTCGCTTGGGATGACGCCGCTCTGGCTGACGCCCTGATGACCTCGCGCGGCATCGCTGCCGGCCGTGAGAAAAAGCTGTTCCTGAACCCCTTCGATCACCTCGCCGTGGCCAAGGACCTGGGCAACCGCGCCTATCTGGGTGACCTGTCGAAGTCGGCTCTGGAACGCGCTCGCGTGCCGGACATCGGTGGTTTCACCACCTATCGCACCGACAACGTGGCGAACCTGACCACCGTGGGCACCGTGACCGGCACCACCATCAACGGCACTCAGTCGTTCACGCCATCGTCCATGACGGGTGACGTGCCGACCGACAACCGTCAGATGGTGCTGAACGTCTCGGGCGCCAACATCGCCAACATCAAGGCCGGTGACTCGTTCACCATCGCCAACGTGAACGCTGTTCACCAGATCGACAAGTCGGACACCGGCCAGCTGATGACCTTCCGCGTGCTGTCGACTGCTGGTGGCGGTGCGAACCTGACCGTGACCCCGGCTCTGATCGATTCGGGCCCGTACCAGAACGTCAGCGCTTCGGCTGCTGGCGGCGCTGCCGTGACCTTCCTGAACACCGCGACCAAGCCGGTCAACGCGTTCTGGAGCCAAGGCGCCGTGTCGCTGGACTACGGCCGCCTGGCGTTCCCCACTGGCGAAGGCCCCCAGGTGATGACTGCCACGACCAAGCAGGGCGTTCCCCTGATCATGTCGTACAGTTTCAACCACCTGACCGGCAAAACCACCTGCCGATTCACCACGCTGTACGCTACGGCTGTTCGCAGCCCTGAGCACTGCGGCATCATTGTTGCCAACCAGGTCTAACGACCGCTTGACGGGGGCTTCGGCCCCCGTTTTTTGGAGCCCCCATGCAAATGCTCTACAAGGCCCCCGGCCCGCATTTCTGCGATGGCTCGATGGTCGATTACATCGTGGTCCCGCTCGATCTGGTGGACGAAACCATCGCCATGGGCTGGTTCGCAACGATCCCCGAAGCGCTGGCCGCTGTTGCCTCCGCTGAACCTGATGATGCGCCGGCAGATGACGCCCCGGTGACGCGCGCCGAACTGGAAGCCAAGGCCACCGAGCTGGGCCTGAAGTTCGACGGCCGCACCACGGATGCCAAACTGCTGGCCAAGATTGACGAAGCCCTGAAGGGTTGACAACCATGTGGACCAAGCGCGAATTGATCCTGCAAGCCTTTGATGAGCTGGGCCTTTCCGCTTCGGTCTATGACCTGCCGGCCGAGTCGCTGGAGTCCGCACGGCGCCGCCTTGACACCATGATGGCGTCATGGGCCGCGCGCGGCATCAAGCTGGGCTATGCGATGCCGAGCACGGCAGATGGGTCCGACATCGACGATCCGAGCGGCCTGCCTGACCTGGCGCTGGAATCCGTTTACACGTCGCTCGCGGTGCTGATCGCCCCTAGCTATGGCAAGGTTGTCTCCGAGACCACCAAGGCGCGTTCGCGCGAAGCCCTGAGTGCCTTGCAAGTTCGCGCAGCGATGCCGCCTCAGATGCAAATGCCGGGCACCATGCCTGCCGGTGCGGGCAACCTGGGCGCGCAGCCTTTCCTTGTGTCGCCTACCGATCCGCTTCGCGATGGCACGGGCAACGAACTGAATTTCGAGTGAGTGCACACCATGAACATCAATGAACTCAACAGCACCGATACCATCACGGCGGGCGATCAGTTCGCGGTGTGGGTCACGGCCAATGGCGATACGCGCAAGGTATCGCTGTCTGTGCTCAAGGCGGCCATCAACGATGGCGACACGGTGGCAGATGACAAGGTGACCGCCTACGCCGCCCCGAGCGCAACGGGCTTCACGGTCACGCTGCCGGACAATGGCGAAAGCGCGTGGCTGGTGCTCACCCCTGCCGCTGGCTACGCCGCCGGCACCATTGTTTTGCCCAGCGTGGCGCAGGCGGTGGAAAAGCAGGAGCTGCTTGTGAACTGCACGCAGTCCGTCACCACGCTGACCATCAACGGCAACGGCGCAACGGTCACGGGCGCACCGACCACGCTGGCGGCCAATGCGTTCTTCCGGCTGCGGTTTGAGCCGGTGGCCAAGGTCTGGTATCGCGTGGGGTGATCCGTGCAGATCCCCATCCTGAGCGGCATCTACGCGGACAACGCAGCGAACCTGCGCACATCGTACCCGGTCAACCTTGAGCCGGTGGCGATGCAAAGCGGGCTGTCTGCCGGGCAACTGCGCCCCACCATGGGCATGGTGCAGGCCGCCACGGGGCAGGGCGAGGACCGTGGATCTATTTCATGGCGCGGCGTGTGCTATCGCGTCAGCGGCACAAAGCTCGTGCGGATCAACGCTGCATGGGGCGTGACCGTTATTGGTGATGTGGGCGGATCGGGTCCGGTGACGATTGACTACAGCTTCGACCGGCTGGCCATCGCATCAAACGAGAAGCTGTTCTACTACGACGGCAACGCGCTGACCGAGGTCACGGACCCGGACATGGGCACGGTGCTGGATGCGGTCTGGATCGATGGGTATTTCATCACCACCGATGGCGAGTTCTTGGTTCAGACCGAGTTGAGCAACCCCGCATCCGTGGACCCGTTCAAGTACGGATCCTCTGAAATTGACCCTGATCCGGTGGTGCGCGTGCTCAAGCTGCGCGGCGAACTCATCGCGGTCAACGCGAACACCATTGAGTTCTTCGCCAACATTGGCGGCGCCGGCTTCGCTTTCCAACGGGTCGAAGGCGCGCAGATCCAAAAGGGCGCAACGGGTACGCACGCCGCCTGCATCTTCTCCGACGCAGTGGCGTTTGTGGGCAGTGGCCGCAACGAACCACCCGGCGTGCACCTGGGCGCCAATGGTGGATCGCAGAAGATCAGCACGCCCGAAGTCGACCGCATCCTGGCCGACTACACCACCGAGCAACTGGCCAGCGTGGTGCTTGAGTCGTTCGAGAACGCAGGCCGTATGCAATTGCGCGTGCATCTGCCGGATCGTTGCCTAGTGTTCGATGCCACGGCCACCAAGGCCACGGGGCAGGCTGTTTGGTTCATGCTGACCAGCGCGGCCGATGGCTTCGCGCAGTACCTGGCGCGATACCCCGTGTGGTGCTATGACCGATGGATCGTGGGTGATCCGACAAGCACCAAGATCGGATACCTCACCGAGTCCGCATCGACCCATTGGGGCGAGGTGGTGCGATGGGAGTTCGGAACCATGGTGGTCTACAACGAAGGCGCAGGGGCGGTGGTGCAGCGCATGGAGCTTGTCGCGCTGACCGGCAACGTGGCCGCACAAGCTCAGATCAGCATGGCCTACTCCGACGATGGCGAGACGTGGAGCACCGAGCGGCCTATTCTGTCCGGTGTCGTGGGTGAGCGCGCAAAACGGCTGGTGTGGCTGCGCTGCGGCACGATTCGCAACTGGCGCATCATGCGGTTCCGTGGCGACTCTCGCGCTCACATTTCCATGGCCCGCCTTGATGCGCAGTTTGAAGCGCTGGTGTACTGACAATGGCGCTGCAAGACATCTTCTACAAGCTGTCGCGGCAGGAGATCGCGCAGATCTTCAAGTCGCCCCGCGCGGTCCAGGCGTATGAAAAGCTTCAAGAGGGCCTTAGCTCTGACATCGTCGATGCGATCAACCAAGCGCAGGCCGATGCGGATGCGGCGCAAGTGACGGCTGATGCGGCGGCCGATGACATCACCGCGATTGAGCCGCGCGTTCCCGGCCCCGAGCTCGTGTTCGTGTCTGAGCTGGCGGACTTGCCCACGGCTTCGGCGGGCGTCATAACGCTGGCGGCAAACGCGACGTATTTTTTCACCAAGACGGTGGACCTGGCCGGCGCGCGATTGGTGGCCGGTCAGAACACCACCATTCTCGGCACGTCATCCGAAAACGCGCGCATCAAGTCCACGGGCTTGGTGGGGCTTGCGCTGCTGACATCGGCATGGACGCTGCCGCTGCGCAACATCACCATCGAATCGGCCATTGCGCTGGACCTGGACGCAGCCGGCAACCCCGATCAAGCGCTAGACTGGTTTGGCGTCAACTTCACAGATTGCGCCACGGTGGGAACCGTTGCCAACTATGGCAACGTGATCCTGACCGACTGCGCGTTGCTCAACAGCGCAAACCTGACGTTCGACGGCACCATCAACACGGTGGGTATCATCAGCAGCTTGTTTTCTGGCGTGTCTGGTCAGACAACGATCATCGTCCCGGCCACGGCTACCATCGTGCGCCGTCTGCGCATCATCTATTCGGCCATCATCACGCCCAGCACTGCTACGGGCATCAGCTTCAGCGCATCGGCCAGCGTGCCGGCCGAGGGCTACATTCTCGATTCGTGCAACTTCAGCGGCGCGGGCACCCACGTCACGGGCGTGACCAGCACATCCGACAAAGCTCTGTTCGTCAACAACGTGGGCATCACGAACACGTCCGCGAACGGGCAGATGTACATGCACGGCAACGCCACGGCAACGACCGTCGCTGCGGCGAATACGTATTACAAGGTGGCGGGCACAACCACGGCTGGCCCGGATAACTCCAAGTTCACTCACTCAAACAACCGGCTGACCTATTCCGGCGCGATCAGCAGGCAGTTTCTGGTCGTTTGCAGCCTGTCTTTTACGTCGGGCACAAACGACATTTGTCGCTTCGGGTTTTTTGCGTCTGATGGTGGCGCAGTGCGGGTGGGCAGCACCGCACTGGCAACGGCCAACATTGCGGCCGGACTGTTTGGCCGAGCGGAATCGGTGACCATGCAGGACATCATCACCATGAGCAATGGCCAATACATCGAGGTGCACTGCGAGAACACATCAGCCGCCACGGACATCACAGTCTCAGACATGAACGTGACAATCACGCAGCTCTGATATAAACTGGCGTCGCTGAGTTTTGCGGCTTCCAGCGGCCTCATGGGAATGAGTGTCATGGAAGCAATTGCACATCTTGATGATCGCGCAGGTCTCATTGATCTGAACACCATTGAGGGGTTCATGCTCAAGCATGAACAAGCGCAATGCCCTGTTGTTCATCACTTTGGACCCGGCATTTACATGAGGGAAGTTAGCCTTAAGGCTGGGTCATATGCAATCGGCCATGAGCAACGGTACTCACAATTGAACGTTATGCTTACCGGCAAGGTCGCACTTGTCGTTGATGAAAGCACAGTCAAGGTTGTGCAGGCTCCGACTATTTATGTCGGTCCGCCCGGCAGAAAAATCGGCTACATCATTGAAGACACAGTTTGGTTGAATGTGTATTCAACCGATGAGACTGACATCGACAAGCTGGAAGAAATGTTTCTTATCAAGAGCGATGTTTGGAAAGACCACGAACAAAAAGAGGATAGGTCTTTCGATAGGTCTGATTTCTTCTCTGTGTTAGATGAATACGGATTCACGCCAGAAGAAGTGCATGACACTTCAACATTTGAAGGCGATCAAATTCCCATGCCTCATGGCGCCGGGCTGAAGTTGACTGTAAGAGATTCCGACATTCATGGAAAAGGAATTTTCCTAACGTACCCAGCTAAAGCAGGTGAAATCTTAGCGCCGGCCAGGATTGGTGGAATGCGTACACCGGCAGGTAGATACACCAATCATTCGGCAAACCCAAACGCAATGTTCATGAAAGACCCAATCGGGAACATCAGTCTTGTTGCGTTAAGAGACATTAATGGATGCGTGGGTGGGAGCAAGGGTGAAGAGATAACAGTTGATTACAGGCAGGCGCTTGAAGTCAATGGAGTGAAAAAGGAGAGTGGAAAATGAGCGGAATTGCTACAGCCGTTGTTGCTGGCTCCGTAGTTAGCGGCTACATGAGTTCTCAATCAGCGAAGAAGGCCGCAAATCGCGCCGCCTCCGCCGAAGAGCGAGCCGCGCAAATGCAAATTGACGAGTCTTCTCGCCAGTTTGACAAGATCCGTGAGTTGCTGTCTCCGTACACGAACGCTGGCGAATCGGCCATCGGGCAGCAACAAGCATTGCTTGGTTTGAGTGGTGCGGACGCGCAGCAAGCAGCAATCAACGCATTGCAGCAGTCTCCGCAGTTCACATCGCTGATCCAGCAAGGCGAAAACGCACTGCTGCAAAATGCAGCGGCAACAGGCGGCCTGCGTGGTGGGAACACCCAAAACGCACTTGCCACACTGCGCCCGCAGATGCTGTCCGCGCTGATCGAGTCGCAGTACTCAAAACTCGGCGGCTTAACATCCATCGGCCAGAACGCAGCCGCTGGCGTGGGCAATGCAGGCATGGCAACCACCAGCGCCATCAATCAATCGCTTGGAAACATTGGATCGGCCCAGGCCGGTGCGGCATTGGCGGCTGGCAAGGCGCAAGCAGGCTTCTACAACTCGATTGGCAGCGCCATTGGCACTCTAGGTGGGGCGTTTGGTGGAGGTGGAGGTGGAGGTGGCGTTAGCCCGTCTGCCATGCAGTCATATCAGGACATTGGAAACGTCCAGTTCGGTATGCCAAGTTCTGGCGGATCACTCTACACAGGCTTCTGATCGGGATCACCATGCCAGCATTCGACTACACAATCCAAACGCCGGACGCCTTCACGTCCGTGGCTCAGGGCTTTCAGCTCGGTTCGGCCATTCGTGCGCAGCAAGAGCAACGCGCATTGCTTGAGCAGCAGCAACAGGCCGCCATGGCGCAGGAGCAAAAGCGCCAAGAAGAAATCACTCGGTTCTATCAACTGCCAGCCGATCAGGTGACTCCGCAGGAGGTGTTCCGAGTCTCGCAGTTCATGCCAGCCGACAAGATCAGCGCGCTCAAGGACATGATGAGCGGCATGACGCAAGAGGGCCAGAAGCAGGAGAAGGATTTTGTCTCTCGCGTGTCTTCTGCTTATCTGGCAAACAAGCCAGAAGTGGCTAAACAGGCCCTCATGGAGCGAGTTGATGCACTGCGCAATTCTGGCAAGCCAGATCAAGCCCAGGCCCTGCAAACCATTGCAGAGGTCGGATCGATTGACCCTGGGCTGGCGCTTAAATCCATCATTCCTCTTGTTTCCGCACTTCCCGATGGTAAGCAGTTAGTTGAGAACATCTTCGCGGCGCAGAAGTTGTCTGGCGAGATTCGCAAGGTTGAGGCTGAGGCCACGACCGCAGAGGCCGTCGCAGCCACGGAGCTTGACAAGCGCAAGGCCGACATTGAAAACACGTGGAGCCAGATGACCGAGCGCGCAGACCGGCTTGCGCTGGACCGCGACAGGCTGCAAGGCGAGATCGAATCTCGGCTTGATGAGCGCACGGCAAAAGCGATTGAGTTGCCTGAGTCGTCGCGCAAGATTGTCAACGATTCTACCGGTGCGGCGGTGGCTGCGGAGCAGTCCACCGGAAAGCTGTTGAGCTTGGCTGATGGGTTGGATGCAGAATCGGCGAAAGGCACGCTTGGTGCAGGATGGGGCGCACTTGGAAGCGCTAATGAGTGGCTCCGAAGCAAGTTAGGGCTACAGAATGGTCTATCTGATTTGCGCACTGAGTATGTTCGCCTGCGCAACTCTGCCGCCCTGAAGGACTTGCCACCCGGCCCAGCAACGGACAAGGACGTGGAGCTGGCGCTCAAGGGCTTCCCTCCGGAGACTTCAGACGCAAAATACCTAGCATCGTTTGCTCGCGGCATGGCGAAAATCTCCGCACGCGAGGCAGCCTACGAATCCGCCAAGGCAGAATGGGTCGAAGGCGTGGGCTTCATGGGCAAGCCCAAGAAGGACATTGAAGTGGATGGCGTGAAGGTGTCCGCTGGCACGACGTTCCCCAAGTTCGCCGCGCAGTACGTTGACCGCAAGGTCAAGGAGACCATGAGCAAAAAGACCGTGGAAGGCCGTGGCTACATGAAGTGGGCCACGCCACAGGCAGCGCCCGCCACGCCCAATGGCCTGGGTTCTGGTTCGTTCGGCATCGGGGGTCAATGATGGACGCGCCCAAGAGCTACAAAGACCCGTACTGGGCGCAACTGGCATCGGCTACCGAGCGCAAGCTCGGCATCCCCGATGGCCTGCTGGGCAGCATCATCACCAAGGGCGAGCGCAGCAACAACGATCAAGTCAGCGAGGCGGGCGCGCGCACCGTCGCACAGATCATCCCCAGCACGCGCGATGCGGTGCTGAAAAAATATGGGGTGGATGCGTACCTGAACCCAGAGAACGCCATTGAAGCCGCTGGCTTGGTGCTCAAAGAGGGGCTTGACCGCAATGGTGGTAACGCCGCCGCAGCCGTGGCCGAGTATCACGGCGGCGTCAAGCGCGAGAACTGGGGCCCGCGCACGAAGGCTTATGTGGAGCGCGTGACCGGCGCCCAGGCGCAACCTGCCACGGGCCAATCCACCTACGCGCGCATCAAGGCGCAGCGCGAGGCCGAGAACCCGCAAGCCGCCAGCATCGCATCGGTGCTGGATGCGTACCAGTCCGGCAAGATGGCGCCGGAAGACGCCGCTCAGTTTGAGAAGGACGTCAACGTCGGGATGGTGATGCTGCCCCAAGGCCGCACGCTCAAGGGCGCGGCGACGCAGGCCCCAACATCCGACCGACTGC
>CAZNQE010000052.1:0-19720 GCA_964575005.1 uncultured Polaromonas sp. | reverse complement strand
GCACGGCCATCATGAAGGCGCTCGACAAGATCGAGACCAAGGCCAAGAAAATTGCCGCGCATTTGATGGAAGCCAGCGACGCTGACGTCGAGTTTGCCAACGGCGAATTCACCATCAAAGGCACCGACAAGAAAGTGACCTTTGGCCAGGTGGCGCTCACAGCCTACGTGCCGCATAACTACCCGCTCGACAAGCTCGAGCCCGGCCTGAACGAGACCGCGTTTTACGACCCGACCAACTTCACCTTCCCGGCCGGCACTTACATCTGCGAGGTCGAGGTGGACCCGGCCACCGGCACGGTGAAGGTGGACAGCTTCACGGCGGTGGACGACTTCGGCAACATCATCAACCCGATGATTGTTGAAGGTCAGGTGCACGGAGGCCTGGTGCAGGGCATCGGCCAGGCGCTCATTGAGAACTGCGTGTATGACGAAGAGACCGGCCAGCTTCTGACGGGCTCCTTCATGGACTACGCCATGCCGCGCGCCGACGACATGCCCGACTTCAAGCTCGACACGCTGTGCACGCCGTGCAGCCACAACCCGCTGGGCGCCAAGGGCTGCGGCGAAGCAGGTGCCATTGGCTCACCGCCAGCGGTCATCAATGCTGTGCTGGACGCGCTGCGCCCGCTGGGCGTGACTGACTTCGACATGCCAGCTTCGCCTGCGCGGGTCTGGTCGGCCATTCAAGCTGCCAAGGCCACAAAGTAAATAACAAGATCAGGAGAAAAATCCATGTACGAATTCACCCTGGAACGCCCGGCCACGCTGGCCGACGCACAGCGCCTGGCCACGGCCGGCGCCAAGCCCCTGGCCGGTGGCCAGACCATGCTCGCTTCCATGAAGCTGCGCTTGTCTTCCCCCGAGCAAGTGGCTGACTTGTCGGCCATCAAGGAGCTGACGGGCATTTGCCGTGACGGCAACGCCTTCGTGATTGGCGCGATGACGCGGCACATTGAGGTGGCCAACCACGCCGAGCTCAAGGCCGCGATTCCGGCGCTGGCCGACTTGGCAAGCAACATCGGCGACCGCCAAGTGCGCGCCATGGGCACGCTGGGCGGCTCGGTGGCGAACAACGACCCTGCCGCCTGCTACCCCAGCGCGGTGCTGGCGCTGGGCGCCACCATCCACACCACCTCGCGCAAGATTGCCGCGGACGACTTCTTTCAGGGCATGTTCTCGACGGCCCTGGAAGAAGGCGAATTGATCACCGCCATCAGCTTTCCTATCCCCAAGCGCGCGGCTTACATGAAGTTCAAGCAAGCCGCCTCACGTTTTGCCATGGTCGGCGTGTTCGTGGCGCAGTTTGATTCGGGTGTGCGCGTGGCCGTGACAGGCGCTGCCAACGGCGTCTTCCGCCATGCGGGCTTGGAGGCGGCGCTCAGCAAGAGCTTTACGCCTGAGGCAGCAGCTGCCGTCAAGATTGACGCGTCTGAACTCAATGCCGACATTCATGCTACGGCCGCTTACCGCGCCAACCTCATCAGCGTGCAAACGCAACGCGGCGTGACCAAGGCGCTGGCTGGCTGATTTTTGAGAGGTGATGCGAGTTAAAGCCGGGCCTTCTCAAGGGGCCTGGCTTTTTTTCTCCTGCGCTCGAACGTTCTATTGTGGTGACTTCTGTTCTCAAGATTGATTGACCATGTTTCCCAGCATTGACGCGCTGTCCGCCGCCTTGCAGGCCGCCGGCTACTTTGCCGACCGGCGCTTGGCCACGGCTGTTTTTCTGGCGCTGCGCCTGCAGCGGCCCTTGCTGCTGGAAGGCGAGCCCGGCGTGGGCAAGACCGAGCTGGCCAAGGCGCTGTCGATTGCTTTGCAGCGCCAATTGATTCGCCTGCAGTGCTACGACGGCCTGGAGCAGCGCGAAGCCCTGTACGAATGGAACTACGCCGCGCAGCTGCTGCACATGCGCGCGGCTGAAGGCCGGGGCGAGGTGAGCGATGTGGAGCGCGAGGTCTACCAGGGCCGTTACTTGATCCGCCGTCCGCTCCTGCAAGCCTTGCAAACGCCAGCGCCAGGCGCCGTGCTTTTGATTGACGAAGTGGACCGCGCCGACGAGCCTTTTGAGGCCTTCTTGCTGGAGTACCTGGGCGAATACCAGGTCAGCATTCCCGAGCTGGGCACCATCCGCGCCGAACTACCGCCCGTGACGATTCTCACCAGCAACCGCACGCGTGAACTCAACGATGCCGTCAAGCGCCGCTGCCTGTATCACTGGCTGGACTACCCCGAGCGCGACCGCGAACTGGCTATCATTCGCGCGCAAGTGCCGGGCGCCAGCGAGCAACTCACCGCGCAAGTCGCCGCCTTTGTGAGCCGCTTGCGCAGCATGCCATTTGCCAACGCCTTTCAACGTTCGCCCGGCGTGGCTGAGAGTGTCGAATGGGCCAAGGCGCTGGTCGCTTTGGACACCATCGTGGTCGATCCGGAAGTGGTGGCCGACACGGCCGGCATCTTGTTCAAGCAGCGCGAAGACGTGGCCGCGCTCACGCATGCGCTGGCTACAGATTTGCTGCGACCTGAAGAGGACGTGGCAGCTTGAGCCTGCCGGCCCGCCTGTCAACCTTAACGCTTGACCATGCAACTCGGTGACGCCCGCAGCGGCAAGCTGGCCGACAACATCGCCGGCTTTGGCCGTGCCTTGCGCCGCGCTGGCGTCAAGCTCGACGCCAGTCGCATGGCGCTGGCCAAAGAAGCCGCGCTGGCCGTGGGCGTGGCTGAAAAGCAAGACCTGGGCGCCGCCTTTGAAGCTGTGATGATCAGCCGCGAGCAAGACCGCCTGGTCTTTCGTGAACTCTTCGACGTTTACTTTCAAGACCCGAAGATGGCCAACAAGCTGCTGGCGCAACTGCTGCCCAGCGCTGAAGGCAAGGCCGAGCCCAGCAAGCGCCGCCCGCGTGTGCGCGAGGCCTTGGCTCCGCAAAAAACCTTCGGCCAACAAGCCAAGCCCAGCGCCGAAGACGAGAAGGTCGAGTTCGACGCGGCCATGACGGCCAGCGATATTCAGCGGCTCAAGCACGCCGACTTCAATGCGCTCTCGGGGACTGAATACCGGCTGGTCGAACGATTGGCCAGAGACATCAAATTGCCGCTGCCTGAGTTTGCGTCCCGCCGCAGCCAGCCGGGTGTGCGCGGTGCGCGCCTGCATTGGCCCGGCGTGATGCGCGGCGCCGCCCGCACTGGCGGCGAGCTCATGCACTTGCCGCGCTTGCAGCGCGAGCAGCAAGCCCTGCCGCTCCTGGTGCTGGTCGATGTCTCCGGCTCCATGGAGCGTTATGCCCGCTTGCTGCTGGCCTTTTTGCATGCGGCCACGCGGCGGCATCCGCAGCGCGATGTGTTTGCCTTTGGCATGGGCCTGACGGATTTGACGCCGGCCTTCGCTGTGGCCGACACAGACTTGATGCTGGCCCGCGCCAGTGAACTGATTGAAGACTTTGCCGGCGGCACGCAGCTAGGTGTGTCACTGGCCAGCTTGCGCACGCAGCATGCGAGGCGCTTGGTGGGGCGGCGCACGGTGGTGCTGGTCATTACAGACGGACTGGACACGGGCGAGCCTGAAGACCTGGACCGCGAGCTGGCCTGGCTGCGCCGCCGCAGCCGGCGCTTGCTGTGGCTCAACCCGCTGCTGCGCTTTGACGGTTATGCGCCTTTGGCCCGTGGCGCTCAGGTGCTACATCGTCACGCCCACGGCATGCTGGCCGTGCACAACCTCAGCCGCCTCGAAGAACTCGCTGCCAGCCTGGCAGCGCTCATGAAGCAACGTTGAAAATTCACCTTCAACACAACACACAACAAAACTCCAAGGAAAAACCAAATGGAAATGCAAGCCAGCCGCCAACTCGCCGTCACCCAGCAACAAGCCTGGGACGCACTCAATGACCCGGCCGTCCTCAAAGCCTGCATCCCCGGCTGCGACAAAGTTGAAGCCACTGGCGAGAACGCCTTTGCCATCGGCATGGCGCTCAAAATCGGCCCGGTCTCGGCCAAGTTCAAGGGCAACATCACGCTGTCAGACATCAACCCGCCGGCCAGCTACAAGCTGTCGTTTGAAGGGCAGGGCGGCCCCGCCGGCTTTGGCAAAGGCAGCGCGGCCGTGGTGCTCACGCCCAACGCTGAAGGCTGCGAATTGGCCTACACCGTGCAGGCCTCGGTCGGCGGCAAAGTCGCACAACTCGGCCAGCGTTTGATCGACGGCGCAGCCAAGTCCATGGCTGAAGATTTCTTCAAGCGCTTTGACGAAGAAATGCAAAAGCAGCACCCTGAGGTTTATGCCGCACGCGACGCCGCAGCGGCTGCAGGGGCTTCTGCCACGGGTTCGGCAGTGGCCGCGGCGCCTGCCAGCGGCGGCGTGCCGACCTGGGCCTGGGCGGCAGGCGCGGCCTTGGTCGGCGTGGCTGCCTGGTTCATCACCCGCTAAATAGTTAAACCGCTCAACGTTAGAGCACGGGAACCAAGCATGGAAAACCTTGATGTGATGGTGCTGCGCACTCTGCGCGACTGGCGCCAAGCCGGTCGCCGTGCGCTGTTGGCCACGGTGGTGCGCACCTGGGGATCGTCGCCGCGGCCCGTCGGCTCCATCATGGCGCTGTGTGAAGACGGCGCGGTGGTTGGCTCGGTGTCGGGTGGCTGTATTGAAGACGATTTGATCTACCAGTACACGCAGGCTTACGCGGCGCCGCCGGCAAGTTCTCAAGACGTCGCAGCGCCCGCAAGCAGCGCGGACAACGCTGTACCCAAGGCTTTGCCCGAAGGCCCGCCCAGCTTCGTGAAATACGGCATCACCGCCGACGAAGCCCACCGCTTTGGTTTGCCATGCGGCGGTACGCTGGAGCTGCTGCTTGAGTTCGATCCCGGCGCTGAAGAACTCGCCGATTTGGTGGCCGAACTCGAAGCGGGCCAGCTGATGCAGCGCACCGTGCGTCTGGCTGACGGCGTCGTGACGCTACAGGCCAGCACCGCCCCCGCCGAGTTGAGCGTGACCAGCAAGCTGCTGGTCAACACCTTTGGCCCTGAATACCGCATGCTGCTCATAGGCGCTGGGCAGCTGACTGAATACCTGGCGACCATGGCGCTTTTCAGCGGCTTTGCCGTGACAGTGTGCGACCCGCGCGAGGAATACCGCAGCGCCTGGGCCGTGCCTGGCGCCAAGGTGCTGAGCGACATGCCTGACGACGTGGTGACCGCCTTCAAGCCCGACCGCCGCAGCTGCGTGATCGCGCTCACGCACGACCCCAAGCTGGATGACCTGGCCTTGCTGGAAGCGATCAACACCGATGCGTTTTACGTGGGGGCGATTGGTTCGCGCCGCAACAACGAAGCTCGCCACCAGCGCATGGCTGAGCATTTCGGCCTGACGCCTGAGGCTTTGGAGCGGTTGCGTGGACCTATTGGCATTTACATCGGCAGCAAGACGCCGCCGGAGATTGCGGTGAGTGTGATGGCGGAGGTGCTGGCCGTGAAGAATGGCGTGACGTTGCCGCGCGACATGGCTGTGGCCGATGCCAAGAACGAGTTGGCTGTGCAGCACAACGACCCGGGTTTGTTGGTCTGCGGAGTGCGCTGAGCGCTTGGTTCTGGCGCGGGCGTTGATGCGGGTGCGGGGTCGGGTTCGGGGAGGCGCTGAGGGTGTTCAGTCGCTGCAAAGCTCGTGTCCCCCGGCGGCTGGTGCCGCCTCCTCCTTAACCTCCCTTTGCAGCGACTGAGCACCCTCAGCGCTGACAGCACACCGCGACGGTCGCTTCGCTCCGTCGAATACCAGCCAGTGCACGCCTTGGGTTAGGGGGAGCCAGCAAAGCGAGCGACCGCCGAAAGCCCCCAAGCGCCGACGCAGTCAGGCACTGCAGAGCGAGGTTAAGGAGGAGGCGGCTCCAGCCGCCGGGGGACACGAGCGGCGCAGCGCCTGGCTGCAGCGGCGCCCTAAGCCAAGCTAAGCGTCCATCCCCGCCCCCGAACCCGCCTTCAGCAGCCGTGCCCTCAGCCAACTAACAGGGGCAACTATCGGAGGCTCAGCGGTAAAACGCCTCAACCTTCCCCTTCAGCTTGATCAACAAAGGCTGACCGCGACGGTCCACTGCCTTGCCGGCCGGCACCTTGATCCAGCCCTCACTCACGCAATACTCCTCCACATCCATCCGCTCCTTACCGTTAAAGCGAATGCCCACGTCATGCTCGAAAACCGCGGCCACATGAAAAGGGCTGCGCGCATCAATCGACAAATGGTCGGGCAGTGCGGGACGCTCAGCGGTGGCAGGCATGGGTGAGGTGGTGGAGTGGTCAGTCATGGGTCGCAAGTTTAGCCTTGGCCTCTGCCAAATCCCCTCGATTGCAGGCTATACTTGCGTGCATTCGCGGGAATAGCTCAGTTGGTAGAGCGCAACCTTGCCAAGGTTGAGGTCGAGAGTTCGAGACTCTTTTCCCGCTCCAGATATAAAAAGGCAGCTCTTTTGGAGCTGCCTTTTTTTTCGTCTATTCGGCCACCTCTGACCACGAGGAAGCGCCATTCAAAGTAGCCAAACCGCGTCTGCGGTTTGCGACTTTTCGTAACTTCAAACAGCAAAAGTATTTGTTGTCGCGTTCTGCGGCGATGTGGAGAAGAATCGCCACAACTGCCCGGCTTCTACAACAGGAAAAAGGCAGTCCTTGTAGGAGAAGACCGCGTCTTCGAGCAAGACACCCGAGAACTTTTTCCCATCATGAACCGGATGGTGCCATGGCTGAAACGGCCGTCCATGACATCAATGTGCGCCGCGTCGCTTGAAAAGGAGGGCTGAATCTGTACGCATCTATTGCTTGCCTTTCGCTATTCACATGCTGTGTTCTTTCCTCCTTGTCCACTTTCGAAAGCTTCTTATGAAAAACCTCGCAATTTCCCTTTCCGCCTTTCCCCGCCGCATCCGCAAACTCGGCAAACGTCAAGACGGCGTGACCATGATCGAGTACGCACTGATCTCTGCGCTAATTGCTGTGGTGCTGGTGGCTGTGCTGACGTCGCTGGGCACCGAGCTCGGCGTCACTTTCACCAAGATCAAGACTGCGCTGACGACCGCCAACGCCACCTGATCGCGGGCAGTCGCCATCACGCGAATCGCCACCATGAAACCTTCTGTGCTGATCTCGCTGGCGCTCCTGATGGGTGCGAGCGCGGTGTTTTTGGTGGCGCGCTGGGTCGGTGTGGGCGGTCCTGCCCACACCGGGCCGCGCGTGGTGGTGATGGCGGGCGCCATTGAAGCAGGACTGCCCTTGTCTGCTAACCACGTGCAGGTTCTGACCTGGCCTAGTGCCACAGCGCCGCAAGGTGCTTTTGAGAAAGCCGATGCGGTGGTGGGCCGCGTGGTGCGCCAGGCCATGGTGCCCGGCGAGCCCGTGCTGGAAACGCGGCTGGCTCCCGGCGATGCCAAGGGTGGCCTGTCAGCTACGTTGATGGCTGGCAAACGCGCCATCACGGTGCGTGTAAATGATGTGATCGGCGTAGCGGGTTTTGCCTTGCCGGGCACTTATGTCGATGTGCTGGTGAGCGCACGCGACACCCAAAACAATCCCTTTTCAAAGACCGTGCTTGAGCGCGTTCGCATCCTTGCGGTTGCGCAGGAGATGGTGAGTGACCCTGCCAAGCCCAAGGTAGTGAACGCTGTGACGCTGGAGCTTACGCCGGCGGAGTCTGAGCGCCTGGATCTGGCGCGCAGCGTGGGGAGTCTGTCGCTGTCGCTGCGCAATGAGCTAGACCATGCGCCCATGCCTTCAGCCGTGACGCGGCTGGACGATCTGATGCAGCAGGCCAGCATAGGTCAAGCGGCCAAAGCCTTATCCGACGACGCCTCAAGTGCGCAGGCGCGCCCTGCACCGATCCGCGCGCCCAGCCGCAAAGTCGAAGGCGGCAACTTCGGCATTGAAGAATTCCGCGGCACTGTGGCCGGAGGTGCCAAGCCATGAAAGCGATCTGCCTGCAAATCCCTGTGGCTGGTTTAACCTTGGCGGCCAGTGCTTTGCTCAATCCCTTGCACGCGTACCCGGGCGCTGGCGTACCGGCTGTGCCTGAAGCCAGTGCGCCTTCTTTAACGCCGCCGCTTCGCTTGCGCCCACGGGTGCTTATCTCCGATCTTGCCGTGACCTGGCCTAGCAGCGTGGCCGCCACCGTGGGCCATGCGCTGGTGCTTCCATTGCCCGGCCCGGTGCAGCGCATCGTCGTGGGCGACCCGACCGTGGCCGACTACCGCGTGACATCCAAAGCCGAGTTGTACGTGCTCGGCAAGGCCGTGGGCAGTACCAATTTGCTGCTGTGGCCTGCAGGTGGCGCAGCGCCTGTATCTTTGTCTGTGACGGTGGGTATGGACTTGTTGCCGTTGGCCACCGCGCTTCAGCTTAGCTTGCCAGAAGAACGTGAGATCAGCCTGCGCCTGGCGGCCGGCTCGGTGGTGTTGTCAGGTCATGTCTCGACAGTGCAGGCCGCGGACGCAGCGCAGCGGCTGGCGCAAGCTTTTATGGCGACGGGCAGCGACGGTGCGCGCGGGGCGGCGCTGCCGAGCCTTAGCAACGCGAATGGCACGGCTGGCACGGCTGGAACGGGCACGGGTGCTTTGGGCGCGCCTAGCTTGCCCGAGGCAAGTGCGGCTGGCGCACCGGGCTCGACGGGAAATTCAGGGCGCGTCATCAATTTGCTGCAAGTGCGTGACATGCAGCAAGTGCTGCTGGACGTGCGCATCGCCGAGGTTTCCAAGTCCTTGCTCGAAAAGCTGGGTCTGGGTGTGGCCGCGGCGGGTGGTGGTGATACGCGCTGGCGCATCTTGTCGAACTTTTTAGGCGGCGGTGGCGGTGTGCTGGATGTGCTGTTTCGCAACGGCAATGCGCTGACCCTGGAGGCTGAGAAGAAAGACGGTCTGGTCAAGGTGCTGGCCGAGCCGACACTGGTGGCCATGAGCGGCCAGGAGGGTAGCTTTTTGGTGGGCGGCAAGGTGTTCATCCCGGTGGCGCAAACCAATTCGGCGGCGGGCAGCAACATCACTTTGCAGGAGCGTGAGTTCGGCGTGGGCCTGAAGTTTGTGCCCAGCGTGGTGGACGCGACGCGGGTCAATCTGAAAGTCGCCACCGAGGTTTCCGAAATTTCCAAGGAGTCAGTGAGCGTGCGCACCGTGGGCACCACCTTGTTGCCCGCGTTCACGACGCGCCGGGTGGCGACGTCGGTACAGCTGCAAGATGGCCAAAGCCTGGTGATTGGCGGCTTGATCCGCAACAACAGCAGCGCCAACATCAGTGCCTTTCCGGTGCTGGGCGAGTTGCCGGTGATCGGAGCGCTGTTTCGCAGCACGCAGTTCAGCACCGACCAGACGGAGCTGGTGGTGGTGGTGCGCGCGACCTTGGTCAAACCGCAGCTGGCGAGTGCAACCGGCGAAGTTGGCGCAGCAAGCCCGCAGCCTGTGCTGCCCACAGACGCAGTGCAAATGCCCAGCCGGCGCGACTTGTTTCTCAACGGCAAGTTGCAAGCCCCCGCCGTCGAGCCCGCCGTGCTGAATCCGCCGCCTGGAGTGCGTGATGCGCCGTCACCATAAAAGCGGTCTTGCGCCGCCGGGTCAGCGGCTTGGCGGTGTTCGCACTCGTCAGCGCGGCGTCTTTGTGATGGCCACGGCCGTGGCGCTTTTGGTGTTGCTGGGTTTTGTGGGGCTGGCCATTGACGCCAGCCGTTTGCAGTTGGTGCGCGCTGAATTGCAAAACGCCGCTGACGCCTGCGCGTTGGCGGCGGCTCTGGAGCTCAATGCTTTGTCAGACGGGCCCAGCCGCGGCGAGCAGGCGGGCTTGTTTGTGGGTGGCGTGCGCAATCGTCGTGACTTTCAGACGCTGTGGGTGGGCACGGCGCAGATCAATGTCAGCTTCAGCGCCACGCTGGGCGGCAGCTTTCAGGCGGCTGCGGGTGGCGTGGGCGGAGCGGGTTCAGGCGCCCGCTTTGCACGTTGCTTAGTCACGGACACGGGCTTGCGCCATTTCTTCGTACGCCTCTTCGGCCCGGCATCGTCAGACCTGTCGGCCACCGCCACAGCCACCACCATGCCTTCGCAAAGCGTGTGCGCCATTCCCATGGGCATGTGCGCCGGTAGCGGCGGCAACGCCAGTAATTTTGGCTACAACGTGGGCGACACCGTGCGCCTGGGCGCCTCGCAAAGCAGCGGTTACTTCACTTGGGCCAATGTGCTGGGTACGGACACCTCAGGTGGGCTTGAGCCCTATGTCGAGGCCTTTATGGGCTTTGGCGTGTGCGACGTGCCCACTGCGCCCAACCGCTGCATTGGCATCAAGACGGGCGTGGTGACGTCGCTGGACGACGCCTGGAACGCGCGCTTTGGCCTGTACAAACAAGGCGGCAGCGGCCTGAATCCGGCCACGGCCATTCCGGACCTCACGGGCTATGGCTACCGGCCCGCGCCAGCGGGCGGTGCGTACGCGGACTACATGCAAAACCGCGCACCCAGTCGGCAGGCTTTTCAGGGTCACATCTCCAGCTACACCTCGCCCCTGAGCGTGCATTCGCAATACGGCGCATCTTCGCGTCGGCTCGTGTCCATGCCGGTGGTGGCCTGCACCAGCACCAGTTGCGGCTCGGGCAGCAAGCCTATTCTGGGCTGGGCGTGCGCTTTGATGCTCAGTCCCAAGTCGCCCTCGCAGGACGCTGAGGTGGAGTTTCGCGGCCGCGCTGACAACCCGGCTTCGGGTTGCATCACATCGGGCGTACCCGGCGGTGTGGATTCTGGCGGGCCACTGGTGCCTGTACTGGTGCATTGATGACCACAACCGTCAAGCCTTTACGCTCACGTCCACGTCCACGTTCACGTGCGCAACGCGGCGCGGTGCTGGTGGAGCTGTCCCTGGTGTTGCCGATCTTGCTCTTGCTCACGCTGGCGACGGTGGAGTTTGCGCAAGCCATGGCCGCCTACAAAGTGGTGGTGCTGCAAGTGCGGGTGGCAACGCGTTACTTGTCCACCAAGGCGCCGGGCAGCGGCCATGCTGAGGCGCGTTGCCTGCTCACGCATGGCGTGGCCAGCGCTGGCGGCAACTGCACCGGCACCGCCCTCATGCCGGGGCTTGTGGCCAGTGGCTTTGGCATCACGGTGGCTGACGCACTCAACGCTCCGGCCACACAGCGTGCGCAGCGCACGTCCAGCGACAGCACGGTGGCCAGCGCCACCACCATCAACCTGGTGACCGTGAGCGCCACGGGCTACCGCTACCGCCTGAACTTCGCGGCCTTTTTGTCCAGTGTGGTGGGCGGCGCGGCGACCTTTGACTTTGCACCCATCAGCATGACCATGCGGCAAACCCAATGAGGCAAGTGCAATGACAGGCAGCCTTTTTTTCAAACGGGCACAGGCAGGGCGGCAGTCCGGCGCAGCCACGCTCGAGTTTGCTGTGTCCATGCTGGTGTTCTTTGTCGCGCTGATCGCGGTGGTGGAATTTGCCCGCTTCATGCTGGTGTGGAACACCGCCGCCGAGGCCACGCGCCTGGCCAGCCGCTTGGCGGCGCTGTGCAACGCCGGCCCGGCGCAGGAGGCGCGCATCCGCAACCGCGTGAAATACTTTGTCGAGGTGTCTGGACAAGTGCAGGTGGGCAGCCGCAGCGACTGGCTCGTTTTCAGCTACAGCCCGGCAGGCTGCGCTCAGGCCAGCTGTACGTTTGTCGAGGCGCGGCTGAGCCAGTTGCAGGCGCGCCTGCTGGTGCCCGTGTCGCAACTGGTGCTGGCGCTGCCGGCTTACCGCAGTACACAGGTTCGCGAAGTCATGAACAACGATGTGGCCGGCGAATACAACGCCGCCTGCAATTGAAAAGCAGATAGATGACCATGCGGAAATCTGTCACAAGCACCGCTGCGGTCTCCGGCGCTG
Source organism: uncultured Polaromonas sp. (assembly GCA_964575005.1). Classification (GTDB taxonomy): domain Bacteria; phylum Pseudomonadota; class Gammaproteobacteria; order Burkholderiales; family Burkholderiaceae_C; genus Polaromonas. The sequence goes on along the minus strand of CAZNQE010000052.1, from coordinate 7,856 downwards.
AACGCCTGGAACGCGAAGGGCGCTGTCTGGGCGTGATGCCTGCCAAGGGCGGCGATGGCGCAAGCGCCGTGCTGGCCAACCTCGCGGCCGAGCTGGCACGCGACCCGGCTATCCGTGTGCTGGTGATGGATTTGTCCTTGCCCTTTGGCGACGTGGCTCTGTTTTTGACGAGTGGCCTCATGACCCACGATTTGGCAGACTTCACTGACGAGAGTGCGCGTCTGGACGGTAATTTGCTGGAGGTCATGGCGCACCATGTGTCGCCCAATTTGCATCTGATCGCTGCGCCCCCGACGCTGGACAGGTACTTGCGCATCCAGACGGCCGACGTGCAGCGGCTGATCGAGTTGGCGCGCGCGCAGTACGACCATGTGCTGATCGATTTGGGGCTGGACGGGATCTCGCTGTCAGTGCTGGACGCGCTGGACATGCTGGTGCTGGTGGCCACGCTGAATGTCGCGTCAGTGCGGCATGTCGACCAGCTCACGCAGCTTTGGGCCAGCCTGGGCAATCCACCACACAAGCTGTCACTGGTGGTCAACCACGAAGGCGCGAACACCGCCGTGCGGGTGGTCGACCTTGAAAAAGCCGTGGGCTTGACGGTGGTGCGGAAGTTACCGCAAGACAACGCTTTGATGCAGGCTTCGCAATTGCAGGGCATACCCGCCGTGCTGTTGCGCCCCAAGTCGGCCTTTGCTCGCGCCATCAGCGCCTGGGCGCAAGAATGGACGGGCCAGCGCGCCCAGGAGAAACGCTCATGGCTTCGCTTCGGGAACAAATAGCCGCGTGGACCCAGGGTCGGCCACCGACGGCGGAGTCGTCGCCGTTGGTGCCCATCTCTGCTTTAGCCGATACGGCTACTGGTGCTGCGCCTGCGCCAGTTCTGACGCCGGTGTTGACGCCTGTGTTGCCTCTGGAGCCTGCGCCGGTAGCGTCACCGCCACCGCCAGCCGAGCGGCTTGCCAAGCCCGGGAAAAAAGACATATCAGCGGGCTACTTCGCCACCAAGGTCAAGCTGCACAAAGCCTTGCTCGCACGCATGGATCTGGCCGCCGCACAGAGCCTGCCCGAAGCCAGCTTGCGCCGGCAACTGGCCGAGATGATTGATCTCTTGATCGTCGAAGAACATCTGCCGGTCAACGAATCCGAACATGCGCAACTGGTGGTGGACCTGCAAGACGAGGTGATGGGACTCGGACCGCTGGAGCCCTTGCTGAATGACCCGGGCATCAGCGAGATCATGGTCAATGGCTTTGACAAGGTGTTTGTGGAGCGGCGCGGGCGCTTGGAACTGCTGGACACGCGCTTTAACGACAACGACCACCTGATGAAGGTGATCGACAAGATCGTCTCGCGCGTGGGCCGGCGCATTGACGAGTCCTGCCCCATGGCCGACGCGCGCCTGCCCGATGGCTCGCGGGTGAACGCCATCGTGCCGCCGCTGGCGCTGGACGGCCCCACGCTCACCATTCGCCGCTTTGCCGTGGTGCCGCTGCAAATGGCCGACCTGGTGGCCAAGGGCGCGCTTTCCAAAGCCATGGCGCAGCTGCTGGCCGGCCTCGTCAAGGCCAAGACCAACATCATCATTTCAGGCGGCACGGGCTCAGGCAAGACCACGCTGCTCAATATTTTGTCGAGCTACATCCCCGAGGGTGAACGCATCATCACCATTGAAGACACGGCCGAGCTGCAGTTGCAGCAAAGCCATGTGGTGCGGCTTGAAACGCGCAATGCCAACATTGAAGGGCAGGGTGAAGTGACCATGCGCGGCCTCTTGAAGAACAGCCTCCGCATGCGGCCCGACCGCATCGTGCTGGGCGAGGTGCGTGGCAGTGAAGTGATTGACATGCTGCAGGCCATGAACACCGGGCATGACGGATCGCTCACCACCGTGCATGCCAACTCGCCGCGTGATGCGCTGTCGCGGCTTGAAAACCTGGTCGGCTTAGGCGGTGTGAATTTGCCGGTGAAGGCGCTGCGCCAGCAAATCAGCTCGGGCATCAACGTGGTGGTGCAGGCCAGCCGCATGAACGACGGTAGTCGCAAGATCACCAGCATCCATGAGATCAACGGCATGGAAGGTGAAGTGATCACGTCGCAAGAGATCTTTTTTTATGAGCGCCTGGGCATGAGCGCAGACGGCTATGTGCAAGGCCGCTTCAGGGCCACGGGCGTAAGGCCCAAGCTGTGCGAAAAGCTCAGCGCCTTCGGCATTGCGATGGACGAACGCTTGTTTGATCCGTCGCTGGCGATGGACGAGTAGGGCTTGAACAAGTTCGTGTCATGACTCAAAACCTGCTTTATGCCGTGCTGTCACTGGTCTTCCTGTTCGTGGGCGGGGTCGCCGTGGGCATGGCTGCATTTTGGAACCGGCGCTACAGCCCTGAAGCCAAAGCGCTATCGGGCCGGCTGGCCGACATTGCACGGCAGCGCCAAGGCCAGGCGCAAGAGCGTCTGCAAAAATCTGACGGCCCGCACTACGCGCCTTGGCTGCGCTGGTTGATGGCGCACTTGCCCGGCGTGGAAGCACTGGCCTGGCTGGTGCGCCGATCGGGCTGCGCGCAGTCGGTGGCTGAAGTCATGGCCTTGTCCGCTGGGCTTGGTGTGGCGACGGCGTTGCTGTCTAGCCTGGCGTTCAGTTTGGCTTGGCCCGTGGCTTTGCTGCTGGGCGCTTTGGCCCTGTGCCTGCCAGCGCTGTGGCTCTTGCGTCGGCAGTTGCAGCGTCGTACCCGCTTTGAAGACCAATTGCCCGAGGCGCTGGACTTCATGACCCGCGCGCTGCGAGCAGGCTACGGCCTGTCTGTGGCCATGGGCATGGTGGGTGACGAATTGCCGCAGCCGCTGGGTGCCGAGTTCAAAACGACCTTTGACCAGATCAACCTGGGCATGAGCTTTGCCGAGGCGATGGCCGAGATGGCTGATCGCGTCAACAGCCCTGACCTCAATTTTTTGGTGATCGCGCTGATGATCCAGCGCAAGACCGGGGGCAACCTGACGGAGCTGCTGACATCTTTGGCCAAGACCGTGCGCGAGCGCATCAAGCTCAAAGGCAAAGTGCGTGTGCTGGCGTCTGAAGGCAAACTTTCGGGCGTTCTGATTGGCGTACTGCCGATCGTGCTGGGCGTGATTTTGTCCATCATCAACCCGGTTTACATGGCCACGCTGTGGACCACGGAGTCCGGCCACAAGCTGGTGGGCGTGGGCCTGGTGATGATGGGCCTGGGCGCCTTGTGGATGTGGAAGATCGTTCAGATCAAGGTCTGAGCAGGGGCCCTTCATCATGAATTTTTAATCATGGACTTCTGGCTGCTTTTATCCATGGCGCTGGCCTTTTGCGCCTGCGTACTGCTGGTGCTGGGCGTGGGCCGCATGCTCTCGCGAAAACAAATGACCAAGCGCTTGCAGCCAGCCTCAAGCCGGTCGGGGGATACCGCCAGCGCGGTCAGTATGGGCAGCACCGATGATGGTGCTGTCAGGCGCAGCCAGCGCTGGGAAGTGGTGCTCGAGTCCATGTCGCGCATGTCGGTGCCTGAAGGCGGTTGGCAAAGTTCGCAGCTGCGGCTCAAGTTCATTCGCGCCGGCTTTCGCAGCGCACAAGCGCCGCAAAGCTATTACGCCGTCAAGACGGCGGGCACCTTGCTCTTGCCGGGCCTGGCGGCGCTCGTCATTTACCTGGGCTGGCCGGCCACCTCCTACCTCACACTGGGCGCTTACACGCTGGGGGTGGCCGCGTTGGGCTACTACGCGCCCGATGCCCTGCTGCGCTTTCGTACGCAGCGCCGTGCCACTGAAATGCGCGACGTGCTGCCTGACCTGATTGACCTGCTGGTGATCTGCACGGAGTCGGGCTTGGGCATGGACGCAGCGATCAACCGCGTGTCGCAAGAAATTGCGCGCAGCAGCAAGACACTGGCCGAGGAGTTCTACCTGGCGGCGCTGGAGATCCGCGCAGGCGCCGGTCGTACCACGGCGCTGAAAAACCTGGCCCTGCGCGTGGACCTGGAAGATCTGCACGGCCTCGTATCGATGCTGGTGCAGGCCGACCGCTTTGGCACCAGTTTGGTGGAGTCGCTGCGCATTCAGTCGGAGATGATGCGCACCAAGCGCATGCAGCGGGCTGAAGAAATAGCCGCCAAGGTGCCAGTCAAGATGCTGATCCCGTTGATCCTCTTCATCTTTCCCGCCTTGCTGACGGTCTTGATTGGTCCGGCGGTGATTCAGATTTCCGGGATTTTTGGCGGTGGGGGCAGCGGGCCTTAGCCCCGACTCAAACGCTTAGCGCGCTAGATAAAAAGCCACGCTTTTCAAGCCCAGCACCGTCATGCCCAGCGAGCCCAGCACATGCAGGCCGGTCGTGAGCAGGGCCAAGCCATAACGCTCGGCCATTAAAAAGCCAACCACCTCGGCTGAAAAAGAAGAGAAGGTGGTGAGCCCACCCAGAAAGCCAGTGATCAGCAGCAGCCGCCACACCGGGTCGAGGTGCGGTTGCGCCTGCAAAGCGGCAATCGCCACACCCACCAAATAGCCACCCAGCAAGTTGGCCGCCAGCGTCCCCCAGGGCAGCAAGCCACCGGGCGACAGCCACAGGCCGAGGCCCCAGCGGGCGAGTGCGCCGAGCGAGGCGCCGATACAAATAGCGATGACGGAAAGCATGCCCAGCAGTTTGCCATCCCTGAGCAGGACTCCAACGTAAAAAGGCCCGCCCGGTTTACCCAGGCGGGCCTTAATTGCGGGCTGAATTCAGCGCGGCTTGGTCGCGCGGATTACTTCTTGGCGGCGCTGGCAGCGGCGGCAGGCTTGGCAGCCGCGGTTGTCGTTGCAACCGTGGCGACTGGAGCTGCGGCTGCTGCGGGTGTTGCAGCAGGCTTGGCGGCTTTTGCATCTGCTTTTGCGTCTGCTTTGGTGTCTGCCTTTGCATCAGCCTTGGCCTCTGTCTTGGCAGCAGCTGCTTTGTAGCTGGCGCCGCCCACCGTCAGGCCTTCAGCGGAGAGTTTGGCGGCGGACTTTTCGCCCATTCCCTTGACGCGCGAGATCAAGTCGTCCCAGCTTTTGAATTCGCCTTTTTTGCGCTCGTCCAAAATCAGCTTGCTCTTGGCGGGGCCAAGACCCTTGACGCCGTCCAGCTCAGCCGCAGTACCTTTGTTCACGTCCACCGCCGCGAAAGCGACAGCGGTCAGCAGCAGGGCGGCGACGAAAGCAGAAATCTTTTTGAACATTGTGAATTTCCCCAATTTGGATGAAAAGTTGTTTCAAGAATGTTGCTTGCGAATTGCCCGCAACAGCTTGCAGCATCTAACGGCCGAGGCCTTGGCTGGTTGACTTACAGCTCTTCGATCCGGCGCGCAGAGTAGCTGTCCCAGGCTTGGCAGCCCGGGCAATGCCAGAAATGCTGGGTGGCCTCAAAGCCGCAGGCCGCGCAGCGGTAGCGCATCAGTGGCTTGGTGGCTTGATCCAGCGCGCGCTGCACCAGACCATGCGGCTGTTCATTTTCAAATCGTTCGCCAGCAATCCAGCGCGTGGCCGCCAGCAAGGAGGGTTGGCCTTCCAAATGGCGCACATACCATTCGCGTGCGCTGCGTGTGTCGCTGTCCAGCGTGATGATGGCTTCGACCACATCCACAGAAGGTGAGGCCGCGTAGTTGCGCTGCAAGATGTCGAGTGCGGCTTGCGCTTGGCCGCTTTGCGCGCCCACCTTGGCCATCAAGCCAGCGGCCAGCGGCAGGGCTTGCGGCGCCTTGGCCTCCAGCACGGACAAAGTGGCAAAGGCCTGGGCATGGCGGCCTAACTGATTTTCAAGTTTGGCCTGCTCGATCAAAGGGCGCGCTGCAGCGGGTGCCAGTTGCGCCGCACGCTGGTACAGGGCAAGTGCTTGGTCGGTGTTGCCTGTGGCAGCGCTGGCCAGTGCCTGCTCGCACAGGTAATGCGCTTGCCTGCCGCCAAAGCTGCCGTGGCCTGTGCTGTCCAGTCGGGCGGCGACTTCGGTGGCACGTGGCCAGTCGCGTGAGCGCTCGTAGATGGAGAGCAAAGCCAGGCGGGCTTCTTCCTGGTAGCTGGTGCCCTCGAGTTTGCGCAAGGCGGATTCAGCACGGTCCAGCAGGCCGGCTTTCAAAAAGTCCAGGGCCAGTGCATGCTGCGCACGGTCGCGCTCGGCCTGCGTCAAGTCGCCACGCGACATCAGGTGTTCATGCACGCGCACGGCACGGTCGTATTCGCCGCGGCGCCTGAAAAGATTACCCAGCGCGAAGTGCAGCTCGGACGTGTCCGGGTCGTTTTGGACCGCTTCAATGAAGGCGTCGATGGCTTGGTCCTGCTGTTCGTTGAGCAGGAAGTTCAGACCGCGAAAGTAAGCTTTGGGGGCCTGGCGGTTTTCAATGCGCAGCTGGCGCAGGTCCAACCGCGAGGCCAGCCAGCCCAGGCTGAAGGCGGCGGGCAGGCCCAGCAGCAGCCAGGTGAAGTCAAATTCCATGGGGCACGTCCGCCGCTTCGGGCCTTGGTTTCGATGTCGGGCCGGGCGGGGTGTCCGGGGCAACCGCTGCCATGCGCTTTTGCGCCGAAGTAGCTTGCTGGCGGCGTCGCCACCAGCGCGGCACCATCATCAGCACGCCGCCGGCGAGCCCGGCGCAAAAAGCCGCCAGCACCACCAGCACCATGGGCGCTTGCCAGTAGGTGCCGAAGAAAAAGTTCAGCGCAACGACTTGCTGATTGTTCAGCGCGAAGGCGAAAAGCGTAAAAAAAATGGCTGCCTTAAGCAGCCACAGCAGGTATTTCACTGGCACGACTCCGGTGGGGTCTGGCCATTGTAGTCAGCGCAAAATCGCTTCATACATCGCTTCATACATCGCTTCATAAAACGCATCACTTGCCGGCACCTGGCACATTCAGCAACTCCTCGGTGCGTGCGTCCACAGCCTCGCGCAAGGCCTTGCCCGGCTTGAAGTGGGGCACGCGCTTTTCAGGAATGGCGACGCTTTCACCCGAGCGCGGATTGCGGCCCATGCGCGGCGGACGCCGGTTGATGGAAAAGCTGCCAAAGCCGCGAATCTCAATGCGGTGACCGCGCACCAGCGCGTCACTCATGGCGTCAAGAATCGTCTTGACCGCATGCTCGGCATCCCGATGGGTAAGTTGGCTGAAGCGGCTGGCCAGTTCTTCAACAAGGTCGGAGCGGGTCATGGGAAAGCGGCGTCAAAAAAAGAAGTGAAACGTGCGGCGGGCAAAAAGAAAGCGGGACAAGAAACCCCTGGAGGTTTGTCGTCCCGCTTATCAGTTCAGCGCGAGGGCTTAGCTGTTGTTGTCCAGCTTGGCGCGCAGCAATGCGCCCAGGTTGGTCAGGCCGGCGCTTTCACGCGAGGACTGCTGGCTCAGCGAAGCCATGGCTTCTTGCTGGTCCACGTTGTCCTTGGCTTTGACCGACAGCTGGATGTTGCGGGTCTTGCGATCCACGTTCACCACCACTGCGGACACTTCGTCGCCTTCTTTCAGCACGTTGCGTGCGTCTTCCACACGGTCACGGCTGATTTCGCTGGCGCGCAGGTAACCGATGATGTCTTCACCCAGATCGATCTCGGCGCCTTTGGCGTCAACCGTCTTGACCTTACCGGTCACCACAGCGCCCTTGTCGTTGATCGACACGAAGGTGGTGAATGGGTCGGAGTCGAGCTGCTTGATGCCCAGGGAGATACGCTCGCGGTCCACGTCAACGGCCAACACGATGGCTTCGACTTCCTGGCCCTTTTTGTAGTTGCGAACAGCGGCTTCGCCGGTTTCGTTCCACGACAAATCAGACAGGTGCACGAGGCCGTCGATACCGGCAGCCAAGCCCACGAACACGCCGAAGTCGGTGATCGACTTGATCG
>CAZNQE010000051.1:2176-19977 GCA_964575005.1 uncultured Polaromonas sp. | reverse complement strand
TGCCCATGGTCATGCAGTGGCCGTGGCTGCGGTGCATGCAGCTCTCGGCTTCAAAAAAGTCTTGCAGTTTGAGCGTGCCTGCGCGCACTTGCTCACTCATGCTCCACACGCCGGTGCCAGAGCCCAGCTCTTGTCCGCGCCACTTGCCGTTGAGCATGGGCCCGCCCGACACGCCAATGGTCGGCAGGCCGACGCTGGACGCGCCCATCAGCAAGCTGGGCGTGGTCTTGTCGCAGCCCATGAGCAGCACCACGCCGTCAATCGGGTTGCCGCGGATGCTTTCTTCAACGTCCATGCTGGCGAGATTGCGGTAGAGCATGGCAGTCGGGCGCAGCAGCGTTTCGCCCAGCGACATGACGGGGAATTCGAGCGGGAAACCGCCGGCCTCGTACACGCCAATCTTGACCTGCTCGGCCAAGGTTCTGAAGTGCGAATTGCAGGGCGTGAGTTCGCTGAAGGTATTGCAAATGCCAATGACGGGGCGGCCGTCGAACTGGTCATGCGGCACGCCTTTGCCTTTGACCCAGCTGCGGTAGGCAAAGCCGTCTCGGTCCTGGCGGCCAAACCATTGCTGGCTGCGGAGTTCTTCGGGGCGCTTGCGCTTAGGTGTGTCGCTCATTCGGGTAAGTCCTTAAATTTCAAACATCCTATCGTCATACGATTGCGGCCGAAGATCCATAGGAAAAACCATGATCAAAAACGTCCACGGCAACACCGTTGACCACCTGGGTGCAGCCCTGGTGGCCGGGCGTTATGCCGTGGGCTCGTCTTTGCCGCCTGAGCCCTTGCTGTGCACCGAACTCGGCGTAAGCCGCACCGTGGTGCGCGAAGCAGTGAAGTCGCTGGTGGCCAAAGGGCTCATCACCACCGGCCCCAAGGTCGGCACGCGTGTTCAAGCGCCCGAGCACTGGAACTGGTTTGACCCCGACGTTGTAGCGTGGCAAACCCAAGCCGGGCTGTCGCCCGAATTCTTGCGCGACCTGCAAGACCTGCGCCGTGTGGTCGAGCCAGCCGCCCTGCGTTTGGCCGCAGAGCGCGCAACCGCCGCGGACATTTCAGAGATTGAGGCGTCTTTTGCGGGCATGCAGCAAGCCGTAGAAAAAGGCGGCGATTACGTGACCCATGACCTGCGCTTTCACCAAGGCCTGCTCAAGGCCAGCCGCAACCGCATGCTGGTGCAGATGAGCAAGGTGCTCGGCGCCTTGCTGCGCACCAGTTTTGAAATATCCACCCGGCGCAAGGACGGGCCAGCCTTGTCTTTGCCGCTGCATCGGGCTGTGCTCGATGCCGTGATTGCGCGTGACCCGGACGCGGCTGAAAAAGCCATCCGTGTGTTGATTGAAGGCGCGCGGCAAGACATTGAAGAAGTGCTGGCATCGCGTCGCAAGCTGCCTCAGCTCGACAAGCCCGCAAGGCGCCTTGCCGCCTCGACCCAATAAATAGGCAGGAGCCACGCAGCATGAAACCACATTCGTTATTGCTATCGCCGATGGCGAGAGGCCTTAAGTGAAACAAGTCATCGATCTCTTCTTCAAAGCGCTTGAGCTGCTCATCGTCTGCTTCATGGTGGCCATGGTGGTCATGGTCTTCGGAAATGTGGTGCTGCGCTATTTCTTCAACTCCGGCATTTCCGTTTCCGATGAAATGTCGCGTTACTGCTTTGTCTGGCTCACCTATATCGGCGCCATGGTCGCCATGCGGGAAGGTGGGCATCTGGGTGTGGACACGCTGGTCAAGCATTTGCCACTGTTCGGGAAGAAGGCCTGCCTTTTCGTGAGCGAGGCGCTGATGCTCTTCATCAACGGCCTCTTTGTGCTGGGCACCTGGAAGATGCATGAGTTGCAAGTGACGAATATCTCGGTGGTCGTCGGCATTTCCATGATCTGGATTTACGGTATCGGCTATGTGGTGGGTGGCGTGATGGGCCTGATGAACCTGCGCGTGCTGTGGCGCTTGGTGACGGGGCGCATTCAAGAGAGCGAGCTCATCCAGGTCGTGGAGGCCGAGGGGCTGGCCGAGGCTGAAAAGCAATTCAAGGAAGCCAAGGCATGACCGTCACCGTCTTCATCCTGAGCTTGCTCGCGGCCATGGCCATCGGTATGCCGATCGCCTATGCACTCTTGGCTTGCGGCGTCGCCTTGATGGCGTTTTTATCAGCCACCAGCGGCCTGGTCACGTTTGACAGCCAGATCCTGGCGCAGCGCTTTGTCGATGGCGCTGACAACTTCCCGCTGCTGGCCGTGCCATTTTTCTTGCTGGCCGGCGAGTTCATGAATGCGGGTGGTTTGAGTCGTCGCATCGTCAACCTGGCCATGGCCTGGGTCGGGCACTTTCGTGGTGGCCTGGGTTACGTCACGGTGATTGCCGCCATCATCATGGCTTCCCTGTCGGGCTCGGCCGTGGCCGACACGGCCGCGCTGGCCGCCCTGCTGATCCCCATGATGCGCGCCGCTGGCTACAACATCGGCCGTGCTTCTGGCCTGATTGCATCAGGCGGCATCATCGCGCCCGTCATTCCCCCATCCATCGGCCTCATCATTTTTGGTGTGGCGGGCAACGTGTCCATCACCAAGCTCTTCTTGGCCGGCATCGTGCCGGGCATCTTGATGGGCCTGGCGATCGGATTGACATGGTGGTGGGTGGCCAAGAAGGAAAACGTTCAGCCTGCGCCGCGCATAGCCATGCCTGAGCGGCTGAAGATCACGGCCGAAGGCAGCCTGGCTCTTTTGCTCCCGGTGGTCATCATCGGTGGCATGAAGTTCGGCGTCTTCACGCCCACCGAGGCGGCTGTTGTGGCTGCGGTTTACAGCTTCGTCGTGGGCATGTTTGTTTACCGCGAGTTGCAGTGGACCAAGCTCTACGGCCTCATCCTGGCCGCCGGCAAGACCACGGCTGTGGTCATGTTCCTGGTGGCCGCTGCCATGGTCAGCGCCTGGCTCATCACCGTGGCCAACATCCCGACCGAGGTTGCCAACTTGCTGTCTCCGTTCATGGACAACAAGATTTTGCTGATGTTTGTGATGATGGTGCTGATCGTCATCGTCGGCACCGCACTGGACTTCACGCCCACGGTGCTGATCTTGACGCCCGTGCTCATGCCGGTCGTTTTGAAGGCAGGTATCGACCCTGTTTATTTCGGAATCATGTTCATCATGAACAACGCCATCGGACTCATCACGCCGCCCGTGGGTACTGTGCTGAACGTGGTCTGCGGCGTGGCGCGAATCAGCATGGATGACGCCTTCAAAGGCGTGCTTCCTTTCTTGCTGGCGCAGCTGGGCGTGCTGTTCTTGCTGGTGTTGTTCCCGTCCATCGTGACGGTGCCCTTGCAGTGGATGCTGCGCTAGGGCTTGCTTTTTTCCCGTTCCTCAACTGTCATTACTAAAGGAGACTTTCATGTTCAAACGCAGAACCGTGGCCTCGGCCATTGCAGCCGCAACCCTGCTCGTGGCGACGTCCAGCTTCGCGCAGATCAACAACCGCACGATCAAGTTCACCAACGGCGTGAATGAAGACCATCCGGTGGGTGTGGGCGTCAAGAAGATGCAGGAAGTGCTGGACGCCAAGACGGGCGGCAAGATCAAGATCAATGCCTTTTGGGGCGGTGCTGCAGGCGGTGACTTGCCCGCCACGCAGGCCTTGCGTGCCGGCACCCAAGAGATGGTTTGCACGTCTAGCTCGCCGCTGGTCGGCATCGTCAAGGAGCTCGGCGCTTTTGACTTGCCATTCCTGTTTGCCAATGAAAAAGAAGCTGATGCGGTGCTTGACGGCCCAGCCGGGGCGTACTTCAACAAGAAGCTGGAAGATGCTGGCCTCGTGAACCTGGCTTACTGGGAAAACGGTTTTCGCAACCTGACCAATTCCAAGCGCCCGGTCACCAAGCTCGAGGACTTTGATGGCGTGAAGGTGCGCGTCATGCAAAACAACATCTTCCTGGACACCTTCAAGACCCTGGGCACGAACGCTGTGCCTATGGCGTTTGGCGAGGTTTTCACCGCGCTGGAGACCAAGACCATTGATGGTCAGGAAAATCCGTTTGTGACGATCGAGACTTCAAAGTTCAACGAGGTGCAACGGTATTTGTCGGTCACACGCCACGCGTACACGCCGTTTCTGGTGCTTTACAGCAAGAAGCTGTGGGACCAGCTGACACCGCAGGAACAAGCCGTTCTGCGCGAAGCAGCGAAGGAGGGGCAAAAGGTTCAACGTGCGGCCAACCGCAGCCTGAACGAGAAGTCGCTCGCCAGCCTCAGGTCCAAGGGCATGATGGTCAACGAGATATCGGCAGCCGAGCAGGCCCGTATCACGGCCAAGATCAAGCCGGTGTATGACAAGCATGTGCCCGCCATTGGCGCCGAGGCCATCACCGTGGTGACTGATGCGCTCAAAAAGGTGCGCGGCGGCTAATGACCTTGCGCCTCGCCTGTAGGGGCAAGCGCGCTTGATTAAGGACTGCCGCCAAGCCAAGTGCTTGGCGGCTTTTTTTTCGGCTCTCAAAGGTGGCAGTTTGAAGATCATTGACGTCGAAACGATTCGGCTAGGCGAGTTTCCCAACATCATCTGGGTGAGGTTGCACACAGACACGGGTTTGGTGGGGCTGGGCGAAACCTTCATGGGCGCCGCTGCCGTTGAGGCCTATGTGCATGAATGGGCCGGCCCCCGACTTTTGGGCAAAGACCCGCTGGCCATTGAGGCGCGCAACCGCGAGCTGACCGGTTACCTGGGATGGCGAGGTTCGGGCGTGGAGACACGTGGCAACTCTGCGATTGACATTGCGCTGTGGGACTTGTTTGGCAAAGCCGCCAACATGCCGCTCCACACCGCGCTCGGTGGCAAGAGCCGCGACGCCATCCGCATCTACAACACCTGCGCCGGCTACCGCTATGTGCGCAGCACGGTCAATCAATCTTCAGCCAACTGGGGCTTAGGCCAAAGCGCCGGGCCTTATGAAGACCTTGAGGGCTTTTTGCATCGCGCCGATGAAGTGGCCGAGTCGCTGCTGTCCGAAGGCATCACGGCCATGAAGATCTGGCCCTTTGACACCTACGCAGAGCAAAGCGATGGTCAGTACATCAGCGACGCCGACCTAGACACGGCGCTGGAGCCCTTCCGCAAGATCAGGCGCGCGGTGGGCAACAAGATGGACATCATGGTGGAGTTCCACAGCCTGTGGCGCCTGCCCATGGCCCGCAAAATTTCGCGTGCGCTCAAGCCCTTCAACACCTTTTGGCATGAAGACGCGATCCGCATGGACAGCCTGGACTTGCTCAAACAGTACGCGCCGGATTGCGAAGCGCTGATTTGCGCGAGTGAAACGCTGGCCTACAAATGGGGCTTCAAGGACTATTTGCAAACCGGCGTGGCCGGCGTGGTGATGCTGGACTTGAGCTGGTGCGGCGGCCTGACCGAGGCCCGCAAGATTGCAGCGATGGCCGACGCCTGGCAACTGCCCGTTGCGCCGCACGACTGCACGGGGCCGGTGGTCTGGGCTGCGTCCAGTCATCTGTCATTGCATGCGCCCAATGCGCTCATTCAAGAAAGCGTGCGCGCTTTTTATACCGGTTGGTACAAGGAGCTTGTGACCGAGTTGCCGCAGGTCAAGCAGGGCATGCTCAGCTTGAACGACCGTCCCGGACTGGGGCTTGAACTGCTGCCTGACTTGCATTTGCGCTCTGATGCCGTGGTGCGGCATACCTCGGCCTGATTTCTTTTAGGAACCCATATGAAGATCACCTCCGTCACGCCTTTCATCTTGCATGTGCCCGTCACGGGTTCGCAGATTGCTGACAGCACGCACAGCATTTCGCATTGGGGCGTGGTGGGCGCCAAGATTGAAGCCGAAGGCCACACCGGCTACGGCTTTACCGGCACGCATGCGCACCTGCCGAGTGACCATCTGATCACGCGCTGCATCGAGACTTGCCATGCTCCTCTGCTGCTGGGCGAAGACGCGCGCGACATCAACCGCCTGTGGCTCAAGCTGGCGCGCAACCCGGCGTTGCAATGGGTGGGGCGCGCCGGTATCACCACGCTGGCGCACGCGGCGATTGACGTGGCCTTGTGGGACTTGAAAGCCAAGGCCGAAGGCCAGCCGCTCTGGAAAACGCTGGGCGGGCAGGTGCGCCCCCGCGTGCGCGCCTACAACACCGACATCGGCTGGCTGAGCATTCCAGACGAGCAACTGGTGGCCGGCGCGCAGCGCGCTGTGGCGCAGGGTTTTACGGGTATCAAGGTCAAGGTCGGGTCTACCGTGGAGCGTGACGTGCGCCGCCTGACGGCTGTGCGCCAAGCCATCGGGCCGGATGTGACGATGGCCATTGACGGCAACGGCAAGTGGGACTTGGCCACCTGCCTGCGCTTTGTGAACGCTGCGCGTGATCTGGACATCTTCTGGTTTGAAGAGCCGCTTTGGTACGACGACGTCAAAGGCCACGCGCAACTGGCGCGCGCCTGCAGCATCCCCGTGGCGCTGGGCGAGCAGCTTTACACCACCGATGCCTTTGCCGAATTTTTTGCACAGGGCGCTCTTCATTGGGCTCAGCCGGATGTGACGCGCCTGGCCGGTGTGTCTGAAGTGCTGCGCGTGTGCGACAGCGCGCATGCCTTCCGCGTGCCAGTGGCGCCGCATGCCGGCGACATGAGCCAGGTGCATGTGCACTTGTCGTACGCGCACCCGGCTTGCGAAGTGCTCGAATACATTCCCTGGATCAAGGATTGTTTTCTTGAGCCCGCCGAGGTGGTGGACGGTTACTTCAAGCTGCCGCAGCAGCCGGGGGCCAGCACAACGCCAACGCCTGAAGCTTGGGAGCGGTTCAGCAAGCCTGTGGCCTGAAGCGGGTCGCGGCGCCTCTTCCTTTTTCTTCGCGATTTTTTATCTTTTCTGTTTTCCTTTTCACATTCATGACGACTTCCCACGCCACTTTGCCCGCAGTCATTCTCTACACCAACGTCGATGGCCGTGCCCGCTTTCGTGAAGACCAGATTGCCCTGACCGAGGGCGGCCCGGCGGCCGCGCTGTCTGCGCTCGCGCCTTCGGGCGGCGTGCAGTGGCGCCAGAGCCCGGTCGGTTTTCGCAGCGAGTTTCATTGCACCGGCAAGACGCAATGGCTGGTGGTGCTGCAAGGCCAGATGGAAATTGGCCTGCAAGACGGCAGTTCGCGCGTCTTCAAGGCGGGTGATTTTTTCTACTCGGGCGATGTGCTGCCAGCGGGCGCCACGTTTGACGCGAAGGTGCATGGCCACTGGAGCCGACAAGTGGGCAGTGAGCCGCTGGTGACGCTGTTCATTCGGGACTGAACCCGCGCAGGCGAAGGCTTTTGAAACGTGCTCAGCGCGGCTGCATCTCGGCCGAGCTCAGCACCTGAACGCCGGGCCTTCCGGCCTGCACCGCTGCAATCAGCGCCTGAGCCACATCGTCTGCGCGAATAGGTCGCCACGCGCGCGGAATCAATGCCTTGAGCGGCCGCATCAATCGCAAAGCCCATTGCTCGCCCGGCCGCGCGGGCTGGCCTAAACGCTCGCGTTCACCGTCGAGCAAAGACGGCCGCGCAAACACCACCGTCTCAAAGCCGAGCTGGCTAACGGCTTGCTCCATCTCGCTCTTGACGCGGTTGTAAAAGACTTTGGATGCAGCGTCAGCCCCCAGCGCGCTGACCACGCCGATGCGCTTGGCACCCGCCGCGCGAGCCGCCCGCGCCACCGCTAGCACGGCATCGAAATCGACCGCGCGAAAAGCAGCCTGACTACCGGCCACGGCAATCGTCGTGCCCAGCGCGATGAACACGTCATCGACAGGCGGAAGATTCAAAGACTCTGGAGATTTGAGATCGCTCTGGCAGAACACCAGGCGAGGCACCGAAGCGGCCGCACCCGTGGGGGGCAGCTCCGGTGCTCGGCGGCCCACACAGTGGACCGCTGAATAAACAACTGACGAGGTGCGGAGGTCAGCGGCCAGTAAACGAGCCAGAACCGCCCGACCGACCATACCCGTTGCCCCGGCCACCACCGCCGCCACCGGAACGTCCGCCACCGCCACCGCCACCACCACCACCACCACCACCACCGGCTGGGCGCCCGCCGCGGAAGCCGCCACGGTTGCCGCCTGTGGGCTGGCCTGAGGATGGGAAGCCGGAAGAAGCGTGGCTTGCGGGCTGAGCGTCTTCGTCATGTTGACGTGGCTGTCGTGGGGGCTGGGCATTGGGGTTCCTTGGGGCAGCGTGGCCGCCACCTTGGCCACCATTTTGACCGCCACCTTGCGGGCCGGCATAGCCTGTGTTCTGGCGAGGGCCGCGACCGCCGCCACCACCATTACCACCACCGTTGCCGCCACCATAACCACCGCCGCCAGCACCAGCGCTGTCACCACCACGGCCTCGGCCTCCGCCGCCACCGCTGCGTGCGCCACCGCCGCCGCCACCGCCGCCGCCTCCGTTACCGTTACCGTTACCGTTACCGTTACCGTTACCGTTACCGTTACCGCCGCCCGCACCACGGGCAGCGCCGCCTTGCGGTTTGTTCTCGCGGATGCGGGTCATCATTTCGCTGCGTGCGGCCTTGGCCGCTGCGGCCATGACTTCGCGGCTAGGCGGTTTGCCCAGGCCGCCCCAGATGGTCTGGCGGCCCATGGCCAAGGGCTCGGCGCGCTCGCCGGGGTCGGCCTCAAAGCCGGGCACCACGACTTTTTGAATCTGCTGCTTGGTGAAGCGCTCGATGTCTTGCATGAAGCCTTCTTCGTCCAGGCACACCAGGCTGACGGCTTCGCCGCTGTTGCCGGCGCGGCCGGTGCGGCCGATGCGGTGAACGTAGTCTTCGCTGACGTTCGGGATCTCGTAGTTCACCACGTGTGGCAACTCGTCAATGTCAATGCCGCGCGCGGCAATGTCGGTCGCCACCAGCGCGCGGATGTCGCCGCTCTTAAAACCTGCCAGCGCCTGCGTGCGAGCCGTCTGGCTCTTGTTGCCGTGCAGCGCCATCGCAGGGATGCCGTTTTTCGTCAGGTGCTCGGCCACGTTGTTGGCACCAAACTTGGTACGCGTGAAGACCAGCACCTGGCTCCAGTTGTGCTCGGTGATGATGTGCGTGAGCAGGGCCTTTTTCTTGGCACGGCCGACCGGGTGAATGGTCTGCGTGATGCGCTGCACCGTGGTGTTACGCGGAGTGACCTGGATCGACTCGGGGTTCTTCAACAGGCCATTGGCCAGTTCGCGAATTTCGTCGCTAAAAGTGGCCGAGAACAGCAGGGACTGCTTTTGCTTAGGCACCAGGGCCAGCACCTTCTTGATGTCATGGATGAAACCCATGTCCAACATGCGGTCGGCTTCGTCCAGCACCAGGATCTGCACTTGCGACAAATCCAGCGTGCCTTGCTGCGCGTGGTCCAGCAGGCGGCCAGGCGTGGCCACCAGAATGTCCACGCCGCGGCGCAGCTTTTGAATTTGCGCGCCCATGCCGACGCCGCCAAACATCACCATCGAGGTGAGGTCCAGGTACTTGCCGTAAACGCGCACGCTTTCTTCCACCTGGGCTGCCAACTCGCGGGTCGGCGTCATGATCAGTGCGCGCACGGCGTTGACGCCGCGGCGGTTCGTCAGGCGCGGCTCGGTTGAGAGGCGTTGCAACAGCGGCAGCGTGAAAGCCGCCGTTTTGCCGGTGCCGGTCTGGGCGCCACCGAGCAAGTCGCCACCGGCCAGCACGGCCGGGATGGCCTGAGCTTGAATGGGCGTAGGGGTGTCATAGCCTTGCTCAAGCACGGCTTTCAGGATGGCCGGAGCCAGCTTTAGTTCTTCAAAGGTCATTTAGGGAAAGCGCCCACCGGGCGCAGGGTTCGGCTCATTCGACTGCGTGGCAGTCGCCAGTTGTTGGCCGAAGAAAACAAGGGAGAGAGGGCTTGCTCGGGCGTGGCCCGAATCCTCTCAGCAGAGTGCTGATGCCGCGGCAACTGAAGGCCTGCGGTGCTCCGATTGTGGCATGGACGGGAAGCTCGTCTTTACGGGTTACATTTTGATGGGAAAAGTACACAATTAGTTTTACAAATTGCGCATCGCCCTTAGCCTGCATTCATGAAACCAGAAGACCGCGCCCGCGTCCTCATCGACGAGTTGCTTGTTGCGGCTGGCTGGCATATCTGCGACATGGCGCAGGCCAACATTCACGCCGCGCAGGGCGTGGCCATTCGCGAATTCCCTTTGAACATCGGCCATGGCTTTGCCGACTACTTGCTCTATGTGAACGGCAAAGCTTGTGGGGTGATTGAGGCCAAGAAAGAAGGCGTCCCGCTCAAAGGCGTTGAGGTGCAGTCGGGCCGCTACGCCCAAGGCTTGCCAGCGGCTTTGCCCGCTTGGCACCGGCCGCTTCCTTTCTTGTTTGAATCCACCGGGGCTGATACCCAGTTCACCAACGGACTGGACCCGCAGCCCCGCTCGCGGCGGGTGTTTGCCTTTTTCAGGCCCGAGTTGCTGCAGTGGCTCAATACCAGCGCACCGAGGCGCTGCGGCGCGGAAAGCTAAAAGAAGTTTTTATCAGAAATAAATTAATAATAAAGGGGTAAATTAAAGTGTTGAAATTTACGAAGCCGGTAATGGGGGTGGGGTGTGCGGTTATTGGTGTTGCTTGGGGTTTTGTGCAGGTTGCGCCGAACATTCGAGGAAGCAATTTGTTTTCTCCAATGTTGATAGACTTTATTGAAAAATATTCATTGCTAACTGGGGTGGTTATTTTTTTAATTATTCTTTTGGTGTCGTTTGTATCCTCGTTTCTCATGTTTCCTATGAAGGATGTGGCATCTGAAATATTTACAAATAGATGTAACAGCAGGGCGCGACGTGTTTCTAAGCATGAAATTTCTAAAGTGCATCAACTGTGTGTGGAGGCATTTGGTGATGAGGTTGCAAATCAAAATAGAATGTCATCCTGGCATAAAGTAAATGAAAATATATTTTATATAGTTGAGGTTGTCTTTTGGGGCAAAAAAACGAAGTCGAGCGAGCGAGTCGGTTACTTTGATTTGCTGCCTCTTAATAAAATGGGTGTCGACGAGGTTGTGGCAAAATCTGTTAATGGGGCTAATTTTCTTGATATCCATTTGACTCCGCCAGGCGAAAACCCATCCGCTATTTATATTGGTGGAATTTATGGAGAAGGATTTACTGGAAAGGGGGTTGCCCTTGTTCATTTGCGGGCTCGTCTTCAGCAATATGAGCGTGAGAATGGAGTTACCCAGTTTTTCACACGGCCAGTCACTGGTCGCGGATTGGCATTAGTTGAGCGGAACGGATTTGTTCCCGTGGATCCATCAAGACATGGGGTTAATGCTTTATATGGTCTCTCAACAAATACTGGTCTTTAATTACAAAAATTAAACAATGCGTTGAATGACACCATGCAAAGCCCTTTCTCCCTTCGCATCTTCGTAGTCGACGGCGACCCCGACGGCCTGCGCATCGTCGAGCGATCGAACTGGGTAGGTCGCGCGCTGGTGTTTCCGCGTGCTGCCTGGGCGCAGCCCAGCGTTACCAACCGAACTGAGCTCAAGCAAATCGGCGTTTACCTGCTCTTTGGCCCGCGCGAAGACGGCGACGGTGATCGTCTTTACATCGGTGAAGGCGACCCTATTGGTCCGCGCTTGGCGTCGCACCACAGCGGCCAGCAGCAAAAGGACTTTTGGACGCGGGCGATCTGCTTTGTGTCCATGGGGCAGGGGCTGAACAAGGCGCATGTGCAGTTTTTGGAGTCCAACCTGATTCGTTTGGCCAAGCAGGCCAAACGGGTTCCGCTGGATGTGGAGAACAAGAAGAATGAAACCGAGCCGACGCTGAGCGAGGCTGACCGGGCTGACATGCAGGTGTTTTTAGCCCACATGCTCGGCATGCTCCCAGTGCTGGGCGTGCACGCGTTTGAGCAGCCGCCTGCAGCCCCTGCCGCCAGTGCGCCTGAACTCACTTGCAGGGGCAAGGGTTTGCAGGCCCGTGGCTATGAATCCACTCAGGGCTTTGTGGTCAAGGCTGAGTCCCAAGCGGCTATCGATGTGGTGCCGTCTATTCCGTCAAGTACGCTGGCGATGCGCCAGCAGTTGCTGGACCTTGGGGTGCTTAAGCAGCAGGGCGGCGCCCACGCTTTTACGCAGGACTACACCTTCAGCTCGCCCAGCACAGCGGCCAGCGTGGTGCTGGGCCGCAGCGCTAATGGCCGGATGGAGTGGAGGGATGGGCAGGGGCAGTCGCTCAAGGTGCTGCAGGAGCTTAGTCAGGCAGCGGTTAGCTCAACGCCGTAACTCGTATTCGCTATTCGCGAATAGCGAATAGGCGGCTAAACTAGCCTCATGAGCCGCACAATTTCCAACCCCCAAATGGTGCTTCGCCCACAAGACGTGGTGGTGCTGCTGCGTTTGTCTTTGAGCGCAGATGGCGTCCCGACTTATGCCGCCTTGGCAGAGGAGCTCAAGCTCACGGCCTCCGAGATCCACGCGGGTGTGGACCGCGCGGTGACGGCTCAGTTGGCCCGCAAAGACGAATCGGGCAAGCCCGTCGTCTTGCTAGAGGCTTTGCGTCTGTTTGTGCAGCATGGCGTGCGCCATTGCTTTCCGGCCACGCATGGCCCCTTGGGGCGGGGCATGCCCACAGCGCATGCGGCTGCCCCGCTGAACAAGCTGATTGTGCAGAGCACCGAGCCTGCGCCCGTGTGGCCGCACAAAGATGGCACGGCACGCGGTGTGGCGTTTTATCCGCTGTACCCCACGGTGCCCGATGCCGCTAAAAACAATCCTGATTTGTACGAGCTGCTGGCCTTGGTGGACGCCGTGCGAGGAGGCAGCATGCGCGAACGTGCTTTGGCCATTGCTGAACTAGACAAACGCTGGGCCAGCTGATGCAGGTGTTCAACCCCAACGACCCCAATGTGGTCATGCTGGAGCAGGTGGCCCGCAGTCTGGGGCCTGAGCTCTGCAGTCAATTGGTGTTTGTGGGTGGTGCCGCAGCGGGTTTACTGATCACCGATCTGGCTTTGCCCGCCATTCGCCGTACGGACGATGTGGACGTCGTCACCAACGCCGAAGCCTTGGCCGACTATTACCGCTTTGAAGATCAGTTTCGAGGTTTGGGTTTCGTGCGAGACCCAAGCACTGATGCGCCCGTGTGCCGCTGGCGGGTGGATGGCGTGGCGGTCGATCTGATGCCCACGCAGGAAGAGATTTTGGGCTTCACCAACCGGTGGTATCGCATGGGCGTGTCCACCGCCCAAACGCTGACCTTGCCCAGTGGCGTTGGCATCCGAGTGCTGCGTGCGCCCGAGTTCATCGGCACCAAGCTGGAGGCGTTTTATGGCCGAGGCGGTGGCGATTATTTGTTCAGTCACGACATGGGCGACGTCATCAGCGTGATCGATGGCCGCGCTTCCTTGCTGAACGAATGCCAGGACAGCTTGCTTCCTTTGCGTGTGTATTTGGCGGCGCAATTTCAACACCTGCTGACGGATCGTCGCTTTATCGATGCCTTGCCGGGGCATCTGCCGCCCGATGCTGCCAGCCAGGCGCGTCTGCCGGACCTGATGGTCAAGATTCGTCACATTGCTGAGTTGTCCACGACGTGAACACCCAACAAGGCTGAACTGGGATAATGCAGGGTTGATTTCTCTGGCCTCCGCCATCTTGGGGGCAGTTCCACCTCACGCAAAGACCGCAAAGACACCATGGCCCAGTACGTTTTCACGATGAACAAGGTCTCCAAGACCGTTCCACCCAAGCGCCAGATTCTCAAGAACATCACGCTGAGCTTTTTCCCCGGCGCCAAGATTGGCGTGCTGGGCACCAATGGCTCGGGCAAGTCCACGCTGCTCAAAATCATGGCCGGCCTGGACAAGGAAATCGAGGGCGAAGCCTTCCCCATGCCCAACCTGAACATCGGCTACCTGCCGCAGGAACCCAAGCTCAATGACGAGCACACGGTGCGCGAAAGCGTCGAAGCCGGCATGGGCGCGGTGTTTGCCGCCAAGGCCCGCCTGGAAGCCGTCTACACCGCCTATGGCGAACCCGACGCTGACTTTGACGCGCTGGCCGCGGAGCAGGCCGAGCTCGAAGCCATCATTGCCACGGGCGGCAGCGACTCTGAACACCAACTCGAAATCGCCGCCGACGCGCTGCGCCTGCCGCCGTGGGACGCCAAAATCGGCGTGCTCTCCGGTGGTGAAAAACGCCGCGTGGCTTTGTGCAGCTTGCTGCTGTCCAAGCCCGACATGCTGCTGCTCGACGAGCCGACCAACCACTTGGACGCCGAGTCCGTGGACTGGCTTGAGCAGTTCTTGCAGCGCTTTCCCGGCACCGTGGTGGCCATCACCCACGACCGTTACTTTTTGGACAACGCGGCCGAGTGGATTCTGGAATTGGACCGCGGCCACGGCATTCCTTGGAAGGGCAACTACAGCACCTGGCTAGACCAAAAAGGCGAGCGCCTGGCGCAAGAGCAAAAGGGCGAAGAAGCCCGCGCCAAGGCCCTGAAGAAAGAACTCGAATGGTCGCGCCAGAACCCCAAGGCGCGTCAAGCCAAGAGCAAGTCGCGTCTGGCCCGCTTTGAAGAACTGTCTGACTTCGAATACCAGCAGCGCAATGAAACGCAGGAGATTTTCATTCCCGTGGCCGAGCGCCTGGGCAATGAAGTGATTGAATTCAAGGGCGTGAGCAAGTCCTTCGGCGACCGCCTGCTGATTGACAACCTGAGCTTCAAAATCCCGGCAGGCGCCATCGTCGGCATCATCGGCCCCAACGGCGCCGGTAAATCGACGCTGTTCAAGCTGATCGCTGGCAAAGAGCAGCCGGATGCAGGCGAAGTCGCCATCGGTAAAACCGCGCGCATGGCCTTTGTGGACCAGCACCGTGACGACCTGGCGAACGAGAAAACCGTGTGGGAAGACATCTCGGGCGGCCTCGACATGCTGACCGTGGGCCGCTTCACCATGCCCAGCCGCGCGTATGCCGGCCGCTTTAACTTCAACGGCGCTGACCAGCAAAAACGGGTGGGCATGCTCTCAGGCGGTGAGCGTGGTCGCTTGCATTTGGCAAAGACTTTGATTGCTGGCGGCAACGTGTTGATGCTTGACGAGCCCTCCAATGACTTGGACGTTGAAACCCTGCGTGCGTTGGAAGACGCTCTGCTGGAGTTTGCAGGCACCATGCTGGTCATCAGCCACGACCGTTGGTTTTTGGACCGCATTGCCACCCACATCTTGGCAGCAGAGGGCGACAGCCAATGGACCTTCTTTGACGGCAATTACCAAGAGTACGAAGCCGACAAGAAGAAACGTTTGGGTGAAGAGGGTGCAAAGCCCAAGCGCATGCGCTACAAGGCCTTGAAGTAAGTCTTGCCCAGGAGCCTGCTGCGATGACGTCCAAACCCGCTGCCCTCCGTCCCGATGTGCAGGTCACGCCAAAACAGGCGTTGATCTACCAACAGTGCTTGCTTCAGGCAGCGAGTGCGGGACGTGGTTTGTTGGAAGGTTTGATACAGCAAGCGGCGACTTCGCCCTTGCTGGACGGTGCGGACACCGTGCGCCTCAGCTTGCTCCGGCAATCGATTTCTCAACTGAACAAACACAGTCCAGATCTGATTGCCAAATTCCCGAACGAGTTGCTCAATGTCTTTGAAGCGGCCAGTCGGCCGGTGCCCACCAAAAGCGAGGCCGCTCCACAAGACAGTTTGCGTTTTGACCAACTGGAGCTGATGGACGACTCCCAGGTGCAAGAGCGCTTGGAAGTGGCCCGCGCTCAGCAGGCTGCAGCATTGGAAAGCGATGCCACGCTGCGGCCCCTGACGGCCTTGGTTTGCACGGTACGGGGGTTCTCGTCTGTGCGTCCAGAGGCCAACCCCTTGCGTCCTGTCAGCTACGTTACGGCGCTGCAAAACGTATTTGTTGCCACAGGCGTGTTGCCCGCGATCCGGTTGGACTGGTTGCAGTTGGTGGCCAAAGGCCTGGGCCAAGGCTTGTTGGCGGTGTATGCGGATTTGGCGAAGTCGATGACGGACGCTGACATCCAGCCCGCAGCTTTTTCAGTGGCGCTTGGTGGTACATCCACTCCTGCGACCGACAGGCCCAATGGCGCCGTGAAAGGCCAGCCTGACGCCAGTACTGGATCGGAGGCAGGCAGTGCGAAGCGCGTTGACGACAGTGTGTTGGGTGGCGACCTTCGGCAAGAGCAGATTCGGCTGACGCTGAACAAGCTCAAAAGCTTGCTGGCAGGTGAGTTGAACGGTGCTTGGGGGCCATCAGGTGGAGGCGGCGGAGGTCGACGTGCCAGTGATGGCGGTGTGGCGCGTGCCGCACATGGCCACGCTGATTTTCAAGCGTCCGGCTTTGATCACACCGTGCCCGCTGCATTGGAAGCGCTGGAGGACATGCAGCAAGTGGACCAAGCCATGGCCCGGTTGGCGCAACGGCGAGGATCAGGGTCGGCGCCCATGCAGCAATGGGTGGCCAGTGGCGGCACCCTGGGACGGTCTGCCGTGGCGGGCCAGGGTGGTGGTCCCGCTCACCCAGGAGGCGCTAAGGTGTACCCACGAGCAGCCATGGTTTCCACGGGAAGTGATATGCCGTCGCAGCCTTTGGGTGCCACGGCATTGGCCGCGTTGGACCGTGACGAACTGCATCAAGTCTTGCGGGTTCAAGCGCATGGTGTGGGGCAGGTGCTGGGGTTGGAAGTGGTCGCCATCATGATCGACAACATGGCCAAAGACCCACGTTTGCTGCCACCCGTCCAGGCCGTGGTTCGCAAGCTTGAAATGCCCTTGTTGCGACTGGCGATGGTCGACCCACGGTTTTTCAGTGACAAGCAGCATCCGGCGCGGCAGTTGTTGGAGACCATCGCTGAGCACAGCGGGCGATTCGACAGCGAAAGCAACCCTGGTTTTGGCGCCTTCATACAGCCGCTGCGGCAGGTGGTGCAAGAGCTGCAGCCGGTACCCATTGAAGGGCCTGAGCCCTTTGCCTTGTGTCTGGAGACCCTCAAGCAGATTTGGGAAGAACGTCTGGAGGCTGAACGCAAACAACGCGAACAAGCCCAAAACACGTTGAGGGCTGCAGAGCAACGCAATTTGATGGCCGTCAAAGTGGCGCAAGAGATTCGCGACCGGCCCGATGCGACGTTCGTGCCTGCATCCGTGCTTGACTTTGCCACTGGACCTTGGGCCCAGGTGGTGGCCCAGGCGCGGGTCAATGGCCAACAAGGTGAGAGCGCAAGCGCCAGTTCCAAAGCGGCGGCAGCTGCCGATGCAGCCCAGTGGATGGCCGTGGTGGTGGATTTGTTTTGGAGCGTGAACCCCGATTGGCCACGACTGGACCCCAATCGCCTGGTCAAGCTCATCCCAGGCATGCTGGGGCGTCTGCGCGCAGGGCTCAAGACCATCCAGTTTCCTCAGGCTGAGATGAATGATTTTTTTGAGGTGCTGATGACCTTGCACCAGCGTGCGCTTTTGGGTCGCACCGGCGCCGTGGCGCCGTCCCAGCCGAGCGGTGACTTGCTGTCGTCTGTCATCCCTGAAGAGGCTTCTGCCAAAGTGGACGTGGCGCGCGCGTTTGAGCGCACGAAGCCTACCAAGGTCTGGTTGGCGCCCGCTGAGGCCGAGCATTCCGGCTTCATGGCAGAGTTTGATTTGCCCGAATCAGACGCGCCCTCATCACGCCTGACCTTTCACGCCTCATCTCAGCAAACCTCCTGGAACAAAGAAGTCTTAGAGCCCATGCCTGCGGGGTCCAATGCCACCCACCTGGTCATGGGGTGTTGGGTGGACGTGACCACCGACAGCAACCACATGCGGGCACAG
>CAZNQE010000051.1:1066-2166 GCA_964575005.1 uncultured Polaromonas sp. | reverse complement strand
ATGTTCACCACCACCTCAGGGCGCAATCAATCGATGACCCGGGCGACCTTGGACAAACTCATCCAGGAAGAAAAACTCCTCCTCGTCCCCAAGCAAAACGTGGTGGATGCGGCGTTGGATGCGGTGGCCCAGAGCGCGCTGAACAACAGCCTGAAAAACCCTTGATCACCGATTTGGGCTTTTACCTGGTAGCGATACCTGCTGTGCTCCTGCTGGGCATCAGCAAGAGTGGCTTCGGCTCTGGTTTTGGTTCTTTGGCTGTGCCCATGATGGCGTTATCGGTCACGGTGCCTCAGGCTGCAGCCATCCTGATGCCTGTGCTGCTGGTGATGGACTTGTTGGGCATTTCTGCGTTACGGCGAGATCTTGACAAAGCCCTGCTCAAGTTCTTGCTGCCTTTTGGGATGTTGGGAACCTTGATTGGCGCTTTGTCATTCAAGGCGCTCGACGCGCATTGGGTGGCTGGCATCGTGGGCGGGTTCACGCTGCTGTTTTTGGCCCAACGTTTGTTGTTTCCGCCCAAAGCAGACAGCGCACCGCCGCCACGCTGGTTGGGCGCCATCTTGACCACCACATCAGGGTTCACCAGCTTCATTGCCCATGCCGGTGGTCCACCGATCAATGCCTACACCCTGCCTTTGCGCCTGAACCCGTTGACCTACGCGTCCACGATGGCCTTTTTCTTTTTCTTCATCAACCTGTCCAAATGGATTCCCTACGCGATGCTGGGCCTGTTGGACTGGCGCAACCTGGGCACCTCACTGGCCTTGCTGCCGATGGCACCCGTTGGCGTTTGGATCGGCGTCAGGGTGGCCAAGCGGATCAACCCGGTGTTGTTCTACCGCTTGGTCTACGTGGGCATGTTTTTGACCGGCTGTAAGCTGGTCTGGGACGCCTTTCACTGAGGGAAAGTGCCCGGCAGCAAGATGGACGTGTCCACCGACGACAACTGTGTGCGCCCGCAAAATGCCATCGACAAGTCCAGCTCTCGGTGAATGATCTCCAGCGCCTTGGTGACTCCCGCTTCCCCCATGGCACCCAGCCCGTACAGGAACGCACGGCCAATGTAGGTGCCTTTGGCGCCCATGGCGTAGGCTTTG
>CAZNQE010000051.1:0-1056 GCA_964575005.1 uncultured Polaromonas sp. | reverse complement strand
ATGCCACCGTCCAAATGCACTTCCATGCGGCTGCCTACCTCTGCGACGATGGCCGGCAGTGCGCGAATGGACGATTCCGCACCGTCGAGCTGGCGGCCGCCATGGTTGCTGACGATCAGCGCATCGGCCCCAGACTCGACGGCGAGTTTGGCGTCTTCAGGGTCAATGATGCCTTTGATGATCAATTTGCCACCCCAGCGCTTTTTGATCCATTCCACATCACCCCAGTTCAAACGTGGGTCGAACTGTTTGGCTGTCCACTCGCTGAGTGACCCCATGTTTTCCACGCCTTTGACGTGGCCCACGATATTGCCAAACTGCCGGCGCGAGGTGCCCAGCATGCCAAGGCACCAACCCGGCTTGGTCATCATGTTGACGATGTTGGGCAGTGTCAATTTGGGGGGGGCAGACAAGCCGTTTTTCAAATCTTTGTGGCGTTGACCGAGCACTTGCAGGTCCAGCGTCAACACCAGTGCAGAGCAATTGGCCGCTTTGGCGCGGTCGATCAACCGTTCGATGAAGTCGCGGTCTCGCATCACATACAGCTGGAACCAGAACGGGTGGTTGCCCGTCGCCTGCGCCACGTCTTCAATCGAGCAAATGCTCATCGTGGACAGTGTGAAGGGCACCCCAAATTTTTTGGCGGCTTTGGCAGCCAGGATTTCACCATCAGCGTGCTGCATGCCTGTCAGACCGGTGGGGGCGATGGCGACCGGCATGGCCACGCGTTGGCCAATCATCTCTGTGGCGGTGCTGCGGCCCTCCATGTTGACGGCCACGCGTTGGCGAAACTTGATGGGTTTGAAGTCATCTTCGTTGGCGCGGTAGGTGCTCTCGGTCCAGCTGCCGGAATCGGCGTAGTCGTAAAACATGCGGGGCACGCGCCGTTGGGCAAGTACGCGCAGGTCTTCAATGGTGGTGATCACTTGGGCCAAAACAGGTCTCCGTCGGTAAAGGGGTGAGGTCTGGATTGTCCAGGGTTTGCCTGTTCAGTGCAGTCACCTGCGCTTGAAAATCACCTGTTGGGCCTTGAAAATCCTTGTGAAAGGGGTTCAA
>CAZNQE010000050.1:0-20242 GCA_964575005.1 uncultured Polaromonas sp. | reverse complement strand
AGCGGCGTCCATCTTCGGCTGGATGCTGACCGCCACAGGTGTGACCACAGACATCGCGAGCTGGGTGCTGAGCTTCACCAAGGAAGCCTGGGTTTTCTTGCTGCTGGCCAACTTGCTGATGCTGTTCGTGGGTTGCTTTCTGGAGCCGACAGCCGCCATCACCATCCTCGTGCCCATCCTGGTGCCGATTGCTTCGCAGCTGGGCATTGACCTGGTTCACTTTGGCTTGGTGATGGTGCTCAACCTCATGATCGGCCTCTTGCATCCGCCCATGGGCATGGTGCTGTTTGTGCTGGCACGGGTGGCCAAGCTGTCGGTGGAGCGCACGACCATGGCCATCTTGCCGTGGCTGGTGCCGCTTCTGGGTAGCCTGATCGTCATCACCTACGTGCCTAGCCTGGTGCTGTGGCTGCCCAAGATGTTTTATTGATTCTTACCTGAACGTTTTTTGACCATGACTCCTTTTATTCGCCTCCACCCTGCTGACGATGTGCTGATTGCCCGGGCCCAGCTCGTGGGCGGCACGCAAGTTGAAAACATTGCTGTGCGCGGCTTGATTCCGGCGGGCCACAAGGTCGCCACGCGTGCGCTGGCCGCAGGTGACCCGGTGCGTCGCTACAACCAGATCATTGGCTTTGCCAGCAAAGCTATTGCGCCGGGCGAACACGTGCACACGCACAACCTGGACATGGGGCCGGACAAAGGCGACTTTGCGCGCGACTACGCTTTTGGTGCGGATGTGAAGCCTGCGCCTGCCAAGCGCGAGGCCACCTTTATGGGCATCAAGCGGGCCGACGGCCGCGTGGCCACACGCAACTACATCGGCATCTTGTCCAGCGTCAATTGCTCGGCCACCGCAGCGCGAGCGATTGCGGACCACTTCTCGCGCCAGACGAATCCGAATGCGCTGAAAGACTTCCCGAACGTGGACGGCGTGGTGGCTCTGACGCACGGCACGGGCTGCGGCATGGACAGCGAAGGCATCGGCCTCAAAATTTTGGAACGTACGCTGGCCGGCTACGCCACGCACGCCAACTTTGCCGGCGTGCTGGTGGTGGGCCTGGGCTGCGAGGCCAACCAGATCAACGCGTGGCTGGCGCACAGCGCCCTGAACGAAGGCGAGAACTTTCGCGTCTTCAATATTCAAGACGCAGGCGGCACGCGCAAAACGGTGGACAAGGGCATTGGCATCATCAAAGACATGCTGCCGCGTGCGAATGCGGTCAAGCGCGAGCCCTGCAGCGCGGCGCACATCACGGTGGGCTTGCAGTGCGGCGGCTCTGACGGTTACTCGGGCATCAGCGCCAACCCGGCGCTGGGCGCGGCGGTGGACTTGCTGGTGGCGCATGGCGGCACGGCCATCTTGAGCGAGACGCCTGAAATTTATGGCGCCGAGCATTTGCTCACGCGCCGCGCGGTGCGGCCTGAAGTCGCTGAAAAACTGATCTCGCGCATCAAGTGGTGGGAGAACTACACCGAGATCAATGGCGGCGAGATGAACAACAACCCCTCGCCCGGCAACAAGGCGGGTGGCCTCACGACCATTCTCGAAAAGTCTTTGGGCGCAGTGGCCAAGGGCGGCACCAGCAACCTGGAAGCTGTGTATGAATACGCCGAGCCGGTGAGCGCAAACGGCTTTGTGTACATGGACACGCCGGGCTACGACCCGGTGAGCGCTACGGGTCAGGTGGCAGGCGGTGCCAATCTGATTTGCTTTACGACCGGTCGCGGCTCAGCCTACGGTTGCGCGCCCTCGCCTTCTTTGAAGCTGGCCACCAACTCGGCGCTGTGGAAGCGGCAAGAAGAAGACATGGACATCAACTGCGGCGCCATCATTGACGGCGGCGTGAGCGTGCAGGAGATGGGGCAAAAGATCTTTGAAATGATTTTGGCCACAGCCTCGGGCACGCAGAGCAAGAGCGAACAGCACGGCTATGGGCAGAACGAGTTCGTGCCTTGGCAAGTCGGCGCGGTGATGTGAGGAAGGCACGATGAGCACCGTAAGCACGCCATCAAAAATGCATCAAGCCGCTGCACTCACCGAGCATTGCGCGGCAGTGCTTCGTGGTGCCGGCAGCTCGGCGCAAGAAGCCGAGCAAGTCGCAGCCAATTTAGTGATGGCGAATTTGAGCGGCCACGATTCGCACGGCGTGGGCATGTTGCCGCGCTATGTGGACGCGGTGCTCGAGGGCGGCCTCGCGCCCAACGCCAGCGTGCGCACCGTGCTGGACGCCGGATCGCTGCTGTCGCTGAACGGCCAGCGCGGCTATGGCCAGGTGGTCGGCGTGCAGGCCATGCGCATGGGCATTGAACGCGCCAAGGCGCAGGGCAGCTGCATCATGGCGTTGGCCGATTCGCACCATCTCGGGCGCATTGGGCACTTCGCCGAGATGGCAGTGGCCGAGGGCCTGGTGTCCATGCATTTCGCCAACGTGATTTCGCGGCCGGTGGTCGCGCCCTGGGGCGGGGCCGATGGCCGCTTTGGCACCAACCCCTGCTGCATCGGCGTGCCGCTGCAAGGTCGCGAACCCTTTGTGCTGGACTTTGCAACCAGCCGTGTGGCCCAAGGCAAGATGCGCGTGGCGCACAACGAGGGCCGCCAAGTCCCCGAGGGCTATTTGATCAACGAACAAGGCCTGCCCACCACCGACCCCGGTGTGGTGGTGGTGCCGCAAGCCAATGGGCTGTTTGGCGCGCTCATGACTTTTGGCGAGCACAAGGGTTACGGCATGGCCGTGGCTTGCGAGTTGCTGGGTGGCGCGCTCACGGGCGGCGCCACCTGGCACCAGCCTACGACACACGCACGCGCTGTCATCAACAGCATGCTCACCATCTTGATTGACCCGCAAAAACTGGGCACGCAAGCCAGCTTTGACAGCGAAGCCCTGGCCTTTGTGGACTGGGTGCGTGCTGGGCCGGTAGCGCCGGGGTTTGATGCGGTGCAGATAGCGGGCGACGCTGAACGCGCTGCACGCGAAAAGCGCAAGCAAGAAGGCTTTGCCGTGGACCGCGAAACCTGGCAAGAGATTCGCCAGGCGGGTCTGAAGGTTGGCGTGACCATTCCAGATTCTTGATTTCAGACTGAAGAAAAACACATGAATGATTTTGTAAACCCGGCGACGCTTGTGGCCGGCAGTAACCTTGCACGCCTGCTCGCTCCCGCGCCGCCGCTGTCCGAGCAAGTGGCGCTGGTCACGGGCGCCAACGCCGGCATGGGCCTGGCCACCTGCCGCGCCCTGCTGCAAGCGGGCTACCGCGTGGCCGCGACAGACTTGAACACCGATCAAGTGGCAGCTGAGCTGGCCGAGTTCGGCGAGCGTCTGGCCTGCTTCACCATGGACGTGAGCGACCACGCCGCTGTGAACGCAGCGTGCACGCAGATCGAAGCGCACTTTGGCCGCATTGATGTGTGCGTGAACAACGCCGGCTTTTTGCAGTACGCCAACTGTGAGGAAACCACGCCCGAGCTGTGGCACAAAACCATGCGCGTCAACTTGGACGGCGTGTTCTTCGTCAGCCAGCGCGTGGCGCCGGGCATGAAGGCACGCGGCTTTGGCCGCATCGTCAATGTGTCGTCTTTTGGGGCCAAGACGGGCGGCCTCTCGCCCCTGCCCGCGTATGCGGCCAGCAAGGGCGGCGTGACGTCTCTTACCTTCAGCTTTGCGCGGCAATACGCGCCCTTTGGCGTGACCTGCAATGCGCTCGCGCCGACCTTTGTGAAAACACAAATGCTGACCGGCCAAGTGAGTGCCGAACGGCAGGCAGAACTCAAGCAAAAAATCCCGGTTAACCGCTTTTGTGAGCTGGAAGAGTTTGCGCATTGCGTGCTTTTTTTGGCGCATCCCATGAGCGGTTTCATCACCGGCGAGGTGCTGGACTTGAACGGCGGGCTGCAGTTTGACTGAGGCCAACACTTCCATGAAACACGACATCGAAATCCTGTGCGCTGCATCACTGCCCGAGGTCGCCGCCCGCGGCATCGACGTGCCCAGCTACTCACGCGACGGGCTCGTGCCCGGCGTCGTTCATCTTGGCCTCGGCGCTTTTCACCGCGCCCACCAAGCCTTGGTGTTTGACCACTTGCTCGCGCAGGGTGACGCACGGTGGGGTGTGCTGGGCGTGTCCATGCGTAACCCTGAAGTAGCTGACACGCTGGCTGCGCAGCAAGGCTTGTACGCGGTGCAAATCGCAAGCCATGAAGGTATTCGCTGGCAGGTGGCCGGCGCTGTGTTGCAGACCGCCGTTGCAGCGCGCGAACGCAGCGCGGTAGTTGACGCCATCGCCGCACCCAGCACCCGCTGGGTCACGCTGACCGTGACGGAAAAAGGGTACGGCCCCGACTTGGCAAAGCTGCTGGTGGATGGACTGGCCCAGCGACATGCACAGGACTTGCCGGGCATCACGGTCGCGTCTTGCGACAACTTGAGTGACAACGGGCGGCAGCTGCAGGCCTTATGTGTGGCTGACGCTGAAAGCCGCAGCCCTGAACTAAGCGCATGGCTGCAAAGCGCCTGCGCTTTTCCCAACAGCATGGTGGACCGCATCGTGCCCGCTGCCACGCCCGAGCGCCGCGCCGCAGCGCTCGATGCGTTGGGTGTGCATGACGCGGGCGCGCTGGGCACCGAAGCCTTTTGGGAATGGGTGATCGAAGACAAGTTTGCCGACGCGGCGGATGGCCCGGCTCTGCAAAGCGCCGGCGTGAACGTGGTGCAGGACGTTCGGCCTTTTGAAGAAGCCAAGCTGCGCATGCTCAACGGCAGCCACACCGCCATTGCTTGCATTGGTGCCGTAGCGCGCCTGGGTACGGTGGCCGGCACCGTGGGACAGCCGGCGGTACGGGCGCTGATACACGGCCGCATGACGCACGAAGTCATGCCGCATGTCCAACGCACCGACGTCTCAGCCTACCGCGACGCACTGCTTGCGCGCTTCATGAACCCTGAGCTCAAGCACAGCGTGCACCAGATCGCGAGCGACAACTCCAAGAAGATCCCGATGCGCTGGCCACCGACGCTGCTGGCCCAGCAAGAAGCTGGCCGTGCCAGCCCGCGCCTGGCCTTCGCCGCAGCAGTCTGGATGCGCTACTGCCGGGGCGTGGACGAGCAAGGCGAGGCTTACGTGCTGAACGACCCGATGGGCGAAACCTTGCAGGCGCTGGCCACCAAGCACGCCGGCAATGCGGCTGCCACCGTGCAGGCCTTGGGCACGCTGACCGCGATCTGGGGCAAGGAATTGCCCTTGAATGCCGCTTGGCTGGCTGAGGTCAGGACTCACCTTGAGTCCATCGAGCGGCTGGGAATGCTGCCGGCAATCGAGGCGCTGGTGACGGGTCTTGAGGCCTGAGTCCACACCTAAGCCGCTTTCAGCAACGCATTAACTCTTCTTTCCCGTTCATTTTTCAGCCCCATGAAAATCACCAATGCCCGCGTCATCGTCTGCAGCCCCGGCCGCAACTTCGTCACGCTCAAGATTGAAACTGACGAAGGCCTCACCGGAATCGGCGACGCCACGCTCAACGGCCGCGAGTTGGCCGTTGCCAGCTACCTGACTGACCACGTGATCCCCTGCCTGATTGGCCGTGACGCGCACCAGATCGAAGACATCTGGCAGTATCTGTACAAGGGCGCTTACTGGCGGCGTGGCCCCGTGACCATGAGCGCGATTGCGGCGGTGGACACGGCGCTGTGGGATATCAAGGCCAAGGCCGCGAACATGCCGCTTTACCAGTTGCTGGGCGGTCGCAGCCGCAGCGGCGTGATGGTGTACGCGCACGCCAATGGCAAGGACATCGAAGAAACAGTGGACGAAGTTCTACGCCACAAAGAATTGGGCTACCTCGCCATTCGCGCGCAAAGCGGTGTGCCTGGCCTGAACAAGGTGTATGGCGTGGGTAAGACAGTCAACGGCAAACGTTTTTATGAGCCGGCCGACGGTGACCTGCCGAGCGAGCAAGACTGGAGCACCGAAAAGTATCTGCTTCACGCGCCGCAACTTTTCAAGGCCGTGCGCGAAGCCGTCGGGCCTGACATTCATTTGCTGCACGACGTGCATCACCGGCTCACACCCATCGAGGCCGCGCGCCTGGGCAAGTCGCTGGAGCCGTATCACTTGTTCTGGATCGAAGACGCCACGCCCGCTGAGAACCAGGAAGCCTTCAAGCTGATCCGCCAGCACACCACCACGCCGCTGGCAGTGGGCGAAATATTCAACAGCTTGTGGGACTGCAAAGACCTGATTCAAAACCAGCTGATCGACTACATCCGCGCCACGGTCGTGCATGCGGGCGGCATCACGCACCTGAGACGCATTGCGGACTTTGCCGCCATCTACGGTGTGCGCACAGGCTGCCACGGCGCTACCGACTTGTCACCCATCTGCATGGGCGCAGCCCTGCACTTTGACACCTGGGTGCCCAACTTCGGCGTGCAAGAACACATGCCCCACAGCGAAGAAACCGACGCCGTGTTTCCGCATGCCTACAGCTACAAAGACGGCCTCATGCACTGCGGCGAAACCATCGGCCACGGCGTGGAGATTGATGAAAAGCTGGCGGCCAAGTACCCGTACCGCCGGGCGTATTTGCCGGTGAACCGGCTGGCGGTGGATGGGACGCTGACGAATTGGTAAATCCGTCGGCGGGCAAGGCGCCAGAGCTGGTCATTTTCCAAGCGACAAGCCTATTTCTTCTGCAAACTGGCCTCGCGCGCAGTGATTCTCACGTGCGCTCAATTCCACTCGCGAGGAGGCTATATGGCACGGGCATGGACACGGGTGACGATCAAAGCTTTGCTGTTGATTGCTTTGATGGGGCAAGGGGCCTGCGCCACCAGCCCGGACAGCCAAGACGGCAAGGCGCTGCAAGAGACCCTCTGGCAAACACAGCGAGAGCGCAACGAGAACAGCCTGCGAACCGCTCCCGCTTCCGGACGCTTGCTGGTGCTCGTGGCAGGACTCAGTGACGAAAGCAAGGCTTTCGCTGGCGATGTGCTGGGGACCATCGACAGCATCAAATCGATTCGAGGTGACCTGCTGCTGTGGAGCATGTGGAACCCTGCCTTGGGCGAGAAGTCGATTGCTCCTTTTGCCACGCGGGATTCGCTTCGCCGCGCCATCGGTGAGATGCGTGAGATAGCCCGCCCGGGCGATCGAATCCTGGTCATGTTCACCTCACACGGCGGTCGGGATCAGCTTTCCAATGTCGCCGCCAACAAGCCCTTCCCAGCCATCCGCGGCGCTGAACTTCGTGAGTTGTTGCTGCCGCTGGCGGACTGGGAAACTGGTGTGGTGATTTCAGCCTGTTACTCGGGCTCGCTGATTCCGGCCTTGCGACATCCCAAGCGTTGGATCATGACGGCTGCGGCTGCGGACCGAAGCTCATGGGGTTGTCAATTTCAGTCCAAGCAAACCTACTTCATTGAAAGCCTTCTGAGCAGCCTTGCTGGGCCGAACATGGGCTTGGACGCTTGGTACACAGCAAGCATCCAAAAGGTTCGAGCGGCTGAAGTCGCCGCCAAGTTGACGCCTTCATTGCCGCAAATGTGGGTGGGGCAGAGTGCGCAGCCCTATCGAAAGTCCTTGGCCACTTTTTGGGGCGCTACGCCCTAACTTGACGATTAGCCCAGCACCAGGGCCAAGCTCGCCTCAAGCTGGTCAGTCGGCAACAGCTTGAAGCCGGAGCGCGCATAGCGCTGCAGCCGGCCTTGCACAAAAGCGGTGGCCACGGAGGCGCGCAGTTTGGCGTTTGAATCTGCGGCTTGCTTCAGTCCTTGGCGCAGGCTGGCTTCGAGCTTGTCAAACAGCTGGTTCATGCGCTCCTGCAGGCGCTGGTTTTCAAACACCAGAGCGTCGCCAGCCATCACGCGGGTCATGCCGGGGTTCTTTTCAGCGAACTGCAACACCATGGCCACGATGCGCCTGGCCTGCGACTGGCCGTTTTCTTCGCGCGTCTGGATCTGGTTGACCAGCGTGAACAAGGACTGCTCGATGAATTCGATCAGCCCTTCAAACATCTGCGCCTTGCTGGCGAAGTGCCGGTACAGCGCCGCCTCGCTCACACCGATGCGCGCCGCGAGAAGCGCGGTGGTCACGCGCTCGGTGCCGGGTTCTTCAAGCATGGCAGCCAAGGCCTGCAAGATCTGGATGCGCCGCTCGCCCGGCTTGGGGCGCTTGCGCGCCTCAGCAGCTTGCGCCGCTTTTAGGTTTGGGCTGACTTCAGGCGCGTCCATGGAGCTTGCTCAGTGCGAGCGGATCATGGTGCCGTAGGCCTGATCGGTCAGGATCTCCAGCAGCATGGCGTGCGGCACGCGGCCATCGACCACGTGCACGGCGTTGACACCGCTCTTGGCCGCGTCAATCGCGCCGGCCAGCTTGGGCAACATGCCGCCGCTGATGGTGCCGTCAGCAATCAGCTCGTCAATCTGGCGCGGCGTCAGTTCGGTGATCAATTCGCCGGCCTTGTTCAGCACGCCCTTGATGTTGGTCAGCATGACCAGCTTTTCGGCCTTGAGCACGGTGGCCAGCTTGGCGGCCACCACGTCGGCGTTGATGTTGTAGCTCTCGTTGTCGGCTCCAAAACCAATAGGGCTGATGACCGGGATGAACTGATCGTCTTGCAGCGCCTTGACCACGCTCGGGTCAATCGAGACGATGTCGCCCACAAAGCCGAGGTCGTGTTCTTTGCCTGGGTCTTGCGAATCGCTCATGCGCAGCTTTTGCGCGCGGATCATGCCGCCGTCGCGCCCTGTCAGGCCCACGGCCTTGCCGCCGGCCTGGTTGATCAGGCCCACGATGTCTTGCTGCACCTGGCCGGCCAGCACCCACTCCACCACTTCCATGGTTTCGTCGTCGGTCACGCGCATGCCTTGCACAAACTCGCCTTTTTTGCCCAGGCGGTTCAGCGCGGTTTCAATCTGCGGGCCACCGCCGTGCACGACCACCGGGTTCATGCCCACCAGCTTCAACAGCACCACGTCTTCGGCAAAGTCGGCTTGCAAAGCCGGGTCCGTCATGGCGTTGCCACCGTACTTGATGACCAGCGTTTTGCCGTGGAACTTGCGGATGTAAGGCAGCGCCTGCGCCAGGATTTCGGCCTTATCGCGCGGGCCTACATGGGAGAGGTCGGGTTCGGTCATAGGGGTCGGGTCTGGAAATGGATGAGAAAACGGTTGACCGGAATTGTGCCGCATCCCTCTTGCGCTACACCTGGTTGACGACCGGCACAGCAGCAACGGGGGCAGCCGCTCGGGCTTCATCAGCAGTGCTCTGAGCCTGCGGCACGTCTGCACCATCGGGCTGAAAACCTTGCACGCAGTCCTGCAGCACCCGCGTGATCTCTGCCAAGTCGCTCGATACGGCGGCAGCCCTCAAGGCCTCCAGCTGACGGCTCAAGGCCTCCCATGGCAAGAAGTCTTCATGCGCCTTCATGATGCGGGGGTGCTGCGTCGGTGCGGGGTTGTCGCCGATCAAGAGCTCTTCGTAAAGCTTTTCACCGGGGCGCAGGCCCACAACTTTGATTTCGATGTCCCCGTCCGGCTGGGCTGCGCTGCGCAGGCGCAGGCCTGAAAGCTCGATCATGCGCTGCGCCAGGTCAATGATGCGCACGGGCTCGCCCATGTCCAGCACAAACACCTCACCACCGCGGGCCATGGCACCGGCTTGCAGCACCAACTGCGCCGCCTCGGGAATGGTCATGAAATAGCGGGTCACTTCGTCGTGCGTGACAGTCAGCGGGCCACCTTCGGCCAGTTGCCGGCGAAACAGAGGCACGACGCTGCCGCTGGAGCCCAGCACGTTGCCAAAGCGCACCATGCTGAAGGTCGTGGCAACAACGCCGGCGGCCTTTGCATCTTCGCCCGTGGCCAGGGCCTGCAATACAAGCTCCGCCATGCGCTTGGTCGCACCCATGATGTTGGTCGGCCGCACGGCTTTGTCTGTGGAAATCAAGACGAAGTGCGACGCGCCGCACTGTTGCGCGGCCAAGGCCATGTTCAAGGTGCCGAACACGTTGTTCAGCACGCCCTCGGCCGGGTTGCTTTCGACCAGCGGCACATGTTTGTAAGCCGCGGCGTGATACACCACTTGAGGCTTGTACAGGCCGCACACCTCGGCTAGGCGGGCTGGGTTGCGCACGCTGCCGAGCAGGGGCACCAGTTCCGTCACGTGTGCTGTGGCTAAGCCCAAAGCCTCCAGTTCCCGGTGAACCGTGTAGAGGCCGAACTCGTTGTGATCGAGCAGGACCAATTGCCGGGGGCTTTCAGCCAAGATTTGGCGGCACAGCTCACTGCCGATGCTGCCCCCTGCGCCACTGACCATCACCACCTGACCCGTCAGGTTACGCGCCAGCACGCCAGGGCTGGGCGGCACCGGCTCGCGGCCCAGGAGGTCTTCAATCTCCAGTTCCTTGAAATCCTGCACCGTGATCTTGCCGCTGGCCAGGTCGGCCATGCTGGGCAAGGTGCGAATGTGCACGGGCAAGGGGCGCAAAGCTTCGATGATGGCGTTGCGCCTGTCCCGCGACACGCTGGGCAGGGCCAGCAAGATGTCTGAGATTGCGAACCTTTTCACCACAAGATCCACTTCGCCAGGCGCATACACCTTGATACCGTTGACGCTGCGGCCCACCTTGTACCGGTCATCGTCAATAAAGCCCAAGAGCTTGAACTGGCCAGAAATACCCATGGCCGCGGCGGTCTGTACACCGGCCGTGCCTGCGCCGTAAATCAGTAAACGGCCGTGCGGACGCCTTCGCTGTGCCCCATCGGCGAGCCAAAATCGGGCCATAGCCCGGCTCGCGCCTACCAGCAGCAAAAACAACACCGGCTGAAAAATACCCAAGCTGCGCGGAACGCGCTGCCAGCCCAGCAACAAAAGCAGCGGAAACAGCAAGGCGCCGTAAACCACCGCCGCGCGTGCAGTGGCTACCAAGGCCGCTTGCCCGGTGTACCTGAAGATTGCCTGGTACAAGCCAAAGCGCACAAAGATAGGAATGGCCAGCAACGGCGCCAGGACATAGACGCGCCATTGCATGCCCTGCGGCCAGTTAAGTTCGTCTAATCGCAAGCTGAAAGCCAGCCAGGTGGCGAGGATGGACAAGACCACGTCCAGTGCCATCACCGTCAGGCCTTTGGCAGCGCGCGGCCAGGCCAAAATTCGGGCGTACATCAGTGAGTCACTCCATCACGTTGAATCACTTTAAGCAGCGTCAGCCACAAGATTCTCAAGTCAAACCACAAGGATTGGCGCTGCAGGTAGGCCTCGTCCAGCGCCACCTTGGCCGGCAAGGGCAATTCATCCCGACCATTGACTTGAGCCCAACCCGTGAGGCCCGGCACCAAGCCATGCACGCCTACTGCGGTGCGCATCGCCACCAGATCTTGCTGATTAAACAGCGCAGGGCGTGGTCCGACAAAGCTCATGTCACCCTTCAAGATGCTCCAGAGTTGAGGCAACTCGTCCAGGCTGCTCTTGCGCAAAAGGCTGCCGATGGGCGTTAAATGCTCGGCAGGGTTACCCAGCAAATGGGTGGCGACAGCCGGTGTACCCACCCGCATGCTGCGGAACTTCGGCATTTTGAAAATAACGTTGTTGCGGCCGATGCGGTCGGACCAATACAAGGCTGGGCCCTTGGAGGTCAGGCGGACCACAACTGCCAGCAGCAAAAACGGCAGCAACAAGAGCGCACCCGCGACGAGAGCCAAGGCAATGTCCAACCCTCGTTTCAGATACATCGTCATAGCTTGAGCTTCGCAGCAAAGGCGCGCTGCAAGCCTTGCTCCACCGAAACCGGCGGTACCCAGCCGAGCAAATCACGTGCCTTCGAAATATCCACCTGCAAACTTTCACACAGCCGATGGAGCGCATCGGCCTTGCCCAGTAAGCGTGAACCCGCCTCGAGCGCCCACCCCGGCACAGGGAACAACCGAACCGGCACACCAGCCGCCTCGGCCATCCTGCGTATCAACTCAGGTGTAGAGAGGTCTTGCCCATCACTCACGAGGAAAGTTTCATTCGCCGCTTTGGGGTGCATGCCGCATCTGATGATGAAGTCCACCAAGTTGTCCAGCGCTACCAGGCTTCGCTGGTTTCGGATGGAGGCCAAAGGCAAGGGTAGGCCCCGTCGCACGGCGCGCATGAGAGAACCAAAGTTTCCCGGTGCATGGGGGCCGTACACCAAAGGTGGGCGAATGATGACCACCTCCATCCCAATGTCAGCCGCGATTTGGCGTAGGGCCAGTTCTGCCTCATGCTTGGACTGGGCGTACGCGTTGTGAGGCTGGACCTCATGCACCTCGGAAAACGCATCGCCTGGGCGGGTGTACCGCCCGTTCACACCGACCGAGCTGACAAATACAAACCGCTGGACGCCCGCCAAAGCAGCTTGGCGCGCCAGGTTCAAAGTGCCCAGCATGTTGATGCTACGAAACTCGGCCAATGGGTCTGTTGCGGACTCCTGCATCACATGCACCCGGGCTGCCAGATGCACCAACGTCGAGCAGCCTGATAAAGCCGTCTGCCAATCCGTTTGCGCGTCAAGGCTGTCCACCACGACCTGCTCCAAACCAGAAAGTCCGGAATTTCTGACCTGGCGCGTGCCCCCACGCACATCGTGCCCGCGAGCGATTAGCTCCGCGCACAAGCCCCGACCCACAAACCCATTGGACCCGGTGACCAGCACCCTTTGCGGTGTCATCTGAGCCATCATCCTCGCGCAACTTTATAAAAAAATATTTTCAGGAAACCTGGCGAAAGCCTGTGCAAAGTTTTTAAAGCCACAATCTCAAGAAACTCAAAAGTACCCAGCATTTTTTTACTACGCATGAATGCGTGAATTTTTAACTCCCCCTTAAGCATTTTAAAACCACGCCGCTTAAAAATTGCGTCATTGGTTCGCATTCGCAAAATTATTGCATCCAAATTGCCTATTTTATAGCCATTTAAAATTAAAACCACCCAAAGCATGTAATCTTCAGGGTATATATTTTTATAGCCGCCAACCGACTGAACAACATTTTTTCTAAAAATAGCTGCAGGATGACTCAATGGACTTCTTCGCTTGGCAAGAATAACCAAGTCGTCATGATGCACAGGCAATATTCTGTACGAAGAAGATCTACCATTGTCATGGAATTCTTCCATATGGCCGCTGCTCGCCGCCACCTCTGGATTACTTATCATGTACGACAATTGCATCTCTATTCGATTGGGAATTGCAATATCATCTGAATCCATACGGACAACCAGATCATATTTACAATAACTCAAACCGATATTCAAAGCATTCGCAAGACCAGCATTTACCGCCAAAGGAATTGAAATAATATTCAAGTTCGACCGAAATAGCTCAATCATTTCTCCCATTTCTTTTGAAATAGGACCATCCTCAACCAGTACCAACTCATCCGCCCTGACTGTTTGAGCCAAGAGGCTTTGCAAACAACACTCAAGGTACGCCGGCTTTTCATGTAAATAGACCGACATCAGAATTGAACAGCCAGGATTTTTTTTCAGCATAGTGGCCATCAATTCGGATTCATTAGCTCTAGTGAAATGGAGTGCTGCGGACTGACGGCTCTGGAGACCGCGGCAGCAAGTTCATGCTTGACCTGCTCTTTGGAAAACCGCGCCTTGTAGGCCGACAGTCCCTGCTGCGACTGAATCTCCCAAAGGCCCTCGCGCTCGAGCAACGCGACGACGGCCTCGGCCTGGCCGGCAGGAGTTGCCGAACAGAGCCCAGCCCCGAGCGCAGGCACCGCCCCTACAGGCGTTGCCACGAAAGGGGTGCCGCTGGCCATGGCCTCAATCAGACACACCGGAAGCGCTTCCGTCACCGAGGTCGATAAAAGCGCGAAACAGCTACCGATTTCATCTGCCAAACTACACTCCGAATCCTCCCTAAAAGTGACCCGGTGTGCCAAGTCCCATTCTTGCGCCCGACTCGCGCACAACTGGTAGTAGCTGCCTTTGCGTGGACCTACAAAAACCATGCGGAGCGCCTGCGGTAACAGCCGCAACACCGCCAACGCACCCAACTGGTTCTTGACTGCTGAGAAATAACCCACCACGAGGATTTGCGCCTTGCGCTGCTCACGCCTTTTTGCTTGTGCAAGGTAATGAACAGGAAAATTAGTTAGTGGAAATACGGAGATTCCGTATTGACGAGCCAAATCACGGTCATGAAAGCGCAGTGATGGCGCTGTCTCCGATAAAGTGGTGATCGCACTTAGCTTGGCAACCAAGCGCGGAAGCCGGACAAGGCGATAGAAAGTCCAGGCCAGTGCGCGAGCACGGTCTCGGATTCTGCCGGTAAAGGGATGCAACGAAACCCCATGGCTCACCATCAGAACGGGTATTCCACACTGATGGCTGATATCCACTGCAGAGTCGGTCAAGGCCGTTTGCCACGCCTCAACGATGACGAGCTGAGGGCTGAAGTCCGCAATGACAGCACGCAGACCGGTGCGATCAACCTTGGCCGGCGAATAGAATGCGCCAGAACCTGTTGCCTGAACATAATATCTTTGAGCCACGGCCAGTTGTTCATCAAGCACAGATGGATAAGCGCCCACAATACCCACACGATGACCTGATTCGGCCAACATCTCGGCATGCGCTGCAGCCGTCAAACTGACACCAGACCGTTCAGTTGAAGGCCATGATCGGGACACTAAAAGAATTTTCATAAAATTCTTAGGAAATCAACAAAAATCAACTCACCTCGGACGCATCTCTGCGAATTCCCAGCGCCAGGTAAACAGGCCAAAACGACAGGACATCAACCATGCCGAGGCATAGCAATAGCGCGCATACCAGAATCGCGTTATCGTGAGCCAAAAAGCCTCTGGTATTTGATGATCTGACCAAGAAGTAAATATTCGAGATGAGCAAAGCCACCCCAAATAATCCAGCCTCAAAAATTATCCTGAAAAAATTATTAAATACAGGTATGGCAAAATCCTCGCCCTTGCTTGCCCACTGATCCGCATCGGGGGACATAAAAAACCAATCCGGATAAAATTTGTCAAGGATGCCGCCAGCCAGCCCATATCCATTTCCAATGATTGGCGACTCTAAAAATCCATTCCATGCAGCCACCCAGGAACCTACCCGGGTTATCGTCGACGTATCAACGCCGAATTCCGTGTACTGCCATCTCATACCCTCCATCTGGAGAACTGAATAAGCGAATATACCGACATACATCAACGCAGCCAAAACAAAAACCGGAAGCCACTTCCTATAGTAAATGAAGTGGACCGCCATCAGAATCAATATTCCTGCAATTATATTCTTTGAAACTGCCGCAGCAGACATCAGGGCAATCAGCGCCAGTAGAACGTAATTTATTTTTGCACTTCTCGTCTTATCAATAAGTACGATTGAGGAAAAAAATATAACGACAACAGCCATATAAGACGGCTCATTCGAAAATCCACGAATCCTCCCAGCCGATATGTCAAAATCATCTCTGTAGTTAAGGTATTCCGCCGAAGCTTGCAATACTGTTAAAAATGGTTCGATCCCAAACATACCGCCTAGGACTTCAATGCCCTGATAAGCAAGGAGTACGATAAGCGCCCAAAAGGACGCGCGACTGAGGTGTGCAAACTGGAAACCTGAAAGACGGGCAAGACAAAGCGCTAATGACAGGCCTGCATACACCATCAAACTGCCTGCCATTGAAGCATATACCTTCACCAAGGTATTGGATTTATCCATCCCAGGGAGGATGAAGATCATCTGCAATACCAATAGAAGCCCCAATATCACAAAGGATGATCCGACCAATCCAAAATCACGAAGATATTTTTTTCTATTCCATACGGGATTTGCCAGGGTCAAGACCGCTATAAATGGGAATAAGTAGTTGAACAAGCTCCCGAGGGAATGATGAATATTTACCGCGGGTAGATGGACGTAAGAAAATGACAGTCCAAAATAAAGCGACAGCAGGATTATCCCTAGCGACCTACCGGCTGAAGAAGCGGGCGCCACGACCGCCTCTGACATATTCACCTTCGTGGTCATAGATAGGTCATCAGGATTTTCATAATCCGTTTTAACCTTAATCCAAAAGAATCAAGATAGATGGCTTTGGAGAAGTAGTGGCGTGCCTCCTTGCCTCTGCCATCGATGTTCATAGCAATCGTCCCTAAGGCGTACATTTGCCTAGCCTTTACCACATCCAAAATACCTGGATCGAAGTGGTCAACATGGCGAGAAAAAATCAGCTTTTGACCTTCGATATGTTTTTCAGATATTTGACTGATACTGTCCAAACCCACCCAGTAAGAGCCCAATGCTTGCGCAATAAACTGAAACCTTGCGCCTGCCTCAGCCAAACGCATCCAAGTGTCGAAATCTTCGGCCACAAGAGCCGAATCCTCACAAACGCCACCAATCTGGTTCAAGAGGCTTTTGCGCACCACGGCAGCTGAATTCGGGATTGGATTTCCAAGCAAAGCCATATGCGCCAGCGGGTCACTTCGCAAGGCCTCTCCAACAATGGCGCGCCGCTCCCGCCGCTGACTGCGTTTTAGTTCATGGGACGTAACAA
The DNA here is from genome assembly GCA_964575005.1 of uncultured Polaromonas sp. Lineage (GTDB taxonomy): Bacteria > Pseudomonadota > Gammaproteobacteria > Burkholderiales > Burkholderiaceae_C > Polaromonas. The sequence continues at coordinate 3,690 of CAZNQE010000050.1, read as the reverse complement.
CGCGCAAGGGGTGGTAGATGAAGTCCACTTCACTGCTCAAGGCCGCCGTAACCTTCTCCATGCGGTCCTGATCCCACCAGTCATCGGAATCGAGAAAAGAAATCCATTGACCCCTTGCCAAGGCAACTCCCGTATTGCGCGGACGAGCGGGGCCTCCTGAGTTCTCTATCCGAACGTAAGTTAAATCAAGCTCAGGTCGGTAAGCGTTCACTAGAGGGCCCAACTCCTCGGAGGACCCATCGTCACAAACGATGACCTCAAAACACTTGCTGGTTTGAGCCTTCAGAGAATCCAGCGCCCGCTTGAGTTCACGCCCACGGTTGAAGGCTGGAATGACCACGGAAAGCAAGGGATTCATAGACGCAACCAGTCGTCCGGTGTAAGGCTGACCGTTGAGCGGTCATCCATGAACCACTTCTTTGGCGCAATGACAAGCTTGTCCTCTCTCGAATTTAACCAAGCACCCCACCAACTGAAACTGCTGTTCGCAACAATGTGGTGGCGACACTGCGACATCAGCCGCAGATCCTGAAATGCGGAATCGCTGTCATTATGGTCAACGAAAACGACTGGGCCGGGAAAATCCATACTCGCCCTCACCCACTCCATGTCATCCGAAAAAACATAGAAACAAGGGTTTTTAATCTTGTCCGCGACCACCTGCAGTGCCTGACGGTAGTAAGCAAGAGGGCTGGCACCATGCACCTTTGCCGCGGACTGAAGCGTTACATAATCTCCGCGGCGCACATGGACTGACACTGCTTCTGTACGTTGGATCTGATCGCTTATCGCTCCATCGCGGGCTGCCGGATCGAGCAGCGGAACGAGCTCCGATTTAATACTTTCAGAAATATTCTCAAAATATCTGTAGCTCTGCCAATAACCATCCAGATACGTGTTGTCGCCAAGGCTATTGAATTTGGAATTAAAACTAAAATCGCTCTCCCTGTAATGCCTCCAAGGCCTGGGCAGCAATGGCAATCGACTGACAATTCGTCCATTATAAAAGAATCTACAGAAACGCTCTTCTTTGACATCTGCCACACGAGCAGCCACGGGATAACGTACGAGTTCATAGCTTCGAGGCGTATTTGACGCGGGTGTATTCTTATACCAACTTATATCCAGCACGAGCTCGGTATGATGCATGGCGGCGAGGCTCCGCCCTGCAGCATACTGAAACAGCTGATTTCCCAGTCCGCCACACAAGCGAGTGACGATCACGTTTTTCCCACTTTCACAGCAGCTATTTTTCGAAAATGAAAGCACCCACATGCATACCGCTGCGTTGCCGTCTGCTCTGGGCTTGCGAAGCGAATCAAGCCTTCTTCCGCGCCATCGTCAGGGATGAGTGCGAACTCTACCAATTCAAGATTTTGAAAAAGTTTTAATACTTGCTCATATGTGTAAATACGATGAGCATTAAATTGAATCCGTGCTACACCTCCAATAGGCACGACAAACAGGAAATTGCCATTTTCCGCAACCACGCGTGAGAGCTCAGCTGCCGCGCGAAGGTCGCCCTCATAATCTAAAGTATCGCCGTATCGACCAAGCCCAACGTGCTCAACCACGTGCATGCAAGACAGCGATTCAACAGTCGCATCATCGAAAGGCAGGCTCAACAAATTACCAGCTTCACTCACAAGCCCAGAAAGACCCAAGTCGGCCGGGCGAAAATCAATAAAGCGCGTCGGTATAAAAGCGGATATAGAACTTGCGAAATACAGTGAGCTTGCAATATCAATATGCTGTTGCGGGCGGTTCTCGGCAAGAATACGTGCCGCCCACGCTGTGTGAAAAACATAATGCCGATCGAACCCGGTCTTTGCGGTGGCATCGCGCAGATGCAACCAACTGTCCTTGAGCAACAAATTGAAACGTGGATTAAGCTGTTTTTTGAGCCTTCTGTAGTGTCCGCAAGCAACAAAAAACTGTCGCGCCACCAACAATGCTCGTCTAGCTTTGTGTAAAAAATTCATGGGCTCAGATTAAATTTTTTGATCTTCTTTGGGCTATCCAGACGCCTCCCAAGGCCATCTGCGTGATTGAGCAGGTCAGCCAAATAGCTGCTCCAAGCATGATACCCGGCGGACTAAATATTAAGACGGTCAGACCCGCCGCCACAAGACAGATCAAGTTGATATAAAAAATAATCTGCCCCTCACCCATCGCTACGATAACCTGATAGATACAGCCGTAAAGGGTATTCAGAGCGATAGCCAGAAGCAAGATTCGCAAAGGACCACTCCCTGCCTCAACGATAAAAGGATCGTGCAACCAAAGAGTCAAAATTTGCGGGGCAAAAAAGCAAGCAAGTAGTGCAGGCAGAGTCGAACACAGCACAGTTCCGAATAATATTTTTCTCAAATTGAATACCGAAACTCGCCCTTTGCTTTGAAAATCCTGTACAAGTAGTGGAAGATATGCTCGCGAGATAGGAATCTGGAGTTGTAAAAACGCAAGAGCCAGGGTGATGACGACAACGTAGACACCATACAACTGCAATTCAACCGTTCGACTGAGAATAATTCGATCCAACTGGCTAACGAGAAGTCCAATAAATATTCCACCAGATAATATGGAGACTTCTTTGGCAAGCGGTCTTAAGAGCCTAGGCTCTTCGCCTGGCGGAGTCGCCTTCTTTTTTCTTAGCATGTGCTGCACAGTCAATGCGTTGGCACATACCTCCATAAAAGACACGAGCGCAAAAATCAGTGCGTAGAGCCAGGCTTGCGGTGATACGAAAGCCAGCATTGCAATAGCTGCACAATGCTTCAGGGTGCCAAAACCGCAGGCCCGAATATTGGCAAGTACCTGACGCTGCAAACCGTTCCAAAAACTATTGTGAACATTGTTCACAAACTGAAAAAGAAACTGGAAACTCATTATTCGGATGGCCAACTCCAGGGCATTTGCACTTTCAGGCGGCACCTTAAACCACTGCTCAGCTAAAAATCCCGCCGAGCCTTGCAATACCGTGAACATGAGCAAGCCCAGACAGACGCTGATTCGGCGAAATAGCAGCATGTACCGGGACAGCAGATTCGGGCTGTGAGCAGCCTTTGCAATCCACCGAGGAAAAATCTGGCTGATGCCTGCATCAATGAAGTTGGAGACGATTTGAAGGCTGACGCAGGCGGCAACGATCCCCCACTCTGCAACCCCCAATAAGCGGATGTAGAGGGGAATACTGAGCATAGACAGCAGGCTTAACCATCCCAGCGCGAAAAAGCTGGATGCAGCGTTCTGCGCAGGAGTCGAGCCCAATAGTTTTCGCAGCTTTGTGCCGACTGGTTCAAGCACCATCCAATGAGTCACCAGTTAGCTCGACAAATTAAGGCGCGTTCGGGTGGGTGCCATATCAACCGACGCTGACGTTGACTTGGTAGCCATTGCCCTTGAGCAGCGCATGCTGCTTGGCCAGGGCCAGGTCAGCAGCGACCATCTCTTCGCACATCTGCTGCGCCGTGATCTCCGGGACCCAGCCGAGTTTTTGCTTGGCCTTGCTCGGGTCACCCAACAGCGTTTCAACCTCTGTGGGGCGGAAGTAACGCGGGTCGATACGGATGATGGGTTTGCTGTTCCAGTAAGCGACTTCATGAAGACCCTTACCCTCCCAGCGCAGCTGCATGCCCAGCTCGGCCGCCGTCCATTCAATGAACTGGCGCACGCTGTATTGAACGCCCG
>CAZNQE010000049.1:0-20536 GCA_964575005.1 uncultured Polaromonas sp. | reverse complement strand
CGGTGCGCGTGTTTGAAGCGACCAGCGACTTTGCCGAGGCGCAGTGGTTTGTCGATGAAGTCAAACAGCTGGTGAGGGACGGCACCGAGCGCAAGGAAATCGCGCTGCTCTACCGCAGCAATGCGCAAAGCCGGGTGATGGAAACGGCGCTTTTTAATGCCGGTGTGCCTTACCGGGTGTACGGCGGCTTGCGATTTTTTGAACGCGCCGAGATCAAGCACGCGCTCTCGTATTTGCGCTTGCTTGAGAACCCGCATGACGACACCAGCTTCTTGCGCGTCGTCAACTTTCCGCCGCGCGGCATTGGGGCGCGCAGCATCGAGCAGTTGCAAGACATTGCGCGGGCTTCGGGCTGTTCATTGAGCGACGCGGTCAGCGCCGTGACCGGCAAGGCCGGCACCAACCTGGGCGCGTTTGTGGCCAAGCTCGACGTGCTGCGCGAGCAAACCCACGGCTTGACGCTGCGCGAAATCATTGAACTGGTCTTGCAGCACAGCGGCTTGGAAGAACATTACAAGCTTGAAAAAGAAGGCCAGGACCGGCTTGAAAACTTGGGCGAGTTGGTCAACGCTGCCGAGTCCTTTGTGAGCCAGGAAGGCTTTGGCCGTGACGCTGTGGCCTTGCCGGTGGACGAGCACGGCACGCCGCTCCGCCAGTCGCCTGCGAGCCAGGGGCTTGACCCGAACGCCCCGGTGCTGGACGAGCCTTTGCCCAACCCGGCTGAACTGGCGCCTGACGCCGAGACGGGCGAAACGCTGTCGCCACTCGCTGCTTTCTTGACGCACGCCGCCCTGGAGTCCGGCGACAACCAGGCCCAGGCCGGGCAAGACGCGGTGCAGCTGATGACGGTGCATTCGTCCAAGGGCCTGGAGTTTGATTGCGTGTTCATTGGCGGCATGGAAGAAGGTCTGTTCCCCCACGAGAACTCGATGAGTGACCGCGATGGTGTGGAAGAAGAGCGGCGACTGATGTACGTGGCCATCACGCGCGCGCGCCAGCGCCTGTACCTGAGTCATTCACAAACGCGCATGTTGCATGGGCAAACGCGCTACCACCTCAAGAGCCGATTTTTTGACGAGTTGCCCGAGGCAGCGCTCAAGTGGATCACGCCCAAGAACCAGGGCTTTGGCAATCCGTATGGGCAGGGCGGCGGCCGCAGCTGGCAGGGTGGCGGGCAAGGCGCTGGGTCTGGCCGCAGCGATTGGGCCGCGCAAGCTTTTGCCTCTCGTGCAGGTTCAGGAGCCGGCTCAGGCGCAGAGCGCTTCGCCAACCCGCCCGTGCCACCGCAGCGCGATGCGCCTGCCCACGGCTTGAAGGCGGGCATGAACGTGTTTCACGCCAAGTTTGGTGAAGGCCGCGTGACCCTGCTTGAAGGCAGTGGCGACGATGCGCGCGCCCAGATCAACTTCACGCGGCATGGCGTGAAGTGGCTGGCGCTGAGCGTGGCCAAGCTGACGGTGGTCTGAGCCTGGGTCCTGCGGGCCTGCAAGCCGTTAAGCCTGCAAGCTCTCAGGCGCTCAGGCCCGCAAGTCCACGCCGAGAGCTAGGTTGCCATCGCCCTCGTCTTCATCGGGCACAAAGCTGCCCTCGAAAGTGAAGTACAGCGAGGTAAAGAACATGGCCACCATCAGCATGGCGGCGGGGAACATGGCCACGTCGGCAAAGGTGGGGCTGGAAAGCACGGTGGCCAAGAGCGTGACCGCCAGGCCCATGACCATGAAAATTCCCATCCAGGCCAGTCCGAAAACCGTCAAGGCGCCGAAGTTCTTGAAGCAGGCCATGAAGCTGAAGAAAAGACTCTTGACCGGTGAAACGCCATGCCAGTGCACCAATGCCGGCGCATGCCAAAACAGCAGCGACAAAGGCAGGTACAAAAGCAAAGCCACCCACATGGCCGCCTGGAAGTTGCCATCATTGACCATCTCTTCAGTGATCTTGCCGCCCATCAGGTAAAGCTTGGCAAAACTGCCGCCGTCAACCAGCACGGTGATCGCCATGAGGCCCAAAAAACCGGCTGCGTACAGGCCGCCCAGCACCATCATGGCCTTCTTGCGTTGCTGACCCGCGCGGAACGCGCTGATCAAGATGGAGGGCATGGGGAACTTCCCGCGCGTAGCCTCGCGTGTTGCGGCCATCAGGCCCAGCGTGGCGGCTGGCAGCAGCGCCAGTGCCAGCACGCTGCCCAGCACGGGCACGATCGTGGCCAGGGAGAGCAGCGCCATGAACATGAAGAACAGGCCCGTCATGGCCAGCGGTTGCTTGAAGAATGTCTGGATGCCCAGCTTGACCCAGGTCAGGCCGGTGCGGGCGGGAACGATATTGAGTTTCATTCGGTGGTGGCCAGAAGGTCGGATGGCGGGCGCTCGAGTTGCGCCAAACGCTGGCGCAGGACGCGCTCGAAATGCGTGGGGTCGTGGGCTTGCAGCACAGCGGCTTCGCGCGGCAAATGAAAGTCCCACAGCCGCGACAACCAAAACCGCAGGGCGCCAGCGCGCAGCATGGCCGGTAGCAGGCGCCGCTCTTGCGCGCTCAGCGGGCGCACCGCCTGGTAGGCCGCCAAAAAGGCATCGGCCCGTTCGGCGTCGTGTGCGCCTGTGACCAGGTCAATGCACCAGTCGTTCAGGCACACGGCCATGTCGAACAAGAAGGTGTCGCAACCGGCAAAGTAGAAGTCGAAAAAGCCGGTCAGGCTGCTGGCACCCGTTTGGGCGTCTGCCTCGAACATCACGTTGTCGCGAAACAGGTCGGCGTGGATGGGACCGCCGGGCAGCGAGCGGTAAGCCGGCAATTGCGCCACATGATTTTGATAAGCCATCTCGCTCAGCAGCAAGTCGCGCTGCGCGGGTGTGATGTGCGGCAGCACCACGGGCACGGTCTCGTTCCACCAGGCCAGGCCGCGCAAGTTGGGCTGGCGCATTTCAAAATCCTGGCCGGCCAGATGCATGCGCGCCAGCATGTCGCCGACGGCTGCGCAATGGGCGGCTTGGGGAGCCAGTTCACTGCGGCCACGCAGCTTGTTGACCACGGTGGCTGGCTTGCCTTTGAGGCCGTGCAAGATGTCGCCAGGGCGCACACCGTCGATGGCTTGGGCCGGGGCATCCTGGCCGGCCAGGGCCGCGGCCAGGGCCTTGGCCGATCGGCGCGGCTTGGGCGTCACCAGGGCAACTTGCGCGGGCGCTGTTTGCGGGTCGGGCACCGGGATGCCGCGGCCTGCCAGGTGCTTCATGAGGTGCAGGTAAAAGGGCAGCTGCTCAAAACTCAGGCGCTCAAAAAGCGTGAGCACATACTCGCCGCGCTCGGTGTCTACGAAGTAGTTGGTGTTTTCAATGCCGCCCGCGCAGCCTTTGATGGATTGCAGCGCGCCCAGGCCCAGGGTCTGCACAAAGGCGTCGGCCTCCTCAAAGGAGACTTCAGTAAATACAGCCATGCGGTGTCCGGAAAAAGCAGTGAAAACGGTTGGGGTTAAAGCAGCAGCCAGGCTGGCCGCGCAGGGTATGCGGCGACCTCCGAGGCCGCCATCAAAACTTCAGCACATTCCAAAAACGCGCGCCGGCGCCGTCTTGCCCGGCTGAACCTGTGGGCGAGCGGCTGGCATCGGCAGGTCGCACCTCATAAGCAGGCGCGTTGCCTGCCGGCTGCACGCTGATGCTCTGGGTTTCGCCGCCCACGCGCAGCTCGTCAATCCGGGAACCCGCGTCCTGAGTGCGCAGTCGCTCAAGCGCGCGCTCAGGCCGGGCAGGCGTAGCCGGTGCTGACGGTGTCTGCGCCTGGGCCGCGGCTGTGGCCGCGCCCAACGGGATCAGCACCGCCAACAGGGAGGAGAGGCGTCTGTTTTGCATGGCTCGATTGTAGGCGGCGCTACCTTTGGACACGGGCAGGGGGCGGCGTGTGCCGTCGCCAGGCCGGCAGCTGAAGTCTGCCAGGCCATCAAATTCCCGGACAATCCAGACGCATGAGCAATGACAAAAAAACGCTGCTGCTGGTCGACGGCTCCAGCTACCTGTACCGCGCCTTTCACGCCATGCCTGATTTGCGGGTGATTGCGGGCGACCCGACCAGCCCCGCCACGGGCGCCATACGCGGCATGATCAACATGATGCAAAAGCTGCGCAAAGACGTGCGCGCCGACTATGCAGCTTGCGTGTTTGACGCCAAAGGCCCGACCTTTCGCGACGAGCTTTACCCCGCTTACAAGGCCCAACGCTCGGCCATGCCGGACGACTTGCGCACGCAGGTCGAAGCCATTCACGAGGTGGTGCAGCTCATGGGCTGGAAAGTGCTGAACGTGCCTGGCGTGGAGGCTGACGACGTGATTGGTACGCTGGCCTGCCTGGCGTCAAAGCAAGCCATTGAAGTCATCATTTCCAGTGGCGACAAAGACCTGAGCCAGCTGGTGGACGAGCACATCACGGTGATCGACACCATGAACGACCGCCGGCGTGATTTGGCCGGCGTCGAGGCCGAGTTCGGCGTGCCGCCGCGCCTGATGATTGATTACCAGACGCTGGTGGGCGATGCGGTGGACAACGTGCCCGGCGTGCCGAAAGTGGGCCCCAAGACCGCCGTGAAGTGGCTGCTCGAATACGGATCGCTGGACGCGCTGGTGGCGCGGGCAAGCGAGATCAAAGGCGTGGCCGGCGAGAACCTGCGCAATGCCCTCGACTGGCTGCCCAAGGGCCGCGAGTTGCTGACCATCAAGACGGACTGCGATTTGATCGACCATGTGGACGGCCTGCCAGCGCTGGAGTCCATCACCATGCAGCCGCAGCAGACCGAAGCCTTGCAGGCTTTCTATGAGCGCTATGGCTTCAAAGGCCTGGTGAAAAGCATTGCCGTGCAAAACGTGCCGCCGGAAATGATTGGCGGGGCTGAAGGTCGACACGCTGTGGCTAAGGCCAAGGCAAGCCCGGCCGGCGAGCCTGGCCTCTTTGACGAGCCGGAGTTTTTGCAGGTGCCACTGGCCGAGCGCGCCACCAATTTGCGCTATGAAACGATTTTTGACTGGGCGACTTTTGACGCCTGGTTGGCACGCATCGAAGCGGCTGAACTGGTGGCGGTGGACACCGAGACGGATTCGCTCGACGAAATGCGAGCGCAGATCGTGGGCCTGAGTTTTTCTGTCGCGCCGGGTGAAGCGGCCTACATTCCGCTGACGCACGACTACCCCGATGCGCCCGCGCAGCTGCCACGCGATGAAGTCCTGGCGCGCCTGAAGCCCTGGCTTGAAAACCCGGCCCGGCCCAAGCTGGGCCAGCACATCAAGTACGACCGCCATGTGTTTGCCAACCACGGCATCGAGGTGCAGGGCTACGCGCACGACACCATGCTGCAAAGCTATGTGCTCGAAGTGCACAAGCCGCACGGCCTGGCGAGTCTTGCCGAGCGGCATGTGGGCCGCAGTGGCATCAACTACGAAGACCTTTGCGGCAAGGGTGCCGGGCAGATCAAGTTCAATCAGGTCGAGATTGCCAAAGCCGCCGAATACTCCTGCGAAGACGCGGACCAGACGCTGGACGTGCACCGCGTGCTGTGGCCGCGCTTGCAGGCTGACGACAAGCTGCGCTTTGTTTACGAGCTGGAAATCCAGAGCAGCGAAGGCCTGTACCGCATTGAGCGCCAGGGCGTGCTGATCGACGCGCCCATGCTGGCCAAGCAAAGCGCCGAGTTGGGCGCGCGCATCTTGCAGCTTGAGAGCGACGCCCATGCGCTGGCTGGCCAGCCCTTCAATCTGGGCTCGCCCAAGCAGATCGGCGAGATTTTCTTTACCAAGCTGGGCTTGCCCGTGGTCAAGAAAACCGCAACCGGCGCGCCCAGCACCGACGAAGAAGTGCTGGAAAAACTGGCCGAGGACTACCCGCTGCCAGCCAAGATTCTGGAGCACCGGGGCCTGTCCAAGCTCAAGGGCACTTACACCGACAAGCTGGCTCAGTTGGCGCATCCGCGCACGGGCCGCGTGCACACGCATTACGCGCAGGCCGTTGCCGTCACCGGTCGGCTGTCAAGCAACGACCCGAACCTGCAGAACATCCCGGTCAAGACGGCTGAAGGCCGGCGCGTGCGCGAGGCCTTTGTGCCCCCACCTGGTCATGTGATCGCCAGTGCGGATTATTCGCAGATCGAGCTGCGCATCATGGCGCACCTGAGCGAAGACGAGGCTTTGCTGCGCGCTTTCACCGAAGGGCTGGACGTGCACCGCGCCACTGCCGCTGAAGTGTTTGGCGTGCCGGTGGACCAGGTGAGCAGCGAGCAGCGACGCTATGCCAAGGTCATCAACTTCGGCCTGATTTACGGCATGAGCAGCTATGGCCTGGCGCGCAACCTGGGCATCGAGACCAAGGCCGCAGCGGCTTACATCGACCGCTACTTCCAGCGCTACCCCGGCGTCAAAAACTACATGGACGAAACCCGGTTGTCGGCCAAGAGCAAAGGCTATGTGGAAACCGTGTTCGGTCGGCGCCTGTACCTTCCCGAGATCAACTCGCCCAACGGCCCGCGTCGCAGCGGTGCCGAGCGTGCGGCCATCAATGCGCCCATGCAGGGCACGGCCGCTGACCTCATCAAGCTGAGCATGGTCAAGGTGCAGCAGGTGCTGGATGCGGAGCATCGAGGCACCAAGATGATCATGCAGGTGCATGACGAGTTGGTGCTGGAAGTGCCTGAAGCCGAGGTGGAATGGGTGCGCACCGAAGTGCCGCGCCTGATGGCCGGCGTGGCAGCACTCAAGGCGCCGCTGCTGGCCGAAATCGGCTTTGGCCCGAACTGGGAACAGGCGCACTGATCACGCAGGAAGCGCTTGAGCTTGTCAGTGCAAGCCCACACCGCTTTTGCCGCTCGGCCTTGATGCCAAAAGGGGCTTCGCGCGCAAACTCGGAGCATGTCGACCCTCACTTCACTTGGCGAGGCTAACTCTTCTGGAGCGACGATGGAGGCTGCGCCGGCTGAGCCGCCGCTGGCTCTTGCGGCCCGACCGGCAGGGCAGGCCGCCCCGCACACGCTGCAGCTGTCGGGTGCTGCACTGCTACGGGGCTTGCTGGTTTGTCTGTTGATCGTGACCGCGTTGCACCTCATGGTGGTGGCCAGCTATGCGCAGGGGCACGACTTCAGAGGGGCGACTCGGTTTTACTTCGACAACGAAGGCAATCTCCCAGCGTACTTTTCCACCTTTATTCTCTTTGTGGCGGCGGTGCTTTTGTCAGTGATCGCCTTATTCAAGCGGGCTGACGAAGACCGGTTCTTTCGTCACTGGTTGATGATGGCCTGGCTGTTTTTCGCGATGGCGCTGGACGAGGCGCTAAGTTTTCATGAACTCCTGATTGATCCGCTGCGATCAATGCTGGGTCTGTCGGGCCTGATGCGATTTTCCTGGGTCATCGTCGGGGCGGTCTTCGTGCTTGTGTTCGTAGTCGCCTACGTGCCCTTTCTGATGCACCTCAAAAGGTCGCTGCGCTGCTTATTTTTTGCCTCTGGTGTTGTGTATGTGACGGGTGCTATCGGTTTTGAAGTATTGGGCGGGCCGTACTACGAGGTCTACGAGGCTGGCGGCAGCAGCTTTGCCTACATGGTGCTCATGACAATCGAGGAAATCCTCGAAATGTGCGGCATCCTGCTTTTCATCCATACCTTGCTGACCTACCTTAAAGCCTACAGGCCCACCTTCAGCGTCTGGCTTCAGTAAGCCAGGCCCGACGCGCTGTCAGCCCTTGTGAGGGCCGAACCCTCGGAGAGCCACACCGTGCGCTCAGATGAGCCAACGATAATGAGTCACCGGGCGTACAGGCCCGACTCCTTAAATCGTTTGCAGGCTCGCCTGCAGCTGGGCTTTGCGTTATGACTTTATTGGGAATTTTGGTGGCCACCTTGCTGGCTGGCGTTGGCAGCGTGTGGCTGGCGGCCTTGCTGGGTTTTGGCGTGCTGGCACGCTACACGCAGCACATGCTGAGCCTGGCGGCCGGTGCCCTGCTGGCCACAGCTTTTTTGCATTTGCTACCCGAAGCCTTTGAAAGCGACGTCGGCGCGCATGCGCTGTTCTTGACGCTGCTGCTGGGCGTGGTTTTCTTTTTCCTTCTGGACAAGGCCGAACTGTGGCACCACGGCCACGAGCATCACCACGGCGCTGGCGATACCACGCCTGACGCTCATGTTCATGAACAGACACATGAACACGCGCATGGCCATGTGCACGCCGCAGGTGCTAACCGGGGCGGTGGCAGCTGGGCCATCCTGACCGGTGACAGCGTGCATTGCTTTGGCGACGGCGTTTTGATCGCGTCGGCCTTTGTGGCGGGCTTTCGCCTGGGTGTGGTGGCGGCCCTGGCCGTGCTGATGCACGAAGTACCGCACCACATGGGCGACTTGGCGGTGCTGCGCAAGTTCAGTGACAACCGACGCGCGGCCTTGACCAAGGTCTCTTTGGCCGGCGCCGTGACCTCGTTGGGGGGCTTGGTGGGCTACTTGCTGGTGGCACAGCTGGACGGCTATTTGCCTTACTTTCTGGCGGTCGCGTCCAGCAGCTTTTTATACGTGGCCCTGGCCGACCTGATCCCCCAGTTGCAGAGGAAACTGAGCGCCCGTGAGACGGCCGCGCAGGTGTTGTGGCTGGGCGTGGGCATGGGCATGGTGACGCTGGCCAGCAGCTTCACCCATGCGCATTAAGTCACGCGCATCAAGTTACGCACATTGACGCCACGCTACGTGGCGTCCTACGCCATCCGCCTCGCACTGACTACACGTCCGCCCACAGCTCGCCTCATATTGAAGACTTTCAATAGACCAGCCCCGCGCTGATGAGACGATAGGACATGCCCATGGCCACGGACAACGCAAAACGCTCGACCGAGCACCCCATAGACCGGCCGCCGGACACGGATCCGCAGCAAGGTCATGAGCACCCCGAGGCCGATCCACGCGGGCCTCGTTTGCGCCAAGGAGGGGAGGCCGATGAGCCCCTGGTCGCAAATTCAGACGACAGTTTGCCGACGGGGGGCAGCAGCTCGCAAGGCCGGTAGCTGCGCCTGGGGCAGTTTTTCAGCGGACTCAAAGAAATCAAGTTTTCGCTCGCGTGGCTGCTGCTTGAGGGCGTACTCGGCGCGCAGCGCTTCGCCTTTGCTGGCGCAGCAGCGGCAGGCCAACACACGCAGCGGTGGATGCGAACGCGTATAGGCCGCGCCCAGCCCCATTGCATGCCTGATAAAACGCGCCTCGACGTCCAGCGCGACACCGGCGTAAAGCGAACCGTCTTCGCATTCGAGCAGGTAAACAAACCAAGGCTGAACCGGCGCTGAATTGAGAGAGGCAAAAGGCATGCGGCCGAGCTTAACGGCAACTCGGAGCGCACGAACCAAGACGAGGACAACAGCCGGTGCAACCGGCTGTTGTAGCGAAGGGCGAAGGCCAGTGACTTAGCGAACCCGTCCGCGCCTAAAGAGGTTGATGATGGCCAGCAAGACGATGGCGCCCAGCAAGGAAACCCCGATGGAGGCGATGCTGATGCCTTCATTGATGGTGCCAACGCCCAGCAAAGGCGAAATCAACAGGCCCCCCAGGAAGGCGCCCACGATGCCGACCACGATGTTCAGGAAGATGCCTTGCTGACCATCCGTGCGCATGACCAGGCTGGCCAGCCAGCCGACGATGCCACCCACAATTAACCAGATGATGAAATTCATGACGAGACTCCTGTGCCGAAGCGGCCTAGATGACAAACCCGTCCCCAAAGAGGAGGCGGCGACACCCGCACTGCGCGAGGGCTAAAGCCATGCTCTGCCGCTGTCCGAAGGTCCCGCGTAGTCGGCGCTGGACGCCAGCAGTGGGGAGGCTTGCCATGGGGGCGTGGGAGCCGTCCGACGCGCGTCGCCGGCCTGCCAGGTCAGGGCTGCGTAGCCCGTCAGCGCGTCGGCCGTGCTGTCCTGGTTTTCGAAATGACGGATCTCGGCCAAGGCCTCGGCCAGACTCATCTCACCGGCCCGCAACAGGCAACCGGTCAGGTGCTCGGTCAGACCTTTCAGGCCAGCCAGGGTGTCGCGCGTCTCGCGGTACAGGCGCTCACTCTGCGCTTCCATGATGTTTCGGGTCTCCTCGTCTGGCATGGTGCTGCTGCCGTCTTTCACCAGGGCGGCATAGTTCAGCCGCGTCTTTCGGTACATGCCCAGCTCGCCTACCGCGTGGTGCAGCACGCGCGTGGCGCGGGTGATGTCGTTGTGCGCGCCGTTGGTGGTGCCGTCTTCGCCAAAGAAAATTTCCTCATTGGCCATGCCCGCCAGCAGCACGCGCACGTCGTGTTCCATGTCGCCCTTGGTTTTCAAAAGGTGTTGGCCTTGCTTGTGAAATACAAAGCCCAGCGCGTTGTTGCGCGGGTTGGCCTTGAGCGAAATCTTGATAGTTTTCATGTCTGCTTGCAGGCGTTCCCAGTCGCCACCGGCCAGCTTGCGCTCTTGCTGAAAGTCCATCAGGAAGTGGCCCCATTCATGCACGGCAATGATGCGGCGGTCGCGCTCACGGTCTTGCGTGGTGTGGGCGTTGACATTGCCCACCAGCACGCGCTCAGCCGCGCGCATCAGCGTGGCTTCGTCAATCAAGCTGCCTGACTGCACCGCCATGATGCCGGCCTGGTTGACGATGGTTTCCAGGTCAGCCGGGCTGCAGCCCTGCGTCAGTTCCGTCAGGTGGCGCAGGTCCATGTCGGGTGACAACTTGGTCGCGCGCTGTGCCAAGTAGTGGCCCACGATGGCGCCGCGCTCCTCGTTGTTGGGCAGCCTGAAATCCACTTTCATCTGGAAGCGCCTGAGCATGGCTTCGTCCATCTCCAGGCTTTCAGAATTGAAGTTCGAGGCCACGATCCAAATGATTTCCCGGTCTGAATTGGTGCGCACGCCGTCGAGCACGGCCAGCAGCATGTTTTGCGTGTCGTCGTCAAACTTGCGGTTGCCGCCACGCTTCATGAACAGGTCTTGGGCTTCGTCCAAAAACACGATGCAGCGCTTGCGCCGGCCGGCCAGCGCCACGATGCGCGCCAGCGTTTTAGAGCCGCCGCCCACGTAACCTGTTTCCAGGTTGGCCGCCGAGTGAAACAAGATCGGCAGGCCGAGTTCTTTGGCCAGGTAACTGGCCAGCTTGGTCTTGCCGGTGCCAGCTGGGCCGCTGAACATCACGTTGAAAGGTTTGTTCACGCCGTAGTCAGCGTAGGCCGCGCGGCGCTCGTACTGGTCGCGGATCTGTCGGATCTCGGCTTTGATGTCGTCCATGCCCACCAGCTCGGCCAGGCTGCCGCGAATATCGTTCGGGGACATGAATTTGAGCGCCTTGCGTTGCCCGCCCATCTGCAGCCACAAGAACACTAACAGGCCA
This sequence comes from uncultured Polaromonas sp., assembly GCA_964575005.1. Lineage (GTDB taxonomy): Bacteria > Pseudomonadota > Gammaproteobacteria > Burkholderiales > Burkholderiaceae_C > Polaromonas. The sequence continues at coordinate 9,193 of CAZNQE010000049.1, read as the reverse complement.
GCGGTCAGGCCAATGGACACCAGCGCGCTCGCGGCAGCCTTCCATTCTTCACGCTCGGCTTGCGGGCGTGCCTGGGCAAAGCGGTTTTCGAGACGACTGAGCATGTCGGCACTTTGGGCGTCCAACGCAGCTTTGGGCACAAAGCTCAGCTTGTTACCCCAGGCCGCGGTGACCGCTTTATCCGCCAGGATTTTTGTTTCCAGGTCTGACGGGTAATAAGCCACTTGCCGGCCTTCAGACTCGATCAGCACGAAACGTTCAGACACCGTCCAGAGGATGGGGCGGTAAATGATGGTGATGCGCGTGACCGGCTGGGTGTCGAGAAAGCTGAGCACCGAGCCGCTGCCAAAGACCACCGGCAACTCTTTGTTGTAGGTCCACACGGCTTCGCCGCTGGCGGGTGCCATGGCGCTGACTTCTGCGCTGAGTTGCCTCTGGCGTTCCAGGCTGCTCCAGGCCACATAGCTGCTGGCGGGAATCATGAGAAGCACGCCAAGCAGAACCAGCTTCATGCCCAGCGACTGGACGGCCAGCCATTCGGTCAGGCGCAAGCGCAAGGCCTGCGCCCGCTGGCGCCAAGTGGCCTGCGCTTCGTCTCGGGACGTGCTGTCGCTGCCGGCGCTGCTGTTGCTGTGGAGGGCGTCGGTGACGGCAGCGTTGTCGTTGCCACCTGGCAAGGTGTCGGCCATGCGGTTTCCTTTTGGTTGGGGCCCGCGTCATGGAAGACTCAATCGCGCTCGTGGAATGCCTTTGAGGACACACGCCGGGCAGGGTGTTTCCGTGTAGGTTGAATCCTACATAGGGATGGGCTTGAAAGCTGTTAGTGAACGTAAGGCATGGTTGCCAGACGTACGTTTCACTCAGGTGCGCTGTGCTCGTCTTCGAATGCGAAGTAAAAGCAGGCGCCGCTGCCCTCCACAGCCTCGGCTCGGATGCTGCCGCCATGGCGCTCCAAGATGCGATGCACAGTGGCCAGACCGATGCCACTGCCTTCGTACTCGTCCTCATGGTGCAGGCGATGAAAGGGCTTGAACAAGCTGCTCGCGTAGTCCATGTTGAAGCCGGCGCCGTTGTCACGAATGAAAAAAGTGGCCGGCCCTTCGGTATCGCTCGCCAAGGCCCCGAATTCAATATCGGTCAGATCGGTCTTGCGGCTGTATTTCCAGGCGTTGCCGAGCAGGTTTTCGAGCACGATGCGGGCAAGTTTGGCATCGCAACGGGCCGTCAGCTCGGGTGCAATGCGCGTGCGCACGCGTCTGTCCGGCGCGGCCAGCTGATAGTCCGCCACCAGTCGCTCGGCAATCTCGCTTAGGTTCACCGACTCGCGCACGAGCGGGCCTTTGCTCACGCGTGCCAGGGCCAGCAAGTCGTGGATCAGCTCGTGCATGCGCTTGACGTTGGCGGTGATTCGCTCCATCAAGCGCTCTTCTTCGGCAGACAGGCGAGGTTTGAGGCGGCGCTCAAGCAAGAATAAAAAGCCCTGGATGCTGCGCAGCGGCGACTGCAGGTCGTGAGAGACCGAATAGCCGAAGGATTCAAGTTCAGCGTTGGTCGCGCGCAGTTGTTCGGTGCGCGCCTGCACCCTGAGCTCCAGGGATTCCTTGAGGCGAAAGATTTCACGGTCGCGGCGCAGCCGGATCAATTCCGCCGTGCTGCGGCTGGCAACAATCCGGAAAAGCGATGACTGCTCCCCGTTGGTCGCACTGCCACTGCGCCACCAGGCGCAGAGCAGACCGATAGGCGTGCCGTCGGCGTCTCGCAGGGCCAAGCCGGCGCAACAGCGAAACCGGTCACCCGCGTCAGTCATGGGGCTGGGGCTGTCGGGATAACGCAGCCCCTCCGGTGCATTCAGCAAGACCAGGTCCGTGCTGGCCAGCACCGCGGCAAAGGGCGCTTGGGCCGGGTCAAAGCAGGTGTTGGCGACTTGTGCCTGGTCCTTCCACAAGGCCAGGGTGGCCAGTCGCGCAGGGACGCCGATTTCAGTGCCCAGCTCTGCGACCACCACCAGATCTGCGTTGATGGCCTTGGCCAGGTAGCGCGCCGCCGAGCGCAAGAAAGGCTCGCCCAAGGGCGAGGCCAGGCCCTGTGCAAGGTCTAGCAAAAGCGACTCGCGCCGCTTTTGCTGTGTGATGTCCAGCGTCGCGCACATCAGGCAGGCTTCACCGTCAACGTCCACCAGCGTGGCCCAGACGCGGCAGTCCACCCAGGTGCCGTCTTTGCTGCGCACGCGGCTTTCCATTTCAAAAGGTCCTGGATGCTCGCGGACTTTTTGTAAGAATTTTTGTCTTTCGGCCGAGTGAAGCCAGGTGCCTTGGTCCAGTGCCGAGCGTCCGACCAGTTCTTCTGGCCGGTAACCCTGAATCTGCTGTGACGCTGCGTTCAAGGCCAGGAAAACGCCGTCACTCACCCGCGACAAGCTCATGCCCAGCGGCGACAACTCAAAGGCCTTGCTGAAAAGCGACTCAAGCTGGTCGTGCGCCATGCCGCCCACAGCCCTGCTGTTCGCGGCCTGCTTCACATCGCCCTTGCCGGGCTCGCCTTCAGTACGGGCTTCAAGCCCTTGCAAGGCATTTAGAGCGGCGATTTGAGCTTTTGCCAAGTCCTGATGCAGGTTGGCCAGCGCGCGGCTGGCAGCCACCAGTCCGGCCACCATGGCCGCCGTCAAGGTGCTCAAAAAGGGCAGCAAGATCTGCACTTTGGTGTCGCCGCCCCAAGCCACCACCCCCAGCGCCCAGGCCAGCAGGGGCAGGCAAAGCAAGCCTGCAGCCATGCGCCCGGACAGTCCGCGCCGATGCCAGACCAGCAGTCCCAGCACTGCCAAGGTGTCCAGCAGGGCCAGCATGCCCAGCTCAAACGCTTGCGCTTCCCCGTCCAGGCGCGCGGCGCGCCATGTCCAGTACGCCACGGCTGGCAACAACATGCCCAGCAACTGCAACACCACCTGCAGCACTTCGCGATCACGCATTGCCCCAGCCATCCGGCCTGGTGCGAGGGGCGAAGGTTCGGCGAAAGGGGTGTCTGTCAGGTTCATGGCTCCGTTTGATCGTAGCTGGATTGGAATTGCCGACTTTTGGCTTAAACGCAGTGCTGACTCGCGCCCGAATTAGCAAACCATGGTCACCGCTTTCACCTGCCGTCGGACAACGCCCACAGCCCACAGCGGGGAAGGCGGATGCGTCGGCATGCGTGCAGAGCCCACATTTTCAGCAGGCCAATCAATTCTTGTTTAGCAAAGGAAATGTCATGACCATGAATCCCTTGAGTTCGGGCTTGTTGCTGGTCGTACTGGCCTTGCCGGTGGGCGGCCAGGTGATGGCCCAGGACGGCAGTGCAGGCAGTGGCGGCCGAGGCACACGCGAGCCAATGAAGAACTGAGTCGCCTGGCGAGCGCCAAAGGCATGCAACTCCCCAGTCGCTTGGCGCCTGCGCAGCAGCGTGAGTTGGACCGCCTGCGGCAGTTGAAGGGGGACAGTTTTGACCGTGAGTTTTTACGTACGGTGGCGATGCGCGAACACCAGCAGGACTTACGACGCTTCCAGACGGCCAGTCGCAGCGCGCGCGATTCCGACTTGCGAGCCTGGGCTGGGCAGATGCTGCCGACGCTGGAGCGGCACCTGAGTCAGGCTCGTGAGTTGCCCTTGATGTCGAGAATGCCTATGGACGGCAGAGGCCGCACTGAGGCTTCACCGCGATGAAGTTCGATGCGGACGCGCTGAGCGGGCGGAGGTCGTTGGACTACAGGATCGAACGCGTGGCACCCACGCTGGCGCGCCGAGTCGGGTTTTTAAAGTGATACTTTTTAAAAGGAAAACTCATGAAAACCTTGCGCTTCAAACCAACTTTGGGGATTGCTCTGAGTGCTCTGCTCGCCTTGGGCGCCTGCGGAAAATCCGAACCCACCGACACCGGAAGCACGGGTTCACCCGGCAGCAGCACGCCCTCGACTTCGCCTAATTCGCCTACTACGCCTGCTTCGCCTTCCGGCAGTAGTGGAAGTAGCGGCGGCAGTGACAGCAGCAGTGGCTCAGCCGGCACTTCAGGGAGTGCAGCCAGCACCGGAGGTACTGGCAGTGCGGGCAGCGCCGGCAGTTCGGGCGCGCCCATGCCGCCCGCCAGCGCCCCCGGCACAGGTGGCACGACGCGCTGAGTTCAAGCGGTCAGGTCAGCCCTTGGCCACTGGCCGCTTGGGGTCGCTGCACCATTCGCTCCAGCTGCCGGCGTAAAGCCCGGTGGTGCCCAAGCCAGCAATCTGCATGGCCAGCACATTGGGCACCGCGCTCACACCGCTGCCGCAGTGGTGCACCACGCTTTTCGCATCGCGCCCACCCAGCAGTTGCTGGAATTCCTCGCGCAGCTGCTCGGCGCTTTTGAAGCGTCCGTCTGGCCCCAGGTTCTGGCTGAACGGTCGGTTCAGCGCGCCCGGAATATGTCCGGCCACAGGGTCCAGCGGCTCGACTTCACCGCGAAAGCGGGGCGCAGCCCGTGCATCAATGATGGTCTGGTCAGGCTGGTCAAGGTGCGCCATCACCGTATCGGTCGTCACCAGTTGCGCCTTCGGCTCACCCAGCACAAAGTTGCTCTGAAAGTGTGCCGGCTCGCTGCCGCTGGCTACTGCGCCGCCTCCGCCGCCGGCGGCTTGCCAGGCTTGCAAGCCACCGTCCAGCACGGCCACCGCCTCATGGCCGGCCCACTTCAGCATCCACCACAGGCGGCCGCAGTAGTTGGCGCCATTGCGGTCGTACACCACGGCCTGCATGTCATTGGAAAAACCAACGCTGGACAGCCAGGTCGCCAAGCGCTCGCGGTTGGGCAAGGGGTGGCGCCCGCCGGAGGCTGGTTCGTCAGCGCCCTTGGCCGTCAACACCCCTTGCGGGCCGGGCACACCGTGCTTGGCGCTCAGGTCCGTGTCCAGGTTAGCGTAGACCGCGCCGGGGATGTGCGCGGCTTGGTATTGCTGCTCGCCCAGGTGGGGCTGCATCAGGTCAAACGTGCAGTCAAAAACCATGACGCGCTGCTTGGCCGCAAGCAGGTCGTTCAATTGCGCAACTGAGATCAAGGTCGTGTACATCCGGGCGTCCTTTGCAAAAAGTTCAGTGTTCTTCAGCCGGCGGGTTGGGCAGGGCCCGTGCGCGCAGCACGGTGGCCAGCACGCCGCTGGCAATAATGACGGCCATGCCCGCCCAGCCGATCAACGGGATCTTGTCGCCAAACAGCAGCATGCTGTAGAGCGCTGCAAACACAATGCCCGAATACTGCAGGTTGGCCACCACCAGCGTGGCGCCATGGCTGTAGGCGCGGGTCATGCACCACTGGCCCATGGAAGCCAGCACCCCAATTGGGATGAGCCACACCGCAGCCTGCCAGTCCCACGGCGACAGGCCTGAGATCAATACGCCCAAGCCACCGCCGATAGCTGAGGCCAGCGCAAAGTAAAACACCGTGCGCTCCACCGGCTCGCCCAGCTTGCCGAGCGCCGTGACCTGCAAATACGCCAGCGCCGCGATCAGTCCCGACATCAGGCCGACGATGCCGGCAAACAATTGGTCTTGCTCCAGCGTGGGCCGCAAGATCATCACCACGCCGGAAAAACCGGCCAGCACCGTGAGCACCAAGGGGCCTTGGCGCATGGGCTCGCGGCCATAGAGCAGGGCGCCGCCCACCAAAAACGCCGCCACCCAAACGCTGCTCATGTAGTTCAGCGTCATGGCGGTGGCCAGGGGCAAGAAGGCAATGGCATAAAACCAGGCCCAGAGCGAGACCACACCCGTAAAACTGCGCCACGCATGCATGGCCGGCACCTTGGAGGCCAGGCCGCTGCCGCGAAACTTCACGATGGCGCCCATGAAGATCATGCTCACGATGCCGCGATAAAAAACGAGTTCGGCGACGTTGAAGCTGGCAGAAGCCAGCTTGACGCACACCCCCATGGTGGCGAAAAGCAGCGCCGCAAGAATCATCCACAGCGCTTGCATGAGGTCAGATCATCTGCGTGGTTTTGCTCGCACCCATCTCGCGGCGGTACCACTCATGAAAGTGCTGCATGCCGTCTTCCATGGGGCTTTGGTAAGGGCCAAATTCGTTGTCGCCGCGCTGCATCAGCGCCAGGCGCCCGGCGTCCATACGCAGCGCGATCTCGTCGTCTTCCACGCAGGTTTCCATGTAAGCGGCCTGCTGCGCTTCGATGAACTCACGCTCAAAAGCGCAAATTTCTTCAGGGTAGAAAAACTCCACCACGTTCAGCGTTTTGGCAGGGCCTTGTGGGTGCAAGCTGCTGACCACCAGCACATGCGGATACCACTCGACCATGACGTGCGGATAGCAAGTCAGCCAGATGGCACCGTACTTGGGCGGCTGGCCGTCCCGGTATTGCAGCACCACGTCATGCCATTTCTTGTACACGTCGGTGCCCGGTTTGCCCAGCTTGTCCGACACACCCACGGTCTGCACCGAATAGCTCGGCGCCAATTCCCAGCTCAAGTCTTCGGTCGTCACAAAGCCGCCCAGTCCAGGGTGGAAAGGCCCCACGTGGTAGTCCTCCAGATAGACCTCGATGAAGGTCTTCCAGTTGTAGTTGCACTCGTGCAAATGCACTTTGTCGAGCTGGTAGCCGGAAAAATCCAAGTCGGCCAACGCGGCCATGCCTGACATTTCAGCGGCGATGTCGCGGCCGTTGTCCTCAAAGACCAAGCCGTTCCAGGTGCGCGTGGGATAACGGTTCAGGTTCAGGCAGGGGTCGATCTGAAAGTGCGGCGCGCCAATCAGCTCGCCCGCAGTGTTGTATGTCCAGCGGTGCAGCGGGCAGACGATGTTGTTGCCCGTGTTGCCCCTGCCTTGCAGCATGGTCGCCTGGCGGTGGCGGCAGACGTTGGAGATCAGCTCGATGCCGCCCGCGTTGCGCACCAGCGCCCGGCCTTCGCCCTCGTGGGGCAGGGCGTAGTAGTCGCCCATGTTGGGCACGGCCAACTCGTGGCCCAGGTAGCGCAGGCCTTTGGCAAACAGCTTTTGCTGCTCCCGCGCATACAGGCCCGCGTCGAAGTAGCTCGAGATGGGTAGCTGGCTGGTGGCCTGAAGCAGGCGAAGGCTGAGGTCTGACATGGGCACCGGTGGGGCAATCGGAGAGGCAATCGGCGAGGCAAGGGAAGCGTCTCTTGCCCTTGAAAATCGTACTTTCATTGTAGCCGGCACCCCTTTGTGGAGCCGCCAGCCCAAGCCCTGCTGCGGCCTGCGGCCGGGTCAGCCGTATTCAGCACAACGGCCTAAAATCCAGCCCTTACACGCGCAACCACCTCATGAAAAAACCCAACGCTCCGCTGCTCAGTTCTGAACCAGGCAGCCCCCTCAATGCCGACGCCGGCCCCATACCCGCCACCTACGAGGCCGCGCTCGAAGAGCTTGAAAAACTGGTCCGCCAGCTTGAAGGCGGTCAGATGCCGCTGGACCAGCTCCTGACGGGCTACCAGCGCGGCGCGCAGCTGCTCAAGTTTTGCCGGGACAAGCTTGAGGCCGTGGAGCAGCAGGTCAAGGTGCTGGACGCGGGCGAGCTCAAGCCCTGGGCGCAGGAATAATGGCACTATTGGGAACTGATCCTTTTGCATTCCTTTGAACGAGCACTTCCATTGACCTCAACGCCTGACACGACCGCTCGCCGATCTTCCCTGGCGCCGTCCGATCCACCTCGCCGGCCCTTGTCCGCCTTTAACCTTTCCGCCTGGACCGTCGTGCAGTTGCAGCGGGTGGAAGTTGCGCTTGAGCGCTGGGTCGCCGGCCCGGCCCTGGCGGGTCAGGACGCCGGCCATGTCCCCGCCGATCTGGGCGAGGCCATGCGTTACGCCGTGCTTGACGGTGGCAAACGCCTGCGGCCTTTGCTGGTGCTGGCCGGTGCCGAGGCGGTGGGCGGCAATCCTCAAGCGGCCCTGCGTGCGGCTTGCGCGGTCGAGCTGATTCATGCGTATTCGCTGGTGCATGACGACATGCCTTGCATGGACAACGACGTGTTGCGTCGCGGCAAACCAACGGTGCATGTGAAGTACGGCCAAGCGCAGGCCTTGCTGGCCGGTGATGCTTTGCAGGCACTGGCCTTCGAACTGCTCACGCCGGACGGCGAAGTCGAGCCCGTCATGCAGGCCACGCTGTGCCGCATGCTGGCCCGCGCCGCAGGATGTGCCGGCATGGCCGGCGGCCAGGCGATTGATCTGGCCAGCGTCGGCAAGCCTTTGGCGTCCGAGCAACTGCACGAAATGCACCGTCTTAAAACCGGTGCCTTGCTGCAAGCCAGTGTGCTCATGGGTGCCGCCTGTGGCGAGGCCAGCCCGGCCGCCCAGCGAGCGCTCAGCGACTACGGCGCGGCCATTGGTCTGGCCTTTCAGGTCGTGGACGATATTTTGGATGTCGTTGGCGACGCCGGGACGCTGGGCAAGACTGCCGGCAAGGACGCTGCGCAGGACAAGCCGACTTTTGTGTCGCTCATGGGCTTGCACGCTTCGCAAAATTACGCGCAAGAACTGCTGTCGCAAGCACGCGCCAGCTTGAACACAGCTGCCCTGCGCGACACCGGCGCCCTGCGCGCCTTGGCTGACCGGCTGGTCAACCGCGGCCACTGACAGCACTCTGGCGCCGCTATTCAATCAGGATTTCCCATGCATCAATTGCTTGAAACCATTCAAGGCCCCGCCGACCTGCGCCGCCTGCCACGCCACCAACTAAAAGCCCTGGCCGACGAATTGCGAAGCTATTTGCTCGAAAGCGTGGCACGCACGGGCGGGCACCTGAGCTCGAACCTGGGCACGGTCGAACTTACCGTGGCCTTGCATTACGTCTTCAACACGCCCGACGACCGGCTCGTGTGGGATGTGGGCCATCAGACTTACCCGCACAAAATCTTGACCGGCCGGCGGGACCGAATGAGCACCTTGCGCCAACTCGGCGGCTTGTCGGGCTTTCCGCGCCGCGACGAGAGCGAGTTCGACACCTTCGGCACCGCCCATTCGTCCACCTCGATTTCTGCCGCGTTGGGCATGGCCATGGCCGCCAAGCAAAAAGGCGAAGACCGGCATGCGGTGGCCATCATTGGCGATGGCGCCATGAGCGCAGGCATGGCCTTTGAAGCGCTGAACAACGCGGGCGTGTGCGACTGCAATTTGCTGGTCATCCTGAACGACAACGACATGAGCATCAGCCCGCCGGTGGGCGCGCT
>CAZNQE010000048.1:0-20600 GCA_964575005.1 uncultured Polaromonas sp. | reverse complement strand
TCATGGCCTGGTGTTCCCAGGTCCAGGCGGTGTTGCTGCCGCGCTGCTGCTGGTAATTGGCAAACGCTTCAAAGCTGGTGACCAACAGGCCAGCGTTGCCATTGGGCCGCAGCGCGGTGTCGATCTCAAACAAATCGCCTTCGCTGGTTTTGACCGTCAGCCAGTTGATGAGCTTGCGCACCAGCGCCGCGTAAATTTCGCCGGCTTGTTCGTGCGCGTCGTCGTACACAAAAACAATGTCCAGGTCGCTGCCGTAGCCCAGCTCTTTACCGCCCAGCTTGCCGTAGGCAATGATGGCGATGTGCGGCACTTCTTGGTGCCGGTTTTTCAGGCGCTGCCAGCACCAGTCGGTGGTCAGTTGCAGCACGGCCTCGGCCAGCGCGCTCAAGTCGTCGGCCACCTGCTCCACGCTCAGCACGCCTTCCACGTCACGTGCCAGCGTGCGGAACACCTCGGCATGGTGCGCACGGCGCAGCAGGTTCAGGCAGGCTTCTTCATCGTCTTCACCGGTGCGCTTGAGCGCTGTCAGGCGCTGCGTCAATTCAGTGCTAAAGGCGGCTGAATCAAAGCGCTGCTGCAGCATGTCCGGGCTGGCGAGTTCATCGATCACGCCGGGGTGTTGCAGCAGGTAGCGTGCAGGCCAGCGGGCCGCGCCCAGCAGGCGCAGCAATCGCTCGTGTACCGATGGCCGCTCAAGCAGCATGGCCATGTAGCTTTCGCGGCGCAGCAGTGGTTCGACCCAATCCATCAGGCGCAGGGCGGCGGTTTCCGTCACGCGCCCTTCCACCACCCAGCCGCCCGTGCGCTGCACCAGCCTGACCAGTCGCGCACGCGATTCGTCACGCAAGGCCAGCACACGCGGATGCTCGGCCCAAGCCGTGATGCGGTCGCGAAAGGACGCAGGCCAAGGCTCGGTGAGTTGCTCCAGCAACTCGCTCAAACCTTGCGGCGTGGCGTTGGCCTTGTTGCAAGTTTTGCACTCCTGGCCGCCGCCCAGCAATTTGTCAAACTCGCCGGCCACCAACTCTCGGTGCGCGTCCAGCGCGCACAAAAACGGCCCGCAATTTTCAAAGCCCATGGTGGCCGCGATCCAGCACAGGTCTTCGTCGTTGGTGGGCAACACATGCGTTTGCTGGTCGTCCAGGTACTGGATGCGGTGCTCGACTTGGCGCAAAAATTCATAGGCGCGTGCCAGCGCGTCGGCCGTGTCTTGCGGCATCAGGCCGGCGTTGGCCACGCGTTGCAATGCGTCCACCGTGGGGCGGCAGCGCAGCTCGGGGAACTGCCCGCCGCGCACCACTTGCAGCAGTTGCACGGTGAACTCGATCTCGCGAATGCCGCCGCGTGACAGCTTGACGTCATTGGCGCGCTCGGGGTGACCGGCCGCGCGGCGATGCGCTTGCTCCCGAATCTGGTGATGCAGATGGCGCAGCGAATCGAAAACGTTGTAGTCCAGGTAACGGCGAAACACAAAAGGCAGCACGGCGTTGCGCAGCCCTTGCGCCGAGCCATGCGGCAAGTTGGCGTTCGCGTTTTCATTGCCCTTTCCAAACTTACCGTTCAAGCAGGACTGCGGCGCCACCACCCGGCTCTTGAGCCAGGCAAAGCGTTCCCATTCACGGCCTTGCACCTGGAAATATTCTTCCAGTGCGCTGAGCGACACCGCCGCTGGGCCGGAGTTGCCGTTGGGGCGCAATGCCAAGTCCACGCGAAACACAAAGCCATGCTCGGTCACGTCGCCAATCAGCGCGTAGATGGCCTTGACCTGGTGCGCAAAATATTCGTGATTCGAAATGATGCCGCGCCCGTCCGCACGGCCGGCCGTATGGCCGTCCTGGTCATAGACATAAATCAAGTCGATGTCGCTGGAGACATTGAGCTCGCGCGCGCCCAGCTTGCCCATCCCGATGACCCACAGCGTAGCGCGGCCGGGCGAGGGCTGGCCTTCGGTTGCGGGCGGCAGCATGGGCGCGCCAAAGCGCTCATCGAGTTCAGGCTGCGTGTGGCGCAAGGCTTCGTCCAGGGCCAGCTCGGCCAGCTCGGTCATGGCGCTGGTGACCACATTCAGCGCAGCCGGGGCGGACGCATTGCAGTCCAGCACCACCAGACGCTCCATCACCGCTTGGCGCAGCACGCGCAGCGCAGCACCCAGCGCCAGCCCCTGGGCGCGCAACACGGCCAAGGTCTGCTGCATCGTCGCGCGTGTGGGTGCGCCGGCGGGCAACAGAGGCAAGGCTTCGGGGTAACGACGGCGAATGCGCTGGACGAAACGCGAGTGTTCTGCGTGTTCAGCCGTGGCGGGTTTTTCTGCGCAGGGGCCGCAGCGATCTGCAAGATCCTGGGCTTTCGATTCGGGCAACTCGGCGCTCACAAGGCTAGACGACATCACGCTGATCATTTCTTCTGAATTGTTGTGGCTTGTTCTGCCGGGGCGCCCCGAGACCGGCCGTCATAATTCCAAGAGTCCGAGAACCCATGCTTTCCCCCACCTCCGCCACCCTCCCATCGCCTTCTCGCCGCCTGCGCTTCTTCGCGCGGATGGCGCGCGCCTTGCTGTGGCTGCTGCTGGCGTTTTGGGTGCTGGTGGGCATCAGCTGGGCCCTGCTCCATGGCTGGATTGTGCCGCGTATCAGCGAATTTCGCCCGCGGCTGGAGGTCGCCGCCAGCCAGGCCTTGGGCGTGCCGGTGCGCATCGGCCAGCTCAGCGCCACGTCGGCCGGACTGAACCCGTCTTTTGAATTCAAAGACGTGACGCTGCTGGACACCGCCGGCCGCCCCGCGCTGCGCCTGCCGCATGTGGTGGTCGGCCTGTCGCCGCTGGCGGTGTCGGGCTGGGGCATTGCCCAGCTGGTGGTGGAAGGCGCTGAGCTGGACATACGGCGCAACGCAGACGGCCGACTGGAAGTAGCCGGACTGGACCTGGCGCAAGACGCCACGCAAGGCCGCAGCGCTCTGGCTGACTGGGCGCTGAGCCAGCAAGAGCTGGTGCTGCGCGGTGGCCTGCTGCGCTGGACGGACGACATGCGCGCCGCACCGCCGCTGGTGCTGAGCGATGTAGAAGCCGTGCTGCGCAACGGCGGCCAGCGCCACCGCCTGCGCATAGACGCCACGCCGCCAGCGGCCTGGGGCGATCGCTTTTCGTTGCGCGCGTCATTGCGTGAACCGTTTTCGCTGGGCTTTTTCAAGCCGCGCCAGATGCCCTGGCAAAACGGCACAGGCGAGTTGTTTGCAGAGTTCAGCCGCATCGACATTGCCGAGCTGCGGCCTTTCATAGGCTTGCAGGAGTTGCAGGACTTGCAGGACTTGCAAGACCAGCCAGACCCGTTGGCCGTGGACGCCGACCTGGCCAGCGGCCGGGGCGCGCTGCGGCTGTGGGCGGACATCAAGGGCGGGCAGTTCAGCGCGGCCACGGCCGACCTTGCGCTGACGGACGTGCGCGCGCGGCTGGCCAGCCATTTGCAAGCTCTGGCATTGACCAACCTGTCAGGGCGCATCAGCGGCCAGCGCCTGGCCACCGGGTTTGAGGTGCGCAGCGAAGACCTGCGCTTTGAAACCGAGGACAAGCTGGTTTGGCCGGGCGGCAAGCTGAGCCTGCTGCACACCCAGGCCGAAGGCCAACAAGCCAGCCGCACCGAACTGAGCGCCGACACGCTGGACCTGGCCACGCTGGCGGCGCTGGCGGCGCGGCTGCCGCTGTCGGCTGCGCTGCAAAGCGAGTTGCTGAGCCTGGCGCCGCAAGGCCGGGTGGAGCAATTGACAGCGCGCTGGCAGGGGCCGACCGCACAGCCGCAAGCGCTGAGCGCGCGCGGCCGGGTGCGCGGCTTGACGCTGGCCCCCGGCGCCGCGGAAGACACGGCCCTGCCTGGCCAAGCCGCCCTACCCGGCCAGCCCAGCCAGCCCGGCCGGCCCGGCGTGGCGCAGCTGGACCTGGACTTTGAGCTCACGCCCCAAGGCGGGCAAGCCAAGCTGGCCATGGCTGACGGCGCGATCAGCCTGCCCGGCGTCTTTGCCCAGCCGCGTCTGGCCGTGTCTCAAATGTCAGGCCAGATGGCCTGGACGCTCGCGCCAGATGAAACCAGCAACACCGAAGACGCGGCCCCGCACGGCGGCTACCTGAATCGCATCAAGCAGCTGCGCCTGAACGGGCTTCGCTTTGCCAATGCCGACATGGCCGGCCGCGCCGAGGTGACTTGGCAGCCGCCGGCGACAGGCCAGCCCGGGCCGGGCCTGCTGGACCTGCAAGCCAGCCTGAGCCGGGGGCGCGCCGCGGCCGTGCACCGCTACCTGCCGCAAATACTCCCCATCGAAGTGCTGCGCTACCTGGAAGGCGCGCTGCTGGGCGGTGACTTGGCCGACGTGAAATTTGCGCTCAAGGGCGACCTGCAGCATTTCCCATTTGCTGATCCACGCCAGGGCGAGTTGCAGCTGTCAGCGCGCCTGCGTCAGGTGCGGCTGGCTTATGTTCCCGTTGGCTTTTTGAGTTCGAGTCCGAGTTTGAGCACCGGCGCGGCCACGGGCCTGCCTGCGCCCGCGCCCCTGCCCTGGCCCGAACTGGAAGCGCTGGACGGCGAGCTGCTGATTCAGCGCAGCCGCCTGGAGGTGCGCCAGCTGCAAGGCCGCGCCACCGGCCTGCCCGGCTTGCAACTGCTGCGCGGCAAGGTGCTGATTGCCGACCTCACGGCGCCGCTGCTGGACATCAGCTTTCAGGTCAAGGGCGCGCTGGCGCAAGGCCTGCAGTACGTCAACCGCTCGCCGGTCTCGGCCATGCTGGGCGACGCCTTGCGTCAGGCCAGCGCCAACGGCCCGGCCGACTACAGCATGCGGCTGAGCGTGCCCTTGACCGCGACTGAGGGCGGGACCGACAAGCTGCGCTTGCAGGCCAGCCTGGTGCTGCCGGGCAACGACCTGCGCCTGCTGCCCGAAGCCCCGCTGCTGGGCCGCACACGTGGCACGCTGAACTTTACCGAAGACAGCTTGCGCGTGGCCAGCGCGCAGGCGCGTGTGCTGGGCGGGGATTTGCAGTTTGAAGGCGGCCAAAGCGCGCCTGCCCTAGGCCGCGCAGACAGCGAGCCGCTGCTGCAGTTTCGCGGCCAAGGCACGCTGACAGCCGAAGGGCTGCGCCAGGCGGGCGAGTCGGGGGCCTTGGCGCCGCTGTCGCACATTGCCCAGATCGGCCAGGTGGCCAGTGGCAGCGCGGCCTACACCGCGGTGCTGGGCGTGCGCCGCGGTGAAATCGAGTTCAAGCTCAACAGCCCCTTGACTGGCCTGGCGCTGGACTTGCCCGCGCCACTGAAAAAGACAGTGACCGAGACCTTGCCACTGCACATTGAACGCAGCGTGCGCGTGGCAGGGCTCACCGGCTTGCAAGACCAGCTCTCGCTGACGCTGGGCGACAAGGCCAGCGTGCGCTACGAGCGCGCACTCAACGCCAGCGATGCAGCGTCCGCCCGCGTGAGCCCGCCGCGCGTGTTGCGTGGCAGCCTGGCGCTGGGACTGCCGCCCGGCGAAAGCGTGGCTCTGCCGGCGCAAGGCGTGGCGGCCAAGCTGCAACTCGGCCAGGCCGACCTGGACGCCTGGCAAAACTTGCTGGGCTTGCCATCAGCGGCGTCTTCTGTGCCTTCGCCCTTGGCCTTGCAGCCCTACTTACCGACGCAGCTGAGCCTGCGCGCCCAAAGCCTGGGCTACCAAGGCTATCAACTCAATGACCTGGCGTTGAGGGCCACGCGCGAAGGCACGCTTTGGCGCACTGACATCGAAGCGCGCGAGCTCAGCGGCTACGCCGAATTCGGACAGGGCAACGCGGCCCGTGGCGACCGCCTGTACGCACGGCTGACCCGCCTGAACCTGGCCGCCAGCATGGCACGCGATGTCGAGGCTCTGCTGGACCCCAGCGGCAGCAGCGCCAAAGCCACCGCAGGCAGCCCTGCCAGCGCAGCCAGGCAAGCCGTGCCCGCGCTGGACATCGTGGTTGACGACTTTGAGTTGCGCGGGCGCAAGCTGGGCCGGCTGGAGGTGGACGCGGTCAACCGCCCACTGCCCGCACGCGACGGCAACCCGCGTGAATGGCGACTCAACCGCTTGCTGCTCAGCGCGCCCGAAGGCGTTCTGACGGCCAACGGCAGCTGGGCTGTGGCAGTGCCCGCGTCGCCAGTCCCCGCCGGGAACACGCGTGAGCCCCGGCGCATGGCACTGGACTTTCGGCTGGACGTGTTTGATGCGGGCGGGCTGCTCAAACGCCTGGGCATGGACGGCCTGGTGGGCCGCGGCGCGGGCCAGCTGGCGGGCGACTTGCATTGGGCCGGCTCGCCGCTGGCGCTGGACTACCCCAGCCTGGGCGGGCAGTTCAATGTGAACATCGAGGGTGGGCAGTTCTTGAAGGCCGACCCTGGCATTGCCAAGCTGCTGGGTGTGCTCAGCCTGCAGTCGCTGCCGCGCCGCCTGACGCTGGACTTCCGGGATGTGTTTTCAGACGGCTTTGCCTTTGATGTGCTGAGCGGCGACGTGCGCATTGAGCAAGGCATTGCCAGCACGCGCAATTTGCAGATGAAGGGCGTGAACGCTGCCGTGATGATGGAAGGCAGCGCCGACATCGCTCGCGAAACCCAGCAGCTGCAAGTGCTGGTGATCCCTGAAGTCAACGCGGGCACGGTGTCTTTGCTGGCCTCGATTGCCAACCCGGCGGTGGGCCTGGGGACTTTTCTGGCGCAGATCTTTTTGCGCGGCTCACTCAACAGCGCCGCCACACAGGCCTTTACCATCGACGGCGCATGGAGCGAGCCACGCATCACGCGCCTGGAGCGCCGCCCGGACATCGCGCCCGCCAACACCCCGCCCATCAAGCCTTGAACAAAGCGATGCTCACCGCATGAAAGTCGCCGCACTGCAAATGGTCTCGGGCATGGACTTGCCGGCCAACCTGCGCGCCGCACGCAACTTGCTGGCCCAAGCCGCAGACGAAGGCGCCGAGCTGGCGCTGCTGCCGGAATACTTCTGCCTGCTCGGCCCTCACGAGCGCAGCAAGCTGGCCGTGCAAGAAGCGCCCGGCCAAGGCCCCGTGCAAGACTTTCTGGCGCAGGCCGCCAGTGACTTCAAACTCTGGCTGGTGGGCGGCACCTTGCCCCTGGCGACCAGCGATCCGGCGCATGCGCGCAACACCTCGCTGGCCTTTGATCCGCAGGGACGCTGCGTGGCCCGCTACGACAAGATGCACCTGTTTCGCTTTGCCGACGGCAAGCAAGAGCATGACGAAACCCGCACCCTGAGCGCTGGCAACACACCGGTTACCTTTGACCTACCTTCGCGCGACGGCCACACCTGGCGCGTGGGCATGAGTGTTTGCTACGACCTGCGCTTTCCCGAGTTGTACCGCGCCCTTGGCGCTGACTTGCTGCTGGTGCCCAGCGCTTTTACCTACACCACGGGCCAAGCGCACTGGGACGTGCTGCTGCACGCCCGCGCCATTGAAAACCTGGCCTATGTGCTGGCCGCCGCGCAAGGCGGCGTGCATGAAAATGGCCGCCGCACCTGGGGCCACAGCCTGCTGGTGGACCCGTGGGGTGTGACACTGGGCGAGCGCGCCGAAGGCGCTGGCGTGGTGCTGGGCGAGCTGGATGCTGCGCGCCTGGCCAGCGTGCGTCAGCAGTTGCCGGCGCTGAATCACCGCGTGCTTTGATGCCTGACACACCTGACAAACCCGACATAAAAACGTGCCCCTGACCGCTTTAAAACTGCCCGCGCCAGACGCGCCGCCAGACGCACCGAAAGGCCTGCGCCAGCTGCTGCGCTGGAACCGGCGCTGGTCGCTCTGGATTTCGCTGGTGGCGCTGGTCGTGGCCATGCTGAGCACCCTGGTCTGGCTGGCCGGCCGCTACGAAGCCAGCCTGGTGCAAAGCCGGCTGGAGCGCGACGTGGGCGACATCGGCAGCGACATCCGCCTGGGCCTGACGCGCAACATTCAGTCCTTGCAAGCGCTGACCGGCATCGAGCACAGCAGCAATGCCTGGCAAGTCCAGGCCGGCGAGTTGATGCGCCAGCGCCGCGAGCTGATTCGCATCGAATGGCGTGACCCGGAAATGACGCCCTTGCAGGTGAGTGAAACGCCGTTCCGTCCGCCGGTTTTTGAACGCATGGGCCGCGCCAGCGCGCAGCTGGAAGTGAACCTGGCTTGCAGCAACGGCGTGCGCCTGAGCCGCCCGGCCTATGCCGGCAGTTACTTCATGCCGCAGCGCGACGGCTTGGGCCTGGAATTGCTTGAGCTGTGCGTACCCGAGACGGCGAACGGCGAGTTGATCGGCTACACGGTGGCTACGTATTCGCTGCAAGAAATCCTGGCCGAGCTGGCCGCCAGCCAAGTGGCGCGCGGGCAAGGCCTGTCCTTTACTGAAGCCGATGGCACACGCCTGGCCATCACTGGCACCTCGATGCGCGGCAGCCGCGTTTACACCGCGCAGCAACTGCTGGACCTGCCCGGCGTCACGCTGGTGCTGCGCCTGGACAGCTGGAAAGGCACGCCCGACTTTTTCCCCAACATGTTGACCGCGCTGGTGAGCGCCATGTCGCTGGCCTTGATCGCGGTGCTGCTGATGCTGGGGCGCGATATGCGGCGCCGCCTGAAGGTTGAAAACGACCTGGCCGAGGCGCTGGCGTTTCGCAAAGCGATGGAAGACTCGCTCGTCACCGGCCTGCGCGCGCGTGACCTGCAAGGCCGCATCACCTACGTGAACCCGGCGTTTTGCCAGATGGTGGGCGTGGAGGCCAAGGAGCTGCTGAACCACAGTTTTCCCAGCCCCTACTGGCCGCCCGAGTTGGCCGGCGTTTACCAGGACCGCCAGACGCTGCGCCTGGCTGGCGGCAGCTTGCCACGCAGCGGGCACGAGTCGGTGTTCATGCGGCGCGACGGCACGCGCTTTCCGGTGCTGATCATTGAAGCGCCCTTGATCAACGCCACTGGCAAACACACCGGCTGGATGAGCGCGATCCTGGACATCAGCGAGCAAAAGCGCATTGAAGAAATGTCGCGCGCCAGCCAGGACCGCTTGCAAGCCACTGCCCGCCTGGCCATGGTCGGCGAGATGGCGTCGCTGCTCAGCCACGAGCTGAACCAGCCATTGGCCGCGGTGTCCAGCTACGCCACGGGTTCGCTGAACTTGCTGGATGACGACCTCGCCAACGCATCGCCCCTGCACACCGACCTGCGCCTGGCGCTCAAACGCATTGCCGAACAAGCCGAGCGCGCGGGCCGCGTGATCAAGAGCGTGCATGACTTTGTGCGCAGGCGCGACCAGGTGCGCGAGCAAGTGCCGCCCGCCGCGCTGCTCGACGCCATCATGCCGCTGGTCACGCTGCAAGCGCGCAAGTTGTCGGTGCGCGTGGTTATCCAGATCGATGCTGCCTGCCCCGACGTGCTGTGCGACCGCACCATGGTCGAACAAGTCTTGCTGAACCTCTCGCGCAACGGCATGCAGGCCATGCAGGAAGACGAGACGCTGCCCGTCAGCCAGCGCGTGCTGACCTTGACCGTGCAGCCCGCCGAGGCCGGGCAGGCCAAGGGCTGGGTGGCCTTCAGCGTGAAGGACAACGGCGCCGGCATTGCCCCTGACGTGGCTGAAAAACTCTTCACGCCGTTTTTCACCACCAAGGTTGAAGGCATGGGCCTGGGCCTGAGCCTGTGCCGCACCGTGATCGAGCAACACGGCGGGTATTTGGGTTTTGAGCCGGCCCAGCCACGCGGTACAGTTTTCATGTTCACCTTGCCCACCGGACGTGTGCCGGGGCCAGCGCCGACGATGGCGCAAGGCCACCGAGAGTCCCTGCTTGAGTCCACCGAATCCAATTTGACAGCCCGCGAGACGCAACCATGAAACCCAGCGTGAACGCTACCGTGTACATCGTTGACGACGACGCCAGCGTGCGTGAGGCGCTGGCCTGGCTGCTGCGTTCGCGCCGCCTGGCCAGCGAGACTTTTGACAGCGCCGAAGCCTTTGATGAACGCATCACCGCCATCAGCCGCGTGCGCGAGCCGTCTTGCGTGCTGCTGGACGTGCGCATGGCCGGCCTAAGCGGGCTGGCCATGTTTGAAAAGCTGATTGCCTACGGCCTGCTGCCCACGCTGCCCGTGATCTTTTTGACCGGTCATGCCGACGTGCCGACGGCGGTGGACGCGGTCAAGCGCGGGGCCTTTGATTTCTGCGAAAAGCCGTTTTCAGACAACGCGCTGGTGGACCGCATCGAGCAGGCGCTGGCGCAGTCGGCCGAGAAGCTGGCGCTGCAAAACCAGGCCACCGGCTTGCAAGCCCGGCTGGAAGGCCTGACCGAACGCGAGCGCGATGTGATGCGCCTGGTGGTGGGCGGCCTGCCCAACAAGCTGGTGGCCGATCAACTGGAGATCAGCGTGCGCACGGTGGAAGTGCACCGCGCGCGCGTGTTTGACAAGATGGGCGTGAAGTCGGCGGTGGAGCTGGCCAACCTGATGCGCCACGCGTGAGCCAAGTACAAGGCTGCGAGTGCAGACTCAGGCCGGCGGGTCTTGCCGATCTTGCCGATCTTGCGGGTTTTGCGGAGCTTTGGGAGCTTTGGGAGCCTCGGTCGCGTCCTTCTTCAGCTCGCCCCCTTCGCGGCCTGAAAACATGGTCCACCACACAATGAACACCAAGATCAACAAAGCCGCCAGGGCTTCGAGCAACAACAACACCATGCCAGCGCCTTTTTGCGGGAACTTTTTGAAGCTCACGATTATCAGCGTCGCCCTGGCTTTGGCGGGTTGCGCCACGCAGAGTCCCCAGCGTGCGGCCGGTACTGTCGGTTCTGTCAGTTCTGCCGGTGGCTGGCCGGTGCTGAGCACGCCGGGTCCAGGGGCCAGCCCGCCGCGCCTGCCCGCAGAAGCCCCTGCCGAAACATTGCCCGCCGGCACCCGCGTGTTGCAGCAAGGCAAGAGCCGCTGGGTGCCCGTGAGCTGGCGTGAGTTGCCCGGCTTTGACAACGATGCGCTGCATGAAGCCTGGAACGCCTGGCTGAAAAGCTGCGAGCGGCCGGGGCCTGTGTTTGCGCCGCTGTGCCCCGAGGTGCGGCAACTGAGCATTGCCGATGCGGGTGCGCAGCGCGCCTGGTTGCAATCGCGGCTGCAGCCTTACCGCGTGGAAAATTTGCAGGGCGGCGCCGACGGCTTGCTCACCAGTTATTACGAGCCGGTGTTTCGCGCCAGCCGCTTGCCCGGCGCGGGCTTTCAGGTGCCGCTGTACCAGCCGCCGGCAGGTCTGGCCAGCCGCAGGCCGTGGTTCAGCCGGCAAGACATCGACACCTTGCCCGAGGCGCAATCAGCTTTGCGCGGCCGCGAGATTGCCTGGATGGAAGACCCGATCGACGCGATGGTGCTGCACATCCAAGGCTCAGGCCGCCTGAAACTGACCGAAGCCGACGGTCGCCAGCGCACCGTGCGTGTGGCCTTTGCGGGCACCAACGAGCAGCCGTACCGCAGCATCAACCAGTGGCTGCTGGAGCAGGGCGTGACGCGCATCAACCCCTGGCCCGACGCCACCAAAGCCTGGGCTGCGCAGAACCCGCAACGCGTGCCGCAGCTGCTGTGGAGCAACCCGCGCTACATCTTTTTCAGAGAAGAATCCTTGACGCCGCAAGACGAAGGCTACGGCCCGCGCGGCGCGCAAGGCGTACCGCTCACAGCCGGCCGCTCGATTGCGGTGGACAAAGAAAGCATTCCCTACGGCACGCCGGTGTGGCTGGCTTCGAACGGGCCGAGCGCGCAGCTGCAAAAGCTGGTGCTGGCGCAAGACACAGGCAGCGCCATCGTGGGCGCAGTGCGGGCCGACTACTTTGCCGGCACGGGTGCGCAAGCCGGCGCGCTGGCCAGCAAGGTGAACCAGCCGCTCAAGCTGTGGGTGTTGTGGCCTAAGTAGCTAAGTACCGATTTCTCCCCGGGCTTGCCGCATCACTGTCCACCCGCCGTGAAGCGCCAGCGCCGCCATCAGGCTGGCCACCGCGAGATCGGGCCAGGCCGAGCCGGTGCCAAACACGCCGAGCGCGGCCATGAACACGGCCGCGTTTCCGATGGCGTCGTTACGCGAGCACAGCCACACGCTGCGCATGTTGGCGTCGCCTTCGCGAAACGCATAAAGCATCCAGGCCACGGCCACGTTGGCGGCAAGTGCCAGCAGCGCCACCGCGCCCATGGTCACGGCCTGCGGCACCTCGCCGTGCCGCGATGCCCATAGCGCCCACAACGCAGCGCCCAGCACATAAAGGCCAAAGCCCATCATGCTCACCGCCTTGAGCATGGCCGCTCGGGCGCGCCAGGCTAGCGCCGAGGCGAGCACAGCGAGCGACACCGCATAGTTGAGCGCGTCGCCAGCAAAGTCCACCGCATCCGCCAGCAACGAGAGCGAGCCGGCCTGCACTCCGGCGCCCATCTCGATGAGGAACATGACGGCGTTGACGATCAGGGCGATCCACAGGATCTTGCGGTAACGGGGCAGGTTGGCAAGCGTCTCAGCTTTGGGGGTGTCGTGTTCACAGCAATGGGCAGACATGGTTTTCCTTTCAATGCCTGCATTGGAAACCCTGGAGTCGCTACAGTGTCAACATAGGTTTGAACGAAAGGGCCTCACCGTGCAGATCAAAGAACTGGCGCGCGCCACGGGCGTGGACGTGGAGACCATCCGTTACTACGAAAAGCAGGGCCTGATGCCCGAGCCAGCGCGTCGCGACAACGGCTACCGCGACTACGCGGCCGAGCACTTGGAGCGGCTGTCCTTCATCCGCCACTGCCGCGCGCTGGACATGCCGCTGGCCGATGTGGGCCGCTTGCTGGGTTTTTTGGATCAGCCCGACGCCCAGTTCGCCGAAGTGGACGTGTTGGTGGAGAACCAGCTGGCCCGCGTTCGGGCACGCCTCAAAAGCATGCGGGCGCTCGAGAAACAGTTGTTGCAACTTCGAGGGCGTTGCTCAGGCGCCCACGAAGGGCACTGCGGCATTTTGGATGAGTTGGTATCGGCGGCTCACGGCGAGGCATGTGCCTGTCACTCGGAATAAGCCTCGGGGGACGCACGCGCTGACCCCGTCAGCTTGTCTGATAGGCCCTCAGCTTCATGGCCTGCACAGCGGCGCTGAGGGCCGACCTAGCCTTGCGGCATGAACCCGTTCTTCAAACGCTTTGCCAACTTTCGACCCGTTCTGATCCTTGCAGCCCTGCTGGGCTTGGCCGGCTGCGCGCCGCAAGGCGGCTGGAACCCGCCAGAGATCAGCGACAGCGGTACTGACGCTGCAGCAAGCAGGGCCGACACCCAGCTTTACCGCTGCGGCGAAGGCGTGCGTTTCACGGCCGTGGTCAATGAAGACTCAGCCGTGCTCGACGGCGACTGGGGGAAGGCAACGCTGCTGCGCGACGCAGGCGGCGAAGGGCGGGCGCGGGTCTACAGCAATCGCAATTTGCGCGCTGAGTTCAACCTGGGACCGGACGGACGCACCGCTGCTTTGCATGAGTTGACCGGGCTGGACACGGCCCGTGAGCCCAGGCACCTGAGCTGCCGGCAGGAGTGAGCTGAATCAGGCAGGTTGTGCGGCAGGAAATGCCGCGGGATGCAAGGCCGGATACAGCGCCTGAAACCGCGCGTGGCGTGCTGCCAGCAATCGGGTTTGTGCTGCATCTGGCTCGAAACGCATGGCGCTTTGCAAGGGGCGGCACACGTCTTCGAGCGTGCCGCCATCGGCCAGCCAGGCCAGGCGTGCGGCCCCCAAGGCCGCTGCGGCGTGCGCGCCTTCGGGGCGCACCAAAGGCCGTTGCAAGCCGCTGCTGAGCAAGGCAGCCCAGGTGTCGCTGCGCGCACCGCCGCCGACCAAGGCCAGTGCTTCAGCGGCCGGCGCGCCCGTCTGTGCGCTGGCGCGCTGCATGGCCTGCAAGCCGTCCATCAAGCCAAAGCCCACGCCTTCCATGACGGCGTAGGCCAAATCCACCGGGCCGTGCTGGCTGCGCAGGCCCACAAAGCTGGCGCTGGCGTCCGCGTTGTTGTGCGGCGTGCGTTCGCCGCTGAGGTAGGGCAAAAAGAGGGGCGCCTGGGCGCGCGCTGATACGGGCAGCGCGGCCACTTCTTCGGCCAGTGCGGCTTCGCTGGCGCGGCCCGTGAGGCGCGTGACCCAAGTCAGGGCGCTGGCTGCGCTGAGCATCACGGACATCTGATGCCAGGTGCCGGGCAGCGCGTGCGCAAAGGCGTGCACCGCCTGGGCCGGCGCCGGGCTGAAGCCGGGGCTGACCAAGAACACCACGCCCGAGGTGCCCAGCGAAACAAAGCCCTGGCCAGGCCGCACCGCGCCCACGCCCACGGCGCTGGCGGCGTTGTCGCCTGCACCGCCGGCCACCACACAGGCCGGGCTCAATCCCCAGGCGGCGGCCAGCGCCGGGCGCAGCGTGCCGCTGGCCTGGCTGCCTTCCACCAGGCGCGGCATCTGCGCTTCGCTCAGGCCGCAAGCGGCCAGCAAGGGCCCGCTCCAGCAGCGCTTGGCCACGTCCAGCCACAGCATGCCTGAGGCATCCGACATCTCGCTCACGGCCTCGCCCGTCAGCTGCAAGCGCAGCCAGTCCTTGGGCAGCAGCACGCGCTTGATTTGAGCAAACAGCGCGGGCTCGTGCCGGCGTAGCCACAGCAGCTTGGGCGCGGTGAAGCCGGGCATGGCCAGGTTGCCGGTGATCTGCTGCAACTCAGGCACCGCACGCTCAAGCTCGGCGCATTCGGCGCTGGCGCGGCCGTCGTTCCACAAGATGGCGGGGCGCAGCACCTGGTCTTGTGCGTCCAGCACCACCGCACCGTGCATCTGGCCTGACAGGCCGATGGCACGCACACGTGCCCAGGCGGCGGGTTCCTCGTCGCGCAATTGCGCAGCGGCGGCTTGCAACGCATGCCACCAGTCGGTCGGGTGTTGCTCGCTCCAATTGGGTTGCGGTTGTTGCTGCGTTAAAGCTGCGTCTGCGCTGGCGTGCACGCGGTGCGCGTCGTCAAGCAGCAGCAGCTTGACACCCGAGGTGCCCAGATCAATGCCGAGGTACATACAGCGAAATAAAGCGAAAAAACTAAACCGGCCGCAGGCCAAAGCGCTTGGCGCCCTGACGGCGGTATTCGCTGGGCGTCATTGCCTTGATGTCTTGAAAACGCCGATTGAAATTGGCCAGGTTGTTGAAGCCCACTTCATAAGCCACCAAGGCAATCGGCCGGTCGGTGTCCAGCAACAACTGGCAGGCGCGGTTGATGCGCACCAGGTTCACGAAATCTGTGAAGGTGTTGCCCGTGGCGCGTTTGAAAAAGCGCGAGAAGCGGCTCTCGGTCATGCCGAGTTCCAGCGCCATGTCGGCGGCTGAAAGCGGCTCGGTCAGCTTTTCGGTGATGCGGCTGACGATGACGTTGATCTGGTCAAGCTGCGCGTCGTTGTCCACGCTTTGCAATTGCGCGTTGGACAGCAATCGGTAGTCAGTGCAGCGCGCCAACTCGCCTAGAAAGAGGCAAAAAGCTGCAAAGCGGTTCAGGCCGTGCGAGGCTTTCACGGCTTTCCAGTGCGCCAGGGCCTGCGGATACAAACCAAAAAATTCGATGCCGTGCTTGGCGCGCTCCAGCAGCGGCATCACCTCGCGCAATTCCGGAATGTGCTTGCTGCCCGCCTCGATGGGCTCGTGCGCGAACTGGATCACCAGGTCGCGTTCGGGCACGGGTTCGGTCATGTCCATGCTGACCCAGTTGTGCGGCAGGCGCGGCCCTGTCAGCACCAGTTGGCCGGGCTGAAACTGCCCGATCCAGTCGCCCACAAACACCTTGCCCGAGGTGGCGGTGATCAGGTGCAGCTCGTACTCGTCGTGGTAATGCCAGCGCGCCAGCGGCGTGGGAAAGCCATGCGCCAGGCAGCGAATGAAGCCGACCTCATCGGGCCGCTCATAGCCCAGCTCGGGCCGGCGCGTGAAGTCGCGCTCAAGCTCGGGCTTGAACTGGCGTTGGGGAGCGCGGACGATGCTGGACATGCTGGCTTTTTAACACTTCAGGACATTACGCTGCCGCCGTCCACATTCAGCGTTTGTGCAGTGATGTAAGAGGCCTCGTCGCTAGCCAAAAACACAGCCGCGCCGCAGATGTCAGCCGGCGCGCCCATGTAGCCCAGCGGCACAGCCAGGCCGACGCGCTTTTTCTTCTCGCCCAGCGGCAGGTTTTCGTACTTGGCAAAGAGCGAATCCACATGCTTCCACATTGGCGTGTCGATGACGCCGGGGGAAATGCCGTTGACGCGAATGCGGTGCGGCGCCATGGCCAGCGCCGCGCTTTGCGTGTAACTGACGATGGCCGCCTTGGTGGCGCAGTAATGCGACACCAAAGCCTCGCCGCGACGGCCGGCTTGGGAGGCCATGTTGATGACCGCGCCGCCCTGCACGCCTGCGGCCACCATGTGCGCCAGCACTTTTTGCATGGCAAAGAAGGCGCCTTTGACGTTGACCGCGAACATGCGATCGAACATGGCTTCGTTGCTGTCGAGCAGCGGCGCCATGTCAAAAATCGCAGCGTTGTTGAACAGCGTGGTGACCGTGCCAAAGCGTGCGCTGGCAGCGCTCACCAACGCATCGATTTGCGCGGTCTGCGTCACGTCGGTGGGGATGTACTGCAGCGCGTCAGGGTGGCGGGCGATGAGCGCGGCCAGCTCGGGCGTGGGGGCTGGGCCGATGTCGGCCACGCTGCATTTGGCGCCGTGGGCCAAGAAGGCCTCAGCCACGGCCAGGCCGATGCCGCCGGCAGCGCCGGTGAGGATGGCGTGTTTGCCTTGCAGGCGTTGGGCTATGGGAGAAGTCGTGTTGGCTTGGGTCATGTCGGTTGCAGTAAGCAGTTAAATGTTTTGGATGTTGAAAGCTCAGGCCACAGCGGCACGCGCAGCCACAAAGTTGTGCACGCGCGCGCTGGCTTTGCGCAAGGCAGCGACCAAGCGGGCGTCACTGGCCAGCGGGCCCCAAAGCGTGGCGTTGGCGGCCATCGCGGCCACCGGGTCTTCGGCAGCGCAAATGGCGTGCGCAACCGCCGGGTCCATGGCCTGGTCCTGGTAGGTGTACGGAATCTGCCCGGCATGCCAGCGCTGCAGGTAGGCCAGGAACAGCGCCGGCAACATGGCCACGCTGTCAATCGACTCACCGCGGGCCAGGCGCTCTTGCACCGTGGGCGCGATGAAGCCGGGGATTTTTGAAAAGCCGTCCATCGCCACGCGCTGGTTGGTGTCTTCAATGGCCGGGTTGGCAAAGCGGTCCAGCACCACGTCGCGGTAGGCCGCGAGGTCGAGCGGGCAAGGGCGCTCGGGCGTGTCCAACACCGGCATCACGTCGTCGGTCACGTAGTCAAATGCGAAACGGCGAATCTCTGCGTCCAACGTGCCTTCATGAATGAACTGGTAGCCCGCCAGCGTGCCGGCCCAGGCAATGCAACTGTGCGTCGCGTTGAGCAGGCGAATCTTGGCTTCTTCATAGGCCTGCACGGACTGGACCATCTCCACGCCCACGCTTTCCCAAGCGGGACGGCCAGCAATGAAGTCGTCTTCAATCACCCACTGAATAAAGCTTTCGCCCATGAGCGCGGCTGGGTCGTCTACGCCGGTGGTGGCCAGCACGCGGGCGCGCACAGCGGGTGTGGGGCGCGGCGTGATGCGGTCCACCATGGCGTTGGGGCTGCGGGTGTTGGCCTGAACCCAGGCCAGCAAGTCAGCGTCGCCCAGCAGGCCAATGAACTGCAAGAGGCCGCCACGCGAGCGCTCGCCGTTGTGGCGCAGGTTGTCGCAATTGAGCAGCGTCACGGGGCCAGCGCCTGCTGCGCGGCGCGCCCGCAAGATGGCGGTGAGCGCGCCATAAATCGTGCTGCCGGGCTGGCCGGCGCGGGCGGCTTGCAGATCAGCCTGCAGGTCGGCGAAGTTCAAGTCCAGCTGGTGCGCGGCATTGAGGTAGTAGCCGGCTTCAGTGACGGTGAAAGAAATGATGCGCGTGGCCGCCTCAGCCCCGATGCGGATGAGGCCTGCAATGCCCGGCGCGTAAGGCACCAAGGTGCCCAGCGACTGCACGCGGGTGTAAGTGCTCTGGCCTTGCGGCGTGACGGTCTCCAGCGTGTAGGCACCGCCTTGGTCGATCAGGGCTTGCACCGTCTCGGCCATGTCGGGCCGCAGGTTGCCGCCGGCCAGCGCCCAGCGGCGGTCGCCGCTTTGCTGCAGCTGGTGCATGTACAGCGCCTGGTGCGCGCGATGAAAAGAACCCAGCCCCAGGTGGAGCATGACGAAGGGCGAGGTGGAGGTGGCGTCAGCAGGCATGGTTTGAAAAACGTGTTCGGTCTAAAGGAGGCGGGCAGCGCTTCAAGCAGCTTTGGCTACAGCGGCGCGGCTGACGCGGCCTTGCGCGTCAAACAGGTGCGCGGCGGCCTGGTCAATCTGAATGCCCACCGCGTCGCCTGCGCGCAAGGCGCTGCGCGTGTGCTGGCGCGACACCAAGGCCGCGCCGCTGTCGGTACGCACATAAATCAAGGTCTCGGCGCCCAGGGCCTCGACCAAGTCCACCGTGCCTTGCAAGTTGCTGCCCTGGCCGGGCTGTTGCAAGCTCACGTTTTCAGGCCGCAGGCCGATAAATCCACCCGCCGGTGCATCAGCCAGTTGCAGGCCGGCGGCCAGCTGCGTCAGCGGCAGCACGTTCATTTGCGGCGTGCCGATGAACTGCGCCACGAACTGGTTGGCCGGCTTGTCATAGAGCTCAAGCGGCGTGCCGACCTGTTCGATCTGCCCGTCACGCAACACCACCACGCGGTCAGCCAGGGTCATGGCTTCCACTTGGTCGTGCGTCACGTAAATGGTGGTCGCGCCCAGGTCGCGGTGCAGCTTGGCGATCTCGATGCGGGTCTGGCCGCGCAACGCGGCGTCCAGGTTGGACAGCGGCTCGTCAAACAAAAAAACCTTGGGCGCGCGCACGATGGCGCGGCCAATGGCCACGCGCTGGCGCTGCCCGCCCGAGAGGTCTTTGGGCGTGCGTTGCAGGTAAGGCGTCAGGTCCAGGATCTTGGCGGCGCGCTCGACTTTTTCTTTGATCACCGCCGGGCTGGCCTTGGCCAGCTTGAGCGCAAAGCTCATGTTTTCATACACGCTCATGTGCGGGTACAGCGCGTAGCTCTGGAACACCATGGCTAGGTCGCGCTGGCTTGACGGCAGCTCGGTGATGTCGCGGTCTTGCAGCAGCAACTGACCGCCGTCGGTCTGCTCCAGCCCGGCAATCAAGCGCAGCAGCGTGGACTTGCCGCAGCCAGACGGCCCGACAAACACCACAAACTCGCCCTGCTCGATGGCGAGATCTATGCCCTTGATGGCGCGGTGCTCACCGAAGTATTTTTCGATGCCTTTGAGTTGCAAATAGGCCATGGCGGCTCTCCTGAAATTCATTAATCCGTGCGGCGCAAAAGCCGTGTTTCTTTCTAAACCTTCCCCAGTCTGTTCAGACTGAGCCCTTCGACAAGCTCAGGGCGAACGGAGAGAAGGCGTTGAATCCTCTCCTCCCTCGTTCGGGCTGAGCCTGTCGAAGCCTTGCCTTGTTAGACACTCTTCGAAAGTTATTTCACCGCCCCAAAAGTAAGCCCCTGCACCAACTGCTTTTGGCTGAACCAGCCGAAGACGACGATGGGCGCAATCGCCATCAAGGACGCGGCAGACAACTTGGCCCAGAACAGGCCTTCAGGGCTGGAATAACTGGCGATCAGGGTGGCCAACGTGCCGGCTTTGGCTGAGCTGAGGTTCAGGCTCCAGAAGGCTTCGTTCCAGCTCAGCACCAGGCACAAGAGGCCGGTGGAGGCCAGGCCGCCCACGGCCAGCGGCAGCAGCACGCGGGTGAATTCTTGCCAGAGCGTGGCGCCGTCCATGCGTGCGGCTTCCAGGATCTCGTGCGGAATGTCCTTGAAGTGCGAATACAGCATCCACACCATGATGGGCAGGTTGGACAGCGTGAACACGATGATGAGTGCGAGCTGCGTGTCCAGCAATTCAGCTTTTTGGGCCAGCACGTAAATGGGCACCAGCGCGCCCACGGCCGGCATCATCTTGGTCGAGAGCATCCACATCAGGATGTCTTTGGTGCGCGGGCTTTTGAAGAAGGCCATCGAGTACGCAGCGGGCGCGGCAATCGCCAGCCCCAGCAGCGTGGACACCACGCTGGTGATGACCGAGTTCTTGGCATACAGCAGGTAGTCGCTGCGCTCTTGCACCTCATGAAAGTTGGCCAGGGTCGGCTCAAAAAACAGCAGCGGCGGCACAGAGATGGCTTGCAGCTCGGTCTTGAAGGCCGTGAGCAACAACCAGCCCAACGGAAAGAACAGCAGCAGCGTCAGGCCCCAGGCAAGCACGCTGCGCAGGGCCAGCGCGGGCGTGAAGGTCGAGCGACGGCGGCGCAAGGGCGCGGGCGCTTGCTGAGACTGCAAAGTGGAAGGCGTGGAAAGTGCAGACATGGGCGGGCTCACTTGTCCAGGTTCTTGCCGACAAGGCGAATCAAAAAGATGGCGGCAATGTTGGCCAGCAGCACGGCAAAGAGCGCCCCGGCCGAAGCCACGCCAGCGTCAAAGTTC
>CAZNQE010000047.1:0-20945 GCA_964575005.1 uncultured Polaromonas sp. | reverse complement strand
TCACGTCCTTGAGGCGGCCGTTGGCGTCCCACATCTTGCCGCCGTTGCGGATCATCGCGGGCATGGAGGCGTCCACGATGATGTCGTTGGGCGAATGGAAGTTGGTGATGCCCTTGGCCGAGTCCACCATGGCCAGCTCTGGCCGGTGCTCGTGGCAAGCGTGCAGGTCGCGCTTGATTTCGTCTTGTTTGCTCTGCGGCAGCGTGGCGATCTTGTTGTACAGATCGACCATGCCGTTGTTGACGTTGATGCCCAGCTCCTGGAACAGGGCGCCGTGCTTCTCGAAGGCCTCGCGGTAGAAGATCTTGACGCAGTGGCCGAAGACGATGGGGTGCGAGACCTTCATCATGGTGGCCTTGACGTGCAGCGAGAACATCACGCCGGTCTTGCGGGCGTCTTCAATTTCTTTCTCGTAGAAAGCCTCCATGGCTTTCTTGCTCATGAACATGCTGTCAATGATCTCGCGATCGAGCAGCGCCACTTTTTGCTTCAGGACGATGGTCTTGCCGCTCTTGGTGATGAGCTCCATCTTCACGTTGCAGGCTTTGTCCAGCGTCATGGACTTTTCGCCGTGATAGAAGTCACCGGCGTGCATGTGGGACACGTGCGACTGAGAAGCCTGGCTCCACTCCGCCATGCTGTGTGGGTTCTTGCGGGCGAATTCCTTGACGGCGCGTGGTGCGCGGCGGTCCGAGTTGCCTTCGCGCAGCACGGGGTTCACGGCCGAGCCGGTGCACTTGTTGTAGCGTGCGCGCAGGGCTTTTTCTTCCTCGGTCTTCGGCGATTCGGGGTAGTCGGGCAATGCATAACCCTTGCCTTGCAGTTCCTTGATGCAGGCCACCAGTTGGCCGACGGAGGCGCTGATGTTGGGCAACTTGATGATGTTGGCGCTGGGCTGCATGGTCAGGCGACCCAGCTCGGCCAGGTTGTCCGGCACTTTTTGAGCTTCGGTCAGGAACTCCGGGAACTCAGCCAATACACGGGCTGCCACTGAAATGTCGCTCGCCACCACGTCGATGCCAGCGGGTGCGGCAAAAGTGCGGACGATGGGTAAAAACGACGCAGTCGCCAGGGACGGGGCTTCGTCGGTCAGGGTGTAGATGATTCGGGGAGTTGTCGTGGTCATTGTGAGTCCTTTGTGAAACATTTTAAGGGCTGAAATTGAGGGGTAGCTGACGGCACAGATGGCGTGAGCCCTTGCGTTCACCCTAAGTTCACGGCCAGGCTGGGGTCAGCGATGTCCAGCTCGTCATGGGTGACCAAAATGGCTGGGATGCCGCGTTGGCGCAGGTGGGCAAACACGAATTCGCGGAACTGGCTGCGCAGGGCGGTGTCCAGTTTGGAAAACGGCTCATCGAGCAAGAGGGCTTTTGGCTTGGCCAGCAAGGCGCGCATCAGTGCAATGCGCGCTTTCTGGCCACCCGAGAGGGTGGCAGGATCGCGCTGCGCATAGCCAGAAAGCCCGGCATCCGTCAGTGCCTGCGCCAGGAGCGCCTGCCGTTCCTCGGGTCTGCCAGCCGGAATGGCGAAGAGCAGGTTCTCGCCCACGCTCATGTGCGCAAACAGCAGTGGCTCCTGGAACAGCAAGCCAATGCCGCGTCGCTCGGTAGGCCAGCTTGAGACGTCCTGGCCGTTCAGGTGCACCGTGCCACGCATGGTCAATGGCGTGCGACCGGGCTGTGCTTCTGCATCGTTCAGTTGCGCCAGGGTGCCGGCAATGCCGGCCAGCACCGAGCTCTTGCCCGAGCCGCTGGGACCCATGAGCGTGAGTATCTGACCGGGCTCGACATGAAGGCGCAGGTCTTCAATGAAAGCGCGGGCCGGCGTGCCCAGGCGTTGGATGTGAACGTCCAGGCTCATGTTGTTGTTCTGGTGGAAAGTTGGGGAAATTTGCGCGTCCGTCCCAGCCAGGCCGCGATGCCAAAGACCGCAACCGGAAGGCACCACTGAAGCCAGGCATACGCGCTCGTCAAAGAGCGCTGCGCACCGGCCGCCAAGGCCACTGATTCGGTGGTGACCGTGCTGAACCGCCCGGCCCCGATGTACAGCGTTGGCAAATATTGGGCCACGCTGACCGCAAAGCCCACGGCGAAAGCTGATGCCAGCGCCCGCTTGAGCAAAGGCCATTTCACGGCCCACAAAAACGACCAGCGGCTGCGACCCAGGCTTGCGCTCAGCTGGGCATAGCGGGGGTCGAAAGCGGGGTAGGACGAGCTCAGGGCCAGCATCACATAAGGCAGCGTCATCAGCAGGTGAGCCCACAGCAACCCGAGCCAATGGCCGTCGAGCCCGGCATAGAGGCTCAGCGTGTGCATGCCCAGCACCCACAGCACGCCAGGCATCAGCAATGTCAGGTAGAGCAGGGGGCGCAGCCGGGCCTCCCACGCGCGCGACAGCAGCTCAAACCAGGCCACGCTCCAGAGCAGCGCCAGGCTGGCCGACGCCAATCCCAAGCCCAGCGTGGTGCTGAGCGTGTCCCGGCTTTGCCACACGGATTGCCAGGCGCCGTTCGTCCACTGCGTGGGTAGCAGGGCGGGAAAAGGCCAGAGCCCTGAAAAGCTGCCCACGGCCAGTGCGAGCAGGGACGCGGCATACAGGCTGCGCAGCAGCCAGACGCCGGTGCTTCCCGTCGACCAAGACAAGCGCCAGCGGCTTGGGCCATCAAGTTCGTTCACCTGAGCCTGGCTCGGGTGGCTGCGGAGCCTTGTTTTTGAGGCATGCCATGACGCGAGCGCCCAGAACATGGCAGCGATACCGCCTGAGACCAAGGCTAGCAGCCCGGCTGCTGCCGCTCCTTGCTGCTGTGTCAGGCCATCGGCGTCTTGCAGCCATTGCCAGGCCAGCACGGCCAAGGTGGGCGGTGTCGCTGGGCCGATCACCAGCGCCATGTCGACCACCGTCAGGCTGTAGGCCAGCACGGCCCATAAGGGCCAGGCCAGGCGAGGCGCCAATTGCGGCCAGATGACACGCTTGAAGGCATCACGCGGCGTGTGTCCCAAGGTCAGGGCCACGGCGTACTCCGCCTGCCATCGGCGGCGCAGGTCTTCGCGTTGCAGCTGGGAGGCTGCGATCCAAAGCATGAAAGGAATTTCCTTGGCCGCGAGCGCCAGGATGAGGCCTAAGCCCCAGGGGTCTTGCGTGGTTCGCCAGGGCGGCGGCACGTCAAAGCCGGTCAGGTCAGGTGACAGCAGCCGCAGCAGCCAGCCACTGGGTGCCAGCAAAAAAACCAATCCGATGGCGAGCGCTGCATGTGGCGTTGCCAACATGATGGGCACGCCCTTGAGACAGCGGCCCAGTCGCCTGTGCACAAAACCTTGTGCCAGCAGCCAGGCGCTGACCCACCACGCCACCGCGGTGGCTGCAAGGCCAGTCCCAATACTGAGGCTGAGCGCGCTGGGCAGTTGGGGAGCGGCCAGCAGCGCTGCCCAGCCCTCCGGCTTGCTGGCTTGACTGATGGCTTGCAGCGCGGACCAGGCGGTCGGCAACCAGGCCGAGACCATGAGCATGGCGATCGCCATGGCTCTCGCCAACGACGGTTTTGCATGTAGACACAAGCCCATGCGCGCAAGCGATGGCATCGCGATGCGCCCTTGGATCAGCCACCGTAGCGGCGGACCCATTCCTTTTCAAGCGGATCGACCCAAGACGCATGCGGCTCAGGCAGTGCGGGCGCGGCTTGCGTCACTTGACCGGGCTGCGCGCCCGCTGCGAAAAGCGCACGTTCCGCGGCCGTCTGTTTGGTCATGTTCAGCACGGTCGGGTCGCCCCATTGCGCGGTGTCGGCCTTGCGGGCCTGGGCCTGTGGCGACAGCAAAAAGTTGGCAACAACTTGCGCGGCCGCCTTGCTCGGGGCGTTGTAAGGAATGGCCACGAAATGCGTGTTGCCAATCGTGCCTCCTTTGAACTGCCAGCTTTTGACGCTGGCGGGCAGGAGCTTGGCCGCGATCTCGTTGGCCGCTTCGTTGGGGTTGAATGTCAGCGCCAGCAGCAACTCGCGGTCGGCCATCATTTGCCGAACGGCGGCGGCGTTTTGCGGGAACTGCTTGCCACCGCGCCAAAGGGTTGGGTGCAGAGCATCGAGGAAGGGCCACAGAGCGGCAGTTTGCTGAGCAAAGGCCTCCGGCGTCACTGGCCGGCCCAACAAGACCGGAGTGGGCGCGAACTCCAGCAAGGCCTGTTTGATGAAGGTCGTGCCATGAAAGTCCGGCGGGCGTGGGTAAGTGATTCGCCCCGGCTGGCGCTTGGCCAGGGCCAGCAACTCGTTCATGCTTTGCGGTGGATTGGGGAGCGCTGCGGCGTCTGCAAAAAAAGTCAGCTGGGCCATGCCCCAGGGCGACTCCATGCCCTCGGTGGGCACAGAAAAGTCCAGCCGTGTGGTGGGCTTGCCTTCCGTGTCGACCAGGCGAAAGTTGGGCAGGCCTTCGGCAAAGGGCCCAAAGAGCAGAGCGTCGCGTTTCATCGCGGCAAAGTTCTCGCCGTTGATCCAGACCAGGTCAACGCTGCCCTCGGCAGCGCCGCGCGCGGCGGCTTTTTCATTGCGTACGCGCCGCACCACGTCTGCCGCATCGCTGATCTTGACGTGCTCGAGCGTGACGCCGTGCGTGCGTTTGAGCTCAGCGGCTGCCCACTGCAAATAGGCGTTGATGCGCTCGCTGCCCGCCCAGGCGTTGAAGCGCACGGTTTGTCCACGCGCTTCGCTCTCCAGTGCCGTCCAGCACGCTGATGCTGCAGGTGCCTGCGCCCAGGCTGGGCTGGTCAGGGCGATGCCGGCCAGGCTCAGCCAATGGCGGCGCGTCAGCGTCGATGTTTCTTCAGACGTCAGCTGAGTAAGGGCTTGTTGCGTCATGGCCTTGGCTCCTGTGCTGCCGATTTAAAAGGGCTGGGTATCGACTTCGGACTTGCCTGTCGTGCTCGTGCTGGCGCTTTGGCTTTCGACCGTGTCAGCGCCACCAGGTGTGAGCTCGCCGCCCAGCGCATCCAGCAGGTCAGGCAGCAAGCCCGACAACTCGCCCGTGAGAATCGCCATGTCGGTGTCAAAGCCATCGTCGTCTTTGCCGCCGTCCTGCACGCCATCGAGCACCACGTCGAGCAGCTTGAGCTTTTTCACCTGAGCGGTTTCAGTCAACATGAAAGAGACGCGATCATTCCAAGTCAGCGCCAGTTGCGTCGGCACTTTTCCCGCGGCAATGTGTTCGGCCACCTCGTCGATTTCCAGCGTATGGCGCGAATAACGCACCGTGGCCTTGAGGTCATCAGGCGTTTTGAGTTCGCAGTCGCGGTCTACCGTAAATCCGTGTGGAGCTTCTTTGTTCGACAGCCAAAAAGCCATGGCCGTAGCGGCCGAAAGAGTTGTCTGCACGGGCTTGACGCCCAGGCCGGGGTGCGAGCCTGGCACCTCGTTCAGAGCCTCGACCAGATAGGTCACGATCTTGTCCGCCCCGCTCAAGCTGCCCGTGTCCACCACCAAAAAGTGATGCACTGGGTCGATCCACAGCAGCGTGCTGCTTCGTTTGGTGAAGGCGCGCGGCAGCAAGTCAATGATGACTTCTTCCTTGAAAGCTTTCTTGATCTTGGCGCCTACGCGCTCCTGGCCCGTCTCCTCCTTGTACTTTTCGATGCGTTCTTCCACCGCGGCCTTCACCGCCGAGGCTGGCAACGGCCGGCGCTCGGTGCACAGTTTCAGCATGATCTGGCCGCCCACGCTTTCCACCAGCGAGACGCTCTTATTGCCCCGGGGCGCGACCCAACCGCTGGACTCGGGTTGGGTAGCGCCGCAAGGCACAAAGCGCGTGGCCTGCAAGGCAACTTCAAGGGCGTCCAGAGGCGGGATGACGAAGTCAGGGGCGATGCGGAAAAACGATGCGGTCTTGAACATGCAGAGGTACTAAAAGAGGTGTGAAAGGTCGCGACGCTGAACGGGTCTTGGCGGCATCAAACGGCTGGCTGATCGGCAAGCCGGAGAGTCGTAGTTAGGCGATGTCGATGACGTGGGTGCGGAAGTGCCCTTTGCGCCTGTCGTCAAAGTAACGCTCCAGCGTTTCCTTGACGGTGCGAAAAGCGATCTCGTCCCAGGGAATCGTGTCTTCAGTAAAAAGGCGCGCTTCAATGGTTTCGTGGCCCGGGTTGAACTCGGGGCTCAAAAGTCGGGCCCGGTAAAAAAGATGCACCTGGCCCACGCGCACCACGTTCATCACTGAAAAAAGGTCTTGAATTTCAAACTGCGCGCCGGCTTCTTCGTCGGTCTCGCGCGCGGCGCCTTCGGCCGTGGTCTCGCCCAGTTCCATAAAGCCGGCAGGCAAGGTCCACTTGCCCCAGCGCGGCTCTATGTTGCGCTTGCACAGCAGCACCTGCTCGCCATGCTCGCCCCAGACCGGCACCGTACCCACCACGTTGAGGGGGTTTTCATAGTGAACGGTGTGGCATTGCGTGCAAATAGCCCGGTGGCGCGTGTCGCCGTCGTCGGGCAGGCGATAGGCCACCGCGGCACCGCATTCGCGGCAATGTTTGAGAGGAGGGCGCACCATGATTTCAGTGTAGCGGCTGGAAGTGCAAGGCTCTGAGACAATGGAAATATGAGTTCAATTTTGACCGGCGCCAGCGCCGCACCCGCGACTTCTTCCAACCCCGAAAAAGCCAAGGCCGCCCCCCGGGTTGGCTTCGTCAGCCTCGGCTGCCCCAAGGCTTTGACCGACTCTGAGCTCATCTTGACTCAGCTCAGTGCCGAGGGTTACGAAACCTCCAAGACGTTTGAAGGCGCTGACCTCGTCATCGTCAACACCTGCGGCTTCATCGACGACGCCGTGCGCGAAAGCCTGGACACCATTGGCGAGGCATTGGCCGCCAACGGCAAGGTGATCGTGACCGGTTGCCTGGGCGCCAAGTCGGGTGAGGGCGGCGGCAACTTGGTCAAGAACATGCACCCCAGCGTGCTGGCCGTCACAGGCCCGCACGCCACCCAAGAAGTGATGGACGCAGTTCACCTGAACCTGCCCAAGCCACATGACCCGTTTTTAGACCTGGTGCCCCAGGCCTTTGGCATCGCCGGCATCAAGCTCACGCCCAGGCACTACGCTTACTTAAAGATCAGCGAAGGCTGCAACCACCGCTGCACTTTTTGCATCATCCCGTCCATGCGCGGCGATCTGGTGTCCCGCCCGATTGGCGATGTGCTGAAGGAAGCCCGGGCGCTGTTTGAAGGCGGCGTCAAAGAGCTGCTGGTCATCAGCCAGGACACCTCGGCTTATGGCGTGGACGTGAAATACCGAACCGGCTTTTTTGACGGCAAGCCGATCAAGACGCGCATGCTGGATCTGGTGCAAGCCTTGGGTGATTTGGCTGAACCTTTTGGCGCCTGGGTGCGTCTTCATTACGTCTACCCTTACCCGAGCGTGGACGAGGTGATTCCCCTGATGGCCACCGGCCTGGTACTGCCTTATCTGGATGTGCCTTTGCAGCACAGCCACCCCGACGTGCTCAAGCGCATGAAGCGCCCGGCCAGTGGCGAGAAAAACCTGGAGCGCATAGCCCGTTGGCGCGAAATGTGCCCGGAAATCGTGATTCGCAGCACTTTCATTGCCGGTTTCCCTGGCGAGACCGAAGCCGAATTCAGTCATTTGCTGGACTTCATGCGCGAAGCTCGCATTGACCGCGCGGGATGCTTTGCCTACAGCCCTGTTGCTGGCGCTGCCGCCAACGACATTCCAGGCATGTTGCCGCTGGAAGTGCGCGAAGAACGCAGGGCGCGTTTCATGGCGGTGGCTGAAGAAGTTTCGGCCCAAAAACTGCAAGAGCGCGTGGGCGCGACCATGCAGGTTCTGGTCGATTCAGCGCCAGCGCTGGGCCGCAAGGGCGGCCAGGGCCGCAGTTATGCCGATGCGCCTGAGATCGACGGCGTTGTGAAATTGCTGCCGCCAGAAAAACTGAGCAAGACCTTGAAGGTGGGTGAGTTCACGCGGGCGCGCATTGTGGGCACGCAAGGCCATGATCTGGTGGCGGTGCCTATCTAAACGCAGGCGACCTCGGGTCGGCTTTGTGCTGACCCGAGGTCAAGTCAGAGAGCAAGCGAATGAGCACAGACGAAAAAAAGCCGCTGAAAACTCAGCGGCTTTTTCTTGTTGGGGTATCTATGGTGCCCGGGAGAGAACTCGAATCTCCACATCTTGCGATACACGGACCTGAACCGTGCGCGTCTACCAATTCCGCCACCCGGGCACAGCCAAGAGTGTACCATTAGACGAGCTGGCCTTCAGAGGCGAACGTAAAAAATTTTCAAGTTTCTCTGCCTCATGAGGTCGTCTGAAATTGGCGCGCATTGCGGATGGCTTATGCTGTTCTTGAGCCAGGTTTTTTAGCAGCTCAATTTGCCAAATTGGGCTCAATGCAACTCATCCCCCCATCTCAACTCAAGAGTCTTCTTATTAAAACGACACATCCTCCGTCCAGCCAGGTGTCCAGCCTGCTTGCCGAATTCGAAGGCACGGTCTCAGGCCATCGCGACGGTCATGGTTTTGTGCAGCGCGACGATGGCGAGGCAGATATTTACCTGCCGCCCAATGAGATGCGGGCTGTCCTGCACAAGGACAGGGTAAAGGCGCGCATCGTTCGCCACGACCGCAAGAACCGGCCAGAAGGCCGGGTTACCGAAATCATCGAGCGCTCGCCCAATCCCATCATTGGCCGCCTGCTGCAAGAAAGTGGCGTGTGGCTGGTGGCACCGGAGGACAAGCGCTACGGCCAAGATGTTCTCATCCCCAAAGGCGCGACGGGCACGGCCAAGCCGGGCCAGGTGGTCGTCGTTGAACTGACCGAGCCGCCCGCGCTTTTCGGCCAGCCTGTCGGCCGCGTGAAAGAAGTGCTGGGCGAGATCGACGATCCCGGCATGGAAATTGAGATTGCGGTGCGCAAGTACGGCGTGCCGCATGAGTTCAGCGATGCTGCGCTGGCTTTGGCCAGAGCCCTGCCCGACGGCGTGCGTCCGCAAGACAAGCAAGGCCGTGTTGACCTGACCGACGTTCCGCTCGTCACCATCGACGGCGAAGACGCTCGCGACTTTGACGATGCGGTGTACTGCGAGCCCGCCAAGGTCGGTCGCAGCAAAGGTTGGCGCCTCCTGGTGGCCATTGCCGATGTGTCTGCCTATGTGGAAACAGGCAGCGCCATTGATATTGATGCGTATGACCGGGCTACCAGCGTGTACTTCCCGCGCCGCGTGATCCCCATGCTGCCGGAAAAGCTGTCCAACGGCCTGTGCTCGCTTAACCCGAACGTCGAGCGCTTGTGCATGGTCTGCGACATGCTGATCACGGCCAAGGGCGAGGTGCACGCGTACCAGTTCTACCCGGCGGTGATGTTCAGCCATGCCCGCTTCACCTACAACGAAGTCGCGGCCATCTTGGCCAATACGCGTGGCCCTGAAGCGGGGCAGCGCAAGGCTTTGGTGCCGAACTTGCTCGACTTGCACGATGTTTATCAAGCCTTGCTCAAAGAGCGCGGCGTGCGGGGTGCGGTGGACTTTGAAACCACCGAGACGCAAATCGTTTGTGACGACGCGGGCCGAATCGAGAAGATCGTGCCGCGCACGCGCAACGCTGCGCACCGCTTGATCGAAGAAGCCATGCTGGCGGCCAACGTCTGCTCGGCGGACTTTATTGCGCAGAGCAAGCATGTGGGCCTGTTCCGCGTGCACGAAGGCCCGACGCCTGAAAAGAAAGACATTCTGCGCAGCTACCTCAAGGCCACGGGCTTGGCGCTGACCATCAGTGACGATCCGGCGCCCGGCGAGTTCCAGGCGATTGCGCAGGCCACCAAAGACCGGCCGGACGCGCAGCAGATCCACTCCATGCTTTTGCGGTCAATGCAGCAGGCGATTTACACGCCGATGAACAGCGGCCACTTCGGTCTGGCTTACGAGGCTTACACCCACTTCACCAGCCCGATCCGCCGTTATCCGGATTTGCTGGTGCA
This sequence comes from uncultured Polaromonas sp., assembly GCA_964575005.1. Classification (GTDB taxonomy): domain Bacteria; phylum Pseudomonadota; class Gammaproteobacteria; order Burkholderiales; family Burkholderiaceae_C; genus Polaromonas. The sequence continues at coordinate 10,982 of CAZNQE010000047.1, read as the reverse complement.
TCGGGTGATCAAGGCCATCTTGAACCAGGCCAAATACCAGTTGCCCAGCTTGCCGACACCCGGCGAGGCAGAAGCCAAGCTGTCCAAGCGCCTGGCGACCCGCGCCAAGGATTCAGGTGCTCAGCCCCCGCGCAAGCAAAGTGCCGACCAGCTGGCCTGGCAAGCCGCCGGCCTGCATTGCAGTGCCAACGAGCGACGCGCCGACGAAGCCAGCCGCGACGTCGAGGCCTGGCTCAAGTGCAAGTACATGCGCGAGCACCTGGGCGAGGAGTTCGGCGGCGTGGTCAGCTCGGCCACGACTTTCGGCATCTTCGTCACGCTAGATGCGATGTACGTCGAAGGCCTGGTGCACATCACCGAGCTCGGCGGCGAATACTTCCGCTTTGACGAAGCACGGCAGGAGCTTCGCGGCGAGCGCACGGGCATGCGTTACGCCATCGGCACGCGAGTGCGGGTGCAAGTCAGCCGCGTGGACCTGGACGGCCGCAAGATCGACTTTCGTCTGGTTCATGATGGCGACGACCTGCTGGTCCGGGCTATGCGGGACAAATCGGGTTCAGATACGGCTTCGGACGAATCAGGCGCCGGGCGTCGCTCGGGCGAGAAGCGTTCGGGCAAACGCGAGAAGGCAGCAGGCCGCTCAGGTGGTCGTGGTGGCAAGGCCGAGCCTTTGCCATCCCGTGAATCGCGTTCACCGATTCAGGCGCTCAAAGCGGCCGTCAAGCGGGTGGCTTCGGCCGGTGCCCGCAAGCCCGCCAAAAAGCCAAGGCGTTGAGCATGTTTTTGCGCGTACTTGCTTTTCTCCTGGAAACGGTCTTTTTTGTGCTGATGGCGTCGGCTTTGCTGCGCGCCTACATGAACGGCTTGCGCATCAACATGAGCGCGCAGCCCGGCTTTTTTGTCATGGCCGTGACGGACTGGCTGGTCAAACCTTTGCGTCGCGTCCTGCCCAAGGCGCTGGCCAAATCTCGGCTGGATATAGCGAGTCTGCTTTCGGCCGTGTTGTTTGCGCTGGTCTACGCCGGGCTCATGGGGCTGCTCCTGGGCGGCGCGTCCATGATGGGCATGGGATTGAGCTTGCCAGTGATGGCGCTGCAAATGCTGATTCGCGTGGGCCTTCAAACCATGTTCATGCTGGTCCTTGGCTACGCCATCTTGTCATGGGTTCAGCCGGGCTCTTATGCCTATGGCTTGCTTGCAAGGCTCGTGGCGCCGGTGTTGGCGCCTATTCAACGCGTGGTGCCAACCGTTGGCGGAATTGACTTGTCTGTCCTGGTCTTGATGCTGATCTTGCAGATTGGCTTGATGTTCGTCGGCTGAATTGGCGAGTAAGTTCGGACGCCTGTCCGGACAGATCAGTGCCTCAACAGCACTTAACAGCGCTTGAGGCATGCCGCCAGCTCGGAAGCCGTGAGAGCAGCACCCCTGTTTTCTTGCATCCATGTGTCAGCCGCCTGACCGTGCTGAAAGCAGCTGCGAACGGCAGCCGCCCTCGCATCCAGACCCTGAGCCATGGCCGCGCCTATCAGGCCGGCCAACACATCGCCTGTTCCGGCGGTGGCAAGCAGGGCGTTGCCGCTGTGGTTAATGGCTGTCATGTGTTCGGGAGCGGCGATCACGCTGCCTGAACCTTTGAGCACCAGCACGCAGCCAAAGCGTTTTGCGAGTACCTCGGCACATTCACGGCGATCAGCCTGCACTTGGGCTGTGCTTAGCTTCAGCAGCCGGGCAGCCTCCAGCGGATGCGGCGTAAGAACCGTGCAAAAACCGCGCCCCGTGCGGGCTGCCAGCAGCGCCTGCAGCGCGCTGTCCTCGGCGATGGCGTTCAGCGCGTCTGCGTCCAGCACCAACTTGCGTGCCCTTGAAAGCACCCCAGGCAGGTACTTGCGAATGGATGGTCCGCCGCCGCAGCCCGCCACCACAACTTGCTGTGTGAGGTCCAATGCGTCGGGAGCGCGAAACATCAACTCCGGCTGAAGGGGGTCAGTTAAAGGCCCGCCCGCACCGAGCAGCGCGACATACACCCGCCCCGCGCCACCATGCAAGGCCGCGCGCGCCGCCAGCAAGGCTGCGCCTGCCATGCTGCTGCGCGACGTGCCAGGAGAGCCATCCGATCTGCCTTCCGCTACCGCTATTTCGCCGCCCAAAATAGCCACGTCGCCGTAGCTTCCCTTGTGGCTGGCGTGCAGGCCTCGACTGGCTGTCGAGTGCAGTGTGTCGCTCCCCGTCAAGGTGGCGCAGGGCTGGACGTCTGCTGGCGCTAAAACGCCCAAATCGTCGAACCAGACTTGACCCGCCCAGTCGCGGCCATCAGCGGTGAAAAGCCCTGGCTTGAGGGTGAGCAGGCTCAGCGTGTGCCGCAGCGGCAGCGCATTCGCTGCCCGGTGAAGCGGACTTGGATTTGAGTGCGGGCCACCCAGCGTTCCCCTGTCCGCATCCAGCCCCGTCGGAAGGTCCACGCAGAGCACGGGCGTGCCGTGGTCATGCATGTGCCGCCTCATGTGCTCCAGCCAGTCTGACATCTGGGCGCTGCACGGGTGCTCAGGTTTGAAGCTGCCACCTATGCCCAAAAGCGCGTCCACCACCAAATCAAAGTGCTCAGGCGCCTGTGCACTGATGTGCAAGCCAGCGGCCTCGGCGCGTAGGCGCGCTTGCCTTGCGTCATCAGGCTGCTTGGCATCAGCTTGGGCGTAGCCCGTCCAGGTCAGGCACACGGATTTCCCCGCCTGGTGCAGGGCAAGTGCGGCCTCGAAGCCATCGCCGCCGTTGTTGCCCGGGCCGCAGGCTACCCATATTTTTTGGGCATGCGGTGCCAGCGCCAAGGCCAACTTCGCCGTGGCCATGCCCGCTCTTTGCATCAAACTGGGCACTGGGCCGGTGGCTTGCGCTTCTTGTTCTATCTGGCGGGTGGCCGCCACGTCATACAGCGCATGGCTTTGATCAGTGGTGATCTTGCGGGGCAGGGACATGGTGGTGCAGGCCGTACTTCAGGTCGTTAAAAGACTTTCAGTTGTACGCTTTGTCCAGCACGGCTTCGGTGGCAAGCGCCGCATTCAGCACAGCATCGTCCTGCATCTCAGCGTGCCAGAGCATCAGCCCCACCGGCAACTCACCCGGCGCTTGGCAAGGAATGGAAATCCCGCAGCCATCGAGCATGTTGACCACGGCGGTGTTTCGCAGCAGCAAGCTGTTGACTGCAAAAAAAGCGTTGTCGTCCTTGACCAAAGGCGCCATGGGCGGCGCCACCAGAGGCACGGTGGGCGAGAGTAGCGCGTCAAAGCCCTGGATGGCGCGCCTCATGCGGGCGATCCAATCTTTGCGGGCGTTCAAGAGGTCGATGTAATCGGCTGCGCACATGGATGCACCCTTGAGAATCCGCATTGCCACGCGCGGGTCGTACTGAGCTTGGTGCTTTGACAGCAGCTCGCGGTGCCAGGCGTGACTTTCAGCCGCCGACAGGCCACCGGTGGCGTTGATGCGGGCCAGATCGCCAATTTCAGTGAGCTTGATTTCCTCGATGTGTGCGCCGGCTTGGCGCAAAGCGTCCAGGCTGTGCTCAAAAGCCCGCGCCACGGCTGGCTCCAAGGCGTCCAGCAGCACATGCTGCGGCACGGCCAGGCGCATTTGCGCCAACGGTTTGCCCGAAAGGCTCACACGCTCGGCCGAGAGGACCTCATGCAAGGTGACGGCGTCGCGCACCGACCGCGTCAAAGCCCCTACAGTGTCCAGCGATGTCGACAAGGGCAGGGCGCCAGTGGTTGGCACCAGGCGTGTCGTGCTCTTAAACCCGACCAGTCCGCAAAGTGCCGCCGGAATGCGCAGCGATCCCCCTGTGTCCGAGCCGAGCGCTGCATAGGCCGCGCCGGTAGCCACCGATACGGCCGCGCCAGAAGACGAGCCACCGGGTATTCGGGCAATCGCAGCGTCGGCGGGATTGGCCGGCGTGCCGTAGTGCGGATTGATGCCCACGCCCGAAAAAGCGAACTCCACCATGTTGGTGCGTCCTGCAATCAGCCCGCCGGCAGCGCGCAGGCGGGCGACCGCCGGGCAATCCAGCTCGGCAGGTGGCCGGTCGGCCAGCACCGTCGAGCCGGCCCGCGTGGTTTGCCCTGCAACGTCAAACAAGTCCTTGACGGAAATGGGCAGGCCGGCCAGTGGTCGTGTGTCGGGTGAGTCCGGGGTTTGAGCCGCAGATTGCTCGAGCACGGCCGCGGGCGATTCAATGAAAGCGTGGCGGCAGGCGTCCGACAAGCTGGCATCGCGGGCTTCAAGCAGCGTCTGCGCCAGGCTCACACGTCGGGTCTGGATGGCTGCCCGCCGGGCGTGAAGGTCGTTTTTCATCGGGGTTTGCCCAGGGGGGTGCTATACTCTGCTGGTTTTGATAAAGGCGTCTTGCCTTGTCAAAACTAATCGCAAATCAGCCATTCAAGGTGTCGCTTTCGGAAATAAGTCCGGGCGATAAGCGCTGATTTTAGACACAACCTTTGGAGTATTTATATGTCCGTCAGCATGCGTGAAATGCTTGAAGCCGGTGTGCACTTTGGCCACCAAACCCGCTTCTGGAACCCTAAGATGGCTCCGTACATCTTTGGCCACCGCAACCGTATCCACATCATCAACCTGGAAAAATCGCTGCCGATGTTCCAGGACGCGGCCAAGTTCGCGCGCCAGCTCGCTGCCAATCGCGGCACTATTCTGATGGTCGGCACCAAGCGGACTGCCCGTGACATCGTTTCTGCTGAAGCTCAGCGCGCCGGCGTTCCTTACGTTGACCAGCGTTGGCTTGGCGGCATGCTGACCAACTTCAAGACGGTCAAGACCTCGATCAAGCGCCTGAAGGAAATGAAAGCTCAGCAAGAAGCTGGCCTCGACACCATCAGCAAGAAAGAGCAGCTCACGTTCAAGCGTGAAATCGAGAAGCTCGAAAAAGACATCGGTGGCATCCAGGACATGGCTGCTCTGCCGGACGCTATTTTTGTGATCGACGTGGGCTTCCACAAGATCGCTGTGGCCGAAGCTCAAAAGCTGGGCATTCCCCTGATCGGTGTTGTTGACTCCAACCATTCGCCTATCGGCATCGACTACGTCATTCCTGGCAATGACGACTCGTCCAAGGCTGTAGAGTTGTACGCCCGCGGTATCGCTGACGCGATCATCGAAGGCCGTGCCAACGCCAGCGAGACGGTTCGCGCCGTGTCCGCTGAGAGCGCCGACGAATTCGTCGAAGTGGAAAACGCCGCCTGATCCTTACGGCCAGGCGCCACTCGGAAAAGGGGCTCGGGTAGCCCCTTTTTCACAAGCAAAATCAGCGGTTTGGCCAGAGCGCCTCGCTGAATTCCAAATTGATCGCAATCTAGGAGAAACAACAATGGCAATTACAGCAAGCATGGTCGCCGAACTGCGCGCCAAGACCGACGCCCCCATGATGGAATGCAAAAAGGCTCTGACCGAGGCCGATGGCAACATGGAAAAAGCCGAAGAAATTCTGCGCGTCAAGCTCGGCAACAAGGCCGGCAAGGCCGCCTCGCGCGTGACCGCTGAAGGCGTTGTCGCCAGCTTCATGGAAGGCGGCGTTGGCTCTCTGGTTGAAGTGAACTGCGAAACCGACTTTGTGACCAAGAACGACAGCTTCCTGGCACTGGTCAACGCTGTGGCTCAAGGTATCGTCAAGCACAACCCGGCCGACGTGGAAGCCATCGGCTCCATGCCTTTCAGCCTGGACGGCTTTGGCCCGACCATCGAAGACGTGCGCAAAGGCCTGATCGGCAAGATCGGCGAGAACATGAGCGTGCGCCGCTTCAAGCGTTTTGAAGGCAGCCAACTGGCTTCTTACTTGCACGGTACGCGTATTGGCGTGGTCGTTGAATTTGCAGGCGACGAAACCGCTGCCAAGGACGTTGCTATGCACGTGGCCGCCATGAAGCCGGTGTCCATTTCCAGTGCTGATGTGCCTGCAGAGTTGGTCGCCAAAGAGCGTTCGGTGGCTGCTGCCAAGGCTGCTGAAGATGCGTCCAAGGCCGTCGCTGAAGGCAAGCCGGTTCAGTCCGCTGAAATCGTGGCCAAGCGCATCGAAGGCGGCGTGCAAAAGTACCTCAAGGAAGTCAGCTTGTTCAACCAGGCTTTCGTGAAAAACGACAAGCAGACCGTTGAGCAAATGCTGAAAGAAAAAGCCACCACGCTCAAGTCGTTCACGATGTATATCGTGGGCGAAGGCATTGAGAAAAAGGTGGACGACTTTGCTGCTGAGGTGGCTGCACAAATCGCCGCTGCCAAGGCTGCTTGAGTCTGACCTTCAAGACGCTGTCCCGCTAAACTTGCCCCAACCGAGAACCCCGGAAAAAACCTATGCCAGCTTACAAGCGCATCTTGCTCAAACTCTCAGGTGAAGCCTTGATGGGTGATGATGCCTTTGGCATCAACCGGGCAACGATCGTGCGCATGGTCGAGGAGATCGCCGAAGTCACCCGCCTGGGTGTCGAGATGGCGGTGGTGATCGGTGGCGGCAATATCTTCAGGGGTGTGGCTGGCGGCTCGGTCGGCATGGACCGGGCCACCGCTGACTACATGGGCATGCTGGCCACCGTCATGAACGCCTTGGCGCTGGGTGACACCATGGACAAGGCGGGTCTCACACCACGCGTGATGTCGGCCATCGGCATCGAGCGCGTGGTGGAGCCCTATGTGCGCCCCAAGGCCTTGCAGTACCTGGAAGAGGGCAAGGTGGTGATTTTTGCGGCCGGCACCGGCAATCCGTTTTTCACGACTGATACAGCCGCTGCGCTGCGTGGCGCTGAAATCGGGGCCGAGATTGTGCTCAAGGCCACCAAGGTGGACGGTGTTTATAGCGCTGATCCGCGCAAGGACCCGAACGCGACGCGTTACGAGACGATCACCTTTGACGAAGCGATGGGACGCAACCTTGAAGTCATGGATGCCACCGCTTTTGCGCTGTGCCGTGACCAGAAGCTGCCCGTAAAAGTCTTCAGCATTTTCAAGCACGGCGCTCTCAAGCGCGTGGTGATGGGCGAAAACGAAGGCACTTTGGTTCACCTGTGACGCAGGCGCTTGCCTGTCTTTTCATTTGAATTTTTGACTTTTTGCTGAATCCGAAAGAGACGCGTTCATGAGCATCGCCGACATCAAGAAAAACGCCGAAACCAAAATGCAGCAGTCGCTTGAAAATTTCAAGCACGCGTTGACAAAGATTCGTACCGGTCGCGCCAATCCTGCTTTGCTCGACACCGTGCAGGTGGACTATTACGGTTCCATGGTGCCCATCAGCCAGGTCGCCAACGTGGCCCTGCTGGACGCACGCACCATCAGCGTTTCGCCTTGGGAAAAGGGCATGGGCGCCAAGATTGAGAAAGCCATTCGCGACTCTGACTTGGGCCTGAACCCGGCGTCACAAGGCGACTTGATTCGTGTGCCGATGCCGGCTATGACTGAAGAGCGCCGCAAGGAGCTCACCAAGGTTGTCAAAGGTGAGGGCGAGCACGCCAAGGTTGCGATTCGCAATCTGCGCCGTGACGCCAATGAAGGTGTGAAAAAGCTCGTCAAGGACAAGCTTGCGTCGGAAGACGACGAGCGCCGCGCCGAGACCGAAATCCAGAAGTCCACAGACCGTTTCATTGCTGAGGTTGACCGCCTGGTTGCCAGCAAGGAACAAGACATCATGGCGGTCTGACGTTTCGCCACCCGGCCTGATGACCATGGCCCGCACACTCCCTAGCCGCACGCCTCATCACGTGGCCATCGTGATGGATGGAAATGGACGCTGGGCTGGTAAGCGATTTTTGCCACGTGTCGCTGGCCACAAGCAGGGCGTGACTGCCCTCAGACGCTGCGTAGAGGCCTGCATTGAGCGAGGCATTGCGGTCCTCACCGTTTTTGCTTTCTCTTCTGAAAACTGGAATCGCCCGGCCGAAGAGGTGTCAGGTCTCATGGAATTGCTGGTACGAGCGCTGGCCAACGAAGTGCCTGCCTTGCAGAAAAATGGTGTCCAGCTTCACTTTGCGGGAGATCGCCAGCAACTCTCCGCAAGCATGCGCACGAGCTTGCTGGCGGCCGAGGCGTCTACAGCCGGCAATTCGCGCCTGGTGCTCAATGTTTGCTTTAACTACGGTGGTCGCTGGGACATTGCGCAGGCGGCCCAGAAGCTCGCGGCCAGCGGCCAAGCCATCACCGAGCTCAGCCTGGACAGGGCGCTTTCATTGGCGCATGTCCCGGACCCCGATCTTTTGATCCGTACCGGCGGGGAGATTCGCATCAGCAATTTTTTGCTTTGGCAAAGCGCCTATACCGAACTGCATTTCACCGACAAGCTGTGGCCAGAGTTTGATGAGGCAGCCCTTGACGAGGCGATCGCTGTGTTTGCCGGGCGTGAGCGCCGCTTTGGCCAAACGTCGGAACAGCTGGCCACGGCGGCATCCGTCCCGCCTGTCGCAAGCCCTGACCATTCCAAGAAGGCGGCCTGATGCTCAAGCAACGGGTGATCACTGCGGTGCTTTTGCTGGCCATCTTGCTGCCAGCCCTTTTTTACCCGTCCTACATTCCTTTTTGCGCAGTGACGCTGGTTTTGATTTCAGCCGGCGGCTGGGAGTGGGGCCGGCTCAATGGTTGCAGCCAGCGGGTTTCAGGCCTGTTGGGCTTGGTCTGCCTTGTGGCCTGCCTGCTGGCTTGGCAGGCTGGCTTGTTGTCGCGTCCCTTGCCAGTTGTCTGGGCCTTGATCGGAACCGTCTGGGTTCTTGGCGGGTCTTGGCTGCTACATGCTGGCGTGGCTGCGTGGTCTCAACTGGCCAAGTCCCTGCGGCTTGTACTGGGCGTCGTTGCGCTGGTGCTAGCCTGGCTGGCCTTGGCCCAGGCGCGCGTCGTTGGCATCAATTTTCTTTTGTCACTGATGGTGCTGGTCTGGGCAGCCGACATTGCCGCCTACTTCGCGGGCAAAGCCTTCGGTGGGCGCTGGATCAAGCGCAAGCTTGCGGTGTCCATCAGTCCCGGCAAGAGCTGGGAAGGTGCACTTGGCGGCTTGCTTGGTGTGGTGCTGCTGGGCTTGGGTTGGGTGTGGCTTGATAAGGCTCTGGCCACCGACAGTGCCAGCTTGTACACGCTTGTTTGGTCCCGGCATGGCGCTGTCGTCATGCTGCTTGCTGCAGCCTTCATGTCGGCCATGAGTGTGGTGGGAGACTTGGTCGAGTCGCTGGTCAAGCGCAGTGCCGGCGCCAAGGATTCCAGCGGCCTCCTGCCTGGCCATGGCGGCGTTTTGGACCGCGTCGATGCCCTGTTGCCGACGCTGCCTCTGGCCCTGATGCTGGCCAGTCTCTAAGCTGTTACAGGACTTCGAAATGGATGTGATCAAACAGCGATTGACCGTGCTTGGCGCGACCGGCTCCATTGGTACCAGCACCTTGGACGTCGTGGCTCGTCATCCCGATCGTTTTGAGATTTTTGCCTTGAGTGCGGCCACGCAGGTCGATTTGATGCTGGCCCATTGCCAACGCTTCAAGCCGCGATACGCCGTGATGGCCAGTCAGCCGCACGCCCGGCAACTCGCTGATCAAGTCAAAGCCCACGGCCTTGCAACAGAGGTGTTGGCGGGGCCAGAAGCGCTGGAGATGATCTCGGCGCATCCGTCCGTTGATGCGGTGATGGCGGCGATCGTGGGTGCAGCCGGCTTGGCTCCGTGCCTGGCTGCAGCGCGAGCGGGCAAGCGTTTGTTGCTGGCCAACAAGGAAGCTCTGGTGGTTGGCGGAGAGGTCTTCATGCAGGCCGTACACGCAGGCGGCGCTCAATTGCTGCCCATCGACAGCGAGCACTCAGCGATTTTTCAATCCTTGCCAGACGATCCGACCACGTGGGCCCGTCGGGTCGAAAAAATCGTCCTCACCGCGTCGGGTGGCCCGTTTCGAGAACGTGATCCGCAGACCCTGCACACGGTCACACCGGACGAGGCTTGCGCCCATCCCAACTGGGTGATGGGCCGCAAAATTTCCGTGGACTCTGCGACCATGATGAACAAGGCGCTCGAGGTCATTGAGGCGCATTTCCTATTCGGAATGGCGCCAGAGCAGATCGAGGTGATGATCCATCCGCAGAGCATCATCCATTCGCTGGTGCAGTACCGTGACAGCTCGGTGGTCGCCCAACTGGGCTCGCCCGACATGCGTGTGCCGATTACTTACGGCCTGGCATGGCCGGAGCGCATCGCCTCCGGGGCCAAGCCGCTGGACTTCCGGGCGCTGGCCACGATGACTTTCGATGCACCCAGTCCGCAGCGGTTTCCCGGTCTGCAACTGGCTTGGGAAGTGCTGTCCGGCCCGACGGGCAGCACGGCCGTTCTCAATGCCGCCAACGAGGTAGCCGTCGCGGCATTTTTGGCCGGGCAGATTCGCTTTGATCAAATTTACCAAGTCAATCGCGAGACGCTGGACCGTGTGAAAGTTACCGGGGCCGACAGCTTGTCTGGCCTGCTGGACCTGGACGCACAGAGCCGCACAGTTGCAGGCCAGTGCGCTACCAGCCTGAGTCGTTAAAAAATTGATTGGCGAACTGATGGCCTGCACATGCTGACCCTGCTGGCTTTTGTCGTGGCGCTGGGTGTGCTCGTGGCGATTCACGAGTACGGGCACTACCGCATGGCTGTGGCCTTTGGGGTGAAGGTACTGCGCTTTTCAATTGGCTTTGGCCCTGTGCTTCACTCCTGGCGGCGCGAGGGCAGTCCGACCGAGTTCAGAATCTGCCTCCTGCCTCTGGGCGGCTACGTCAGCATGCTGGACGAGCGCGAAGGCCCTGTTCCCTCTGCCGAGCGTCACCTGGCTTTCAATACGCAGCCATTGAAAGCCCGTGCGGCAGTGGTGGCTGCCGGGCCGCTGGCCAACTTGCTGCTGGCGGCACTGCTTTATTCGGTCATCAACTGGGTGGGGGTGGAGCAGCTGCGGGCCGTGCTGGCAAGCCCCACGATGGGATCTATCGCTGAAAAAGTCGGG
>CAZNQE010000046.1:0-21110 GCA_964575005.1 uncultured Polaromonas sp. | reverse complement strand
CGCGCGATTTTCCAGCGCCAGATCAACACCGCCGTCAAGCGCGCTCGCTTCCTCGCGATGCTGCCTTACAGCGACCAGCACCGCACCCTGTAAGGAGCCAAGCATGCAAATCATCCTGCTCGACAAAGTAGTCAATCTCGGCAACCTCGGCGACGTCGTCAAGGTCAAAGACGGCTATGCACGTAACTTCCTGATCCCATCGGGCAGCGCACGCCGCGCCACCGCTGTGGCCATCCAGGAATTCGAAGCCAAACGCGCCGAACTCGAAAAAATCGCCGCTGCCAAGCTGGCCGAATCACAAGCCCAGGGCGCCAAGCTCGGCGGCACCGTGATCAAGCTGACGCAAAAAGCCGGTGTGGACGGTCGCCTGTTCGGCTCCGTCACCAACGCTGACGTGTCGGCTGAGCTGACCAAGCAGGGCTTCCCTGTTCTCAAGGCTCAGATCCGCATGCCTAACGGCCCTCTGAAAATCGTGGGCGACCACGCTGTCAGCGTGGCTCTGCACACCGACGTGACCGTGGACATCACTGTCACGGTGTACGGCGAAACTGCCTAATCGACGACTGAGCGCTTCATCCCGCTTGAAAAGCCGCTCCCCGGAGCGGCTTTTTTCATGGGCCCGCTCATTTTGCTGGCAGTGTTTGCAGGCATGTTCTCCCCAGGAATTCCCTGCAAATCCACGCTGCATGCACCGCTTATGCACAGACTTATCCCAAGGTGATTGGCCGCTCTGGCTTTAGTATTGCCGAGTCTTTTCAGGAAACTCATGTCCGCCGTACTCTCCACACTCAACGACCCTGCCTACAGCACCGACAGGCAAATCGCCCAACTCCGCATCCCGCCGCATTCCATTGAGGGCGAGTCCAGTGTGCTGGGCGGCTTGTTGCTGGACAACAGCGCCTGGGACCGCGTGGGCGACTTGCTGGTGGACGACGACTTTTACCGCTACGAGCACAAGCTGATTTACGCGGCCGTCGGCGCTTTGGTCAATGCCAGCAAGCCGGCTGACGTGATCACGGTCTACGAGCATCTGCAAAGCCAGGGCAAGGCCGACGAAGTGGGTGGCCTGGCCTACCTCAATTCACTGGCGCAATACGTGCCGAGCGCGGCCAATATCCGCCGCTACGCCGAGATCGTCCGTGAGCGCGGCATCTTGCGCAAATTGGTCAAAGCCAGCGACGAGATCGCCACCGAGGCCTTCAGCCCGCAGGGCAAGCCGGTCGCCATGATTCTGGACGAGGCCGAGCAGAAGATCTTCAAGATCGGCGAGGCTGGCTCGCGCATGAAGCAGGGCTTTCACAGCATGGACACGCTGGTCGTCGAACTGCTGGACCGAGTTGAGGAAATGTCGCAGAACCCGAATGACATCACGGGCGTGCCGACTGGTTTTTATGATCTGGATCGCCAGACTTCTGGCTTTCAAAGTGGCGACTTGATTATTTTGGCTGCGCGTCCTTCCATGGGAAAAACTGCGCTGGCCATCAACATCGCTGAGCACGTGGCGCTCAATGAAGGTCTGCCCGTTGCGGTGTTCTCCATGGAGATGGGCGCATCGCAACTTGCCGTGCGTATCGTCGGCTCCATTGGCCGCATTGACCAAGGTCACTTGCGTACCGGCAAGCTGACCGACGAAGAATGGCCGCGCCTGACCGACGCCATTGAGCGGCTGCGCAATATTTCGCTGCACATTGACGAGACGCCGGGCCTGACGGTGAGCGAGTTGCGCGCCAATGCGCGGCGGCTGGCGCGCCAATGCGGCAAGCTGGGCTTGATCGTGGTGGACTACTTGCAGCTCATGAGCGTGTCGACCAGCATGAACGACGAGAACCGTGCCACCGCCGTGGGCGAAATCTCACGCGGCCTGAAGATGCTGGCCAAGGAATTGCAGTGCCCGGTGATTGCACTGTCGCAGCTCAGCCGGGGCGTGGAATCACGCACCGACAAGCGACCCATGATGAGCGACTTGCGCGAGTCCGGCGCTATCGAGCAGGACGCGGACGTGATCATGTTCATTTACCGCGACGAGTACTACACCAAGGAAGCCTGCAAGGAGCCGGGTGTGGCCGAGGTCATCATCAGCAAGCAGCGTAACGGCCCGACCGGCACCGTCAAGCTGGCCTTCATCAACCGCATCACCAAGTTCGAAAGCCTGGCCAGCGGCGGCGGCGAGTTCTAGGCCGAGCTTGTAGCCAAGGCCTGCCTTGGCTGCGAGCAACACTGCGCTATTCTTTAGCGCATGTCCGATTCACAGCCACGCCTTCATAACTATTTCAGGTCCTCCGCGTCTTTTCGGGTGCGCATCGCGCTGGGCCTGAAGGGCTTGGCCTATGACTACGTGCCGGTTCACCTGCAACGCGGGGAACAAAAGCTCGCACCCTTTGCGGCGCTGTCGCCCGATGCGCTGGTGCCCGTTCTGGAAATCGATGGCGAGCGGCTGACGCAGTCCATGGCCATCATCGAATACCTCGACGAGACCCATCCCGAACCGCCCCTCTTGCCACGTGACGCGTTGGGTCGTGCCCAGGTGAGGGCATTGGCGCAGTCGATTGCGTGCGAAATTCATCCGCTCAATAACCTGCGCGTTTTGAAGTACCTGGTGCGCGAGCTCAAGGTGGATGAGGCGGCGAAAAACGCCTGGTACCAGCACTGGTGCCGTAGTGGGCTGGAAGCCTTTGAGAGACAACTGGCCTTGCTGCCCAGGGCAACTTATTGCCATGGCGAGACGCCTAGCCTGGCCGATTGCTGCCTGGTGCCGCAAATCTTCAACGCGCAGCGCATGGCCGTGCCGTTGGATAAGCTCCCGCGCTCCATGGCCGCCTTTGACGCCTGCATGGCACTGCCCGCATTTCAGAGCGCGCAGCCCGCAGCGTGTCCAGACAACGCGCCATGAACCAGCGTCACGAATTGCCTGAAAGCCTGCCCGCCGACTGGCTTCTCCCCGATTGGCCGGCGCCGCCCGGTGTACGCGCTGTTTTCACCACGCGCGCCGGCGGCTTTTCCTCCTCGCCTTATGACAGTCTGAACCTCGGCGCGCATGTGGGCGATGCGCCAACGGATGTAGCGCAGAACCGACTTGCCCTGCAGCGCGCCATCGGCGCTGTCCCGATTTTCATGAACCAGGTGCACGGAGAGTCAGTGCTGGTGATCACGCCAGACTCTGCTCAGGGGCAAGAAGCGGATGCCAGCGTTTCAAGCGCCGTCGGTGCAGCCTGCACGGTAATGGTGGCCGACTGCCTGCCCGTCTTGCTGGCGCATTTTGATGCCCCCGTGGTGGCTGCTGCGCATGCTGGTTGGCGGGGTTTGTCGGGTCGCTTGCCCAGCATCCCGGCGGGGCAGGGTGCCAGCGCAGGCGTGCTGGCGGCGACTTTCGAAAGCTTTTTCGCCGCCGTGAACAAGGCCTTGCCCGCGCCGCTGACGCGCGAGGCCGTGGCCGACCGAACACTGGCTTGGCTGGGCCCATGCATCGGGCCTTCAGCTTTTGAAGTTGGCGCCGAAGTCAAAGCTGCTTTCGAGGCGGTGGAACCTGCTGCCGTCAGTTGCTTTGCGCCACATTTGTTGGCGGGCGGCAAGTACCTGGCTGACTTGCCTGCGCTGGCCCGCCTGCGCTTGGCCGGGCTCGGAATCCATCGGGTCTATGGCAATGACGGCACTGCGCCCTGGTGCACCGTCAGCCAGGCTTCACGATTTTTCTCGCACCGCCGCAGCGGCAGCGTGGGCGCTGGCGGGGTCGGCGGGGTCGGCGGCACCGGCCGCCTGGCCGCTTGCATCTGGCTGGCTTGACTCCGTTGCCTTCGCCTTGAGTGCCCGGCGCCTGGAGGGCGTTCCCATCAAATACATCACGATGGACAGCGGCAGCACACCGTAGAGCAAAAAGGTCATGAGGGCACCCAGCACAGTGCCGGTGGTGCTGGTCGCTTCGGCAATGCTCATCAGCAACACCACATAAATCCAGGCGATGACCGTCAAGTACATAAAAGTTGGTGCATAGTCAGGAACACGAAACAAAGTTTGTACATAGTCGGTTCCAAGCGGTCTAAAAAAGGCGGCAACAGAGTCTCGTTCAGAGACCCAGGAACCCTATTTCGAGGAGACAAGTGATGAATTCTGACCCAAACTGGGCCAACGCGGCCCGCCAATTTCAGGAGACCCTTGGTGCGAGCATGCAGCAAGCCTTCGCCGCCATGGCGGGCGCTGGCACTGCAGGCCTGCCCCCGGCAGCACCCAGTGTGTTGATGCAAGGCATCCCGCAGCCGCAAGACGCACTGCCGGCCCTGCAGATCGACCCAGCCAAGTTGCTGGAAATTCAAAACCACTACCTCCAGCAAGCCACAGCGCTGTGGAATGGCAGCCTTGCAGGCGGCGAGGCCAAGGCGCCTGCAGACAGGCGCTTTGCCAGCGATGCCTGGCAAAGCAACCCGATTGCCAACTTTTCTGCCTCCGCCTATCTGCTCAACGCCAAAGCCTTGACTGACATGGCCGAAGCCGTTGAAGCAGACGCCAAGACCAAGGCGCGTGTGCGTTTCGCGGTCGAACAATGGCTGGCGGCCATGTCGCCCAGCAACTACTTGGCGCTGAACGCAGAAGCGCAGAAAAAAGCCATCGAAACCCAAGGCCAGAGCATCGCCCAGGGCATTCAAAATCTGGTGCACGACCTCAAGCAAGGCCATGTCTCCATGACGGACGAAAGCGTCTTCGAGGTCGGCAAGAACGTCGCCACCACCGAAGGCGCAGTGGTCTTTGAAAATGAATTTTTTCAGTTGCTTGAATACAAGCCTCTGACCGCCAAAGTGCACGAGCGGCCCTTCCTTCTAATCCCGCCTTGCATCAACAAGTTTTACATCCTGGATTTGCAGCCTGAGAACTCCTTGATCCGTTATGCGGTCGAGCAGGGCCATCGCACTTTCGTGGTCAGCTGGCGTAACCCGGACGAGTCCATGCAGGACAAAACCTGGGACGACTACATCGAGCATGCGGCCATCAAGGCCATCGAGGTCACCCAAGAAATCACGGGTTCAGACACCATCAACGCCTTGGGCTTTTGCGTGGGCGGCACTATCCTGGGCACGGCGCTGGCGGTGCTGGCTGCGCGTGGTGAAAAGCCGGTCGCCAGCCTGACATTGCTCACCTCGCTGCTGGATTTTTCAGACACCGGCGTGCTGGACATCTTCATTGACGAAAAAGCGGTGCAGTACCGCGAGATGCAGATGGGCAAGGGCGGTTTGCTCAAGGGCCAGGACCTGGCTTCGACCTTCAGCTTTTTGCGCCCGAACGATCTTGTCTGGAATTACGTGGTGGGCAACTACCTCAAGGGCGAGACGCCGCCGCCGTTCGACCTCTTGTACTGGAACAGCGACTCGACGAATTTGCCCGGCCCGTTTTACGCCTGGTACCTGCGCAACACCTACTACGAGAACAATTTGCGCCAGCCCGGCAAGTTGCGGGTGTGTGGTCAGAAGATCGATTTGCGCAAGCTGGACATGCCCGCCTACATCTATGGCTCGCGTGAAGACCACATCGTGCCTATTGGCGGCGCCTATGCCAGCACGCAGTTGCTGCCCGGCCCCAAGCGCTTCGTCATGGGCGCGTCGGGTCACATTGCAGGCGTCATTAACCCACCGTCAAAGAACAAGCGTTCGTATTGGACGCATGACAAGCTGCCGCCCGCGCATGCGGACTGGCTGACTGCGGCCAAAGAGCATCCGGGCAGCTGGTGGACGGACTGGGCCAGCTGGCTGAAAAAGCACGCTGGCAAGCAAGTGGCCGCGCCGCGCAACTACGGCAGCCGCAAGCACAAGCCCACAGAGAAGGCGCCTGGTAGCTACGTCAAGGTCAAGGCCTGAACAACTTCCAGGTGAAAAGCCTGAACTTCGAGCCTGAGCTTTTTATTCATTTCACACATTCATAAAACCAAAGAGGACAAAAAACATGGAAGACATCGTCATCGTTTCAGCAGCGCGTACAGCCGTCGGAAAATTTGGCGGCACACTCGCCAAGACGCCCGCCACTGAACTCGGCGCTGCCGTGCTCAAGGCCTTGATTGAGCGTTCAGGCTTGAGCGCAGACCAGGTGGGCGAGGTCATCATGGGCCAGGTGCTGGCTGCAGGTGCCGGTCAGAACCCGGCTCGCCAATCCGTCATCAAGGCGGGCTTGCCTCACGCCATTCCCGGCTTGACCATCAACGCCGTCTGCGGCTCGGGCCTGAAGGCCGTGATGTTGGCGGCGCAGTCGGTCGCCACGGGTGACAGTGAGATCGTGATTGCTGGCGGCCAGGAAAACATGAGCGCTTCTCCGCACGTGCTCAATGGCTCGCGCGACGGCCAGCGCATGGGCGACTGGAAGATGGTCGACACCATGATCGTGGACGGCCTGTGGGACGTCTACAACCAGTACCACATGGGCATCACCGCCGAGAATGTGGCCAAGAAATACGGCATCGGCCGTGAGATGCAAGATGCGCTGGCTCTGGCCAGCCAGCAAAAGGCAGCCGCTGCGCAAGACGCAGGCAAGTTCAAGGACGAGATCGTGCCTTTCTCGATCGCGCAGAAGAAGGGCGACCCGATTGTTTTTGCGGCCGATGAGTTCATCAACCGCAAGACCAATGCTGAAGGCCTGGCTGGCCTGCGCCCCGCGTTTGACAAAGCCGGCGGTGTGACTGCGGGCAATGCCTCGGGCATCAATGACGGCGCTGCCGCCGTGATGGTGATGACGGCCAAGAAAGCCGCTGCCCTGGGCCTAAAGCCCCTGGCCCGCATTGCCAGCTACGCCACCAGCGGCCTGGACCCGGCCTTCATGGGCATGGGCCCGGTGCCTGCGTCTACCAAAGCCTTGCAGCGCGCCGGCTGGAACGCGCAAGACCTGGACTTGCTCGAAATCAATGAAGCCTTCGCCGCGCAAGCTTGTGCCGTCAACAAGGAAATGGGCTGGGACACCAGCAAGGTCAACGTGAACGGCGGCGCCATTGCCATTGGTCACCCGATCGGTGCATCCGGTTGCCGAATTTTGGTGACCTTGCTGCACGAGATGGTGCGCCGTGATGCGAAGAAGGGCATTGCCAGCTTGTGCATTGGCGGCGGCATGGGCGTTGCCCTGACGCTGGAGCGCTGAGCCTCAAGAAATCACTGGGCCGCCGCAAGCGCGCCCGGCAACAAGAAGACCCTGAAAAGGGGCGCAGAGAAATTTTCAACAAGAACCTTTGAGGAGTGAGACATGACAAAAAAAGTAGCGTACGTGACGGGGGGCATGGGTGGCATCGGTACCGCTATTTGCCAGCGACTGGACAAGGACGGCTACACCGTGATTGCCG
Source organism: uncultured Polaromonas sp. (assembly GCA_964575005.1). Classification (GTDB taxonomy): domain Bacteria; phylum Pseudomonadota; class Gammaproteobacteria; order Burkholderiales; family Burkholderiaceae_C; genus Polaromonas. Next base: position 13,807 of record CAZNQE010000046.1, on the reverse strand, counting down.
GTTGCGGCCCGACGCGCGACTACACCAAATGGCTGGACGAGCAAAAGGCCCTGGGCCATACGTTCTACGCTTCGGTGGGCAATGTCGGGGACTGGGATTCCACCGTAGCGGCTTTTGACAAGGTCAAGGCCGAGCACGGCCCCGTCAGCGTGCTGGTCAACAACGCCGGTATTACGCGTGACGGCCAGTTCCGCAAGATGAGCAAGGCTGACTGGGACGCTGTGATCTCGACCAACCTCGACAGCATGTTTAACGTCACCAAGCAGGTGATCGAAGGCATGATCGAAGCGGGCTTTGGCCGCATCGTGAACATCTCCTCGGTCAATGGTCAAAAAGGCCAGTTCGGTCAGGTCAACTACTCGACTGCCAAGGCGGGCCTGCACGGCTTCACCATGGCCTTGGCGCAAGAAGTTGCGGCCAAGGGCGTGACGGTCAACACCGTGAGCCCCGGCTACATCGGCACCGACATGGTCAAGGCCATTCGCCCTGACGTGCTGGAGAAAATCGTGTCTGGCGTGCCTGCCAAGCGCCTGGGTACACCGGAAGAGATCGCTTCGATCATTTCCTGGATCGCCTCGGACGAAGGCGGCTACGCCACGGGCGCGGACTTCTCGCTCAATGGTGGTTTGCACATGGGCTAAGGGTTCAACATTGGCTTTGCCACTGCGCCCATTAAAAACCCGCTTCGGCGGGTTTTTTCATGAGCTCAGGCCAGCGCAGCCCAACTCAGCTCAAGTCCTCAATCGCCAGCATGTGGTACTTCTGGCCATAGGCCATCGGCACGCCTTGCAGTGCTTGCATCAGTCTTTCGGTGTCTTCGTCTTTGGGCGCAGGCACCATGACGCCTTGGTAGCCTTCGCGCGCGAGTTCGACGAATCGCGACACCGTCTTGCCTTCGGTGCCCACCGAGGGCAAGGGCAGGTCGGATTCGCCCTGCATCCTGCCAATGTCGCGCAGGATCACCTGGGGCGGTAAGTGCATCACGCGATGGCTGTCAAAGCCCGCATGTTCCAGCTTGCGGCTGATTTCTTCAAGATCCTCATCGGGGCCCAGCATCAGCACCGCGTAGCCCGTGGGGTAAAACGCCCCGCCTATTGTTCGCATGCTGCGTTCCATTGCAAAAGGCTTCATGGGGTCATCCTTTCTGGCGTGCAAACATGTTCAGCCAAGCGCACTGGCCGAGTGGTCAGCAGAGGTGGTCCAGCGCTGTAGGCAGGCTGCCACCGGGCGCAGCCGCAGTTCACGCAAGTGCTTTTTTCAAGGCAGTGCCTCAAGCCGAACCGCAGGAGGCGTCATGATTCGCACGAGTCCGGCTGCCGGATTCAGCAAGCCGAGTGCGACCAGGCTCGACGGTGCATCGGGCTCCAGCGCCGAGACGATCAGATTGCCTTGTGCCTGTGCGACAGATACATAAAAACTGTCAGCCGGTGCGTCGATGACGCCGCGCACCAGCTTGACAGGTGTCTTGAACGGCGTCCCTGCCGTACCCTGACCAAGCGACGCGGCGGGCGGGCTGTTTTGGTAGCTATCGCCCAGCAGGGACGCTGGTTCAGCCAGGCGCATGACTTGCACGCCGTGCAGGCGCAGGCGCTGCACCGCTTGGCTCGCATCGGCTGCCAGCCAATAGCCGCAAGGCTTGATGCGCGTTGGCGCGGGCTGCGCTTGCGGATCCGCATCCATCACCACGGGCTCGCGGCAAGCCTGCGCTGTGACTTCACGGTCGATGTAGGGTTTGAGTTCGGTGAGTTCTGCGTTGCGCCTGGCGGTGCTGACCAAGGCGCTGCTGATGGCTGTGACTTGTGCGTGCACGCGGCGCTGTACCTGGACGCGCCCCAGGCCTGTGGTCAGCACCTGCAAGCCGATGCGGTTTTTCAGAGTGGCCGCATTGACAAGGCTGCCCGCGCTGTCGGACTCCCCTGACGCCGCAGGGTCATCGGTCGAGAGCTGCTCGTCTGCCAGACCTTCGGCTTGCAAGGCGTTCAACATGGGCTGCTCAAACCATTCCCTGGCGGCGCGAATCAGGAACTCGGGCAAGTTGGGGTTGCGGGCGGGCACAAGCGTGACATCCGTTAAGCGCTCGATCTGCGTACCGGGTGTCGCCATGGCGGGCGTTTCGCCTGCGGACAGCACCACCGTGGCCTGATGTGTCTGTGCCAGCCTGGCCAGAATTTGTGCGCTGGCGGTGTTCAGTTGCACATGGTCCTCGGGTAGCGCAAGGTTGGCTTGGCCTGCCAGAGCGGTGTTCGGCACCACGACCACGTCAATGCGCGCCAGCAGCGGACGCAACGGGCCGCGAACCAGTTCGCGTGCGACCAAAAGCAGGGCCTCCGTGGCGGCAGAGGCTTCAGGTCCACCAACCAGCAGCACAGTCGGCCGTGCGGTCGGCGCGCCAGTTGCGTTGGGGCCGGCGCTTGTTGCCGGTGTGCTGGCCGGCGCGGTTCTTCTGGGCGTGCTCAGGTGCAGGGCTTGAATGGCGGGACTGGCTTCACTGGAGGTTCCGGCTTGCAGCGACAAGGTCAAGACCTTGGCTTTGATGGCCGGGTTGCGGCGTCGGTTCGACGCAGGCGGTGCCTGTGCGGGCGCCGCTGCGGGCGTGGTCAGGTCTCGCAGCCACGCACTGATTTCGTCTGGCGTGCTCCAGGCAAGGCGACCTTCTTGCAAGCCTGGCGTGCGGTAGCGAACGGGCAGGTCGGGATAAGGCGCTGCCTGTGCGGATGGCATAGATGGCGCTGCTAGCGCTGCTTGGGATGAAGGGGCTGAGGCGATATTGGGCGTGGCGCTGATGGCGCTAGGCGGCGTCTCGCTTGAAGTTGCCAGAACCATGGGCGGGGAGGGCGGTGCGGTGCTTATTTCAGGCCTTGGTTCGGGTGCGGGCATCACAGCGCAGGCCGACAGGAAAAGCGGGGCGCAGGCGAGCATGGCCCGGGGAATAAAGCCTGGCTTTCGGTAGCGCAGAGGCGGGCTCAAAGCGTGGCAAAAAGTAGCCATGGCGCCCAGCATGGGGCCAGGCTCCCAGCCCGGCTGTAAGACATTGCTGACATGAAGCACGCGGTTTGGCTGATACCTCATCAGCGAGCCCAGCGGGAAGATGAGGCATCAGGAATAAAAACAAGCAGAGCAAGTACGCGCAGAGCAAGTGCCAGGAGCCTTTGGTCACCAACAAGAGGAGCCCACCTTGAACCGCCTTCGCTTTCACCATTTATCTCGGCAGCCCTTCACGCCCGACACACGAGCCCTGCTGGCTTACGGGTTGGTGGTGGTTTTGGGCACGGTGGCAATGCTGGCTTTCACAGCTGCGCCTTTCGCCCATGTGCCCATGGGCATTTAGCTGACACAAGAGCCTGGGCTGGCCTTGTCCAATCTAGTTGTTGAAGATTTAATTTTGTGAGGAAAACCATCATGAACATCAACGCACTGCTTCCCCAGCAGGATGGCCCCAGCGGTCCCAAGGAAAACAGCAAATCGCGCAACACCACCAGCCGCAAGAAGGACGAACCGCATCCCCGCTTCGCCTGACGCGGGTAGCGCTCATGAAAACGCCCTTGCAACTACGCTACGGGCAGTTACGTGAGCAGCTCGAAACATTGCTGACCCAACCCGACAAAGACATGGCTGAAGTAGACCGGCTGGTGGACGAGCTGGAGCGCTGTCAGCTCGACATCAAGGCCGAGCTCGGCGTGCAAGGCAACAACCCGAACGAGTAGAAGCCCGTCGTGCCCGTCGGGCCGATGGCAATGCTTCAGCGAAAATGCGAAGCTATGCCTTCCATGTCTTCGTCCCGTTCCAGTTTGACCAGCCCAGCAAGTTCTAAATACCCAGCCTTTTACGGCCGGCTATCTGTTGCGCCCATGCTCGACTGGACTGACCGCCATTGCCGCTACTTTCACCGGCTGCTCTCCAAACGCGCATTGCTTTACACAGAGATGGTGACCACCGGCGCGCTGCTGCATGGCGATGTGGCGCGCCACCTGCGTTTTAACGCTGAAGAACATCCTGTTGCCTTGCAACTCGGCGGCAGTGAGCCAGCCGACCTGGCGGCAGCCGCGCGACTGGGCGAGCAGTGGGGCTATGACGAAATCAATCTCAATTGCGGTTGCCCCAGCGAGCGGGTGCAGCGCGGCGCCTTTGGCGCTTGCCTGATGGCCGAGCCGCAATTGGTGGCCGACGGCGTCAAGGCCATGGTTGATGCGGTGAGCTTGCCCGTCACGGTCAAGCACCGCATTGGCATTGACAAGACCGAGTCTTATGAATTTGTGCGGGACTTTGTGGGCGTGGTGAGCGAGGCGGGTTGCCAGAGCTTCATCGTGCATGCGCGCAATGCCTGGCTGCAAGGACTCTCGCCCAAGGAAAACCGCGAGATTCCGCCGCTGCGTTATGAGCTCGTGCACCAACTCAAACGCGACTTTCCCGAGCTTGGTTTTAGTCTCAACGGCGGCGTGCGGGAAACCGAGCAAGTCAAGGCGCAGCTGGCGCTGGTCGATGGCGTGATGGTGGGCCGCGAGGCTTATCACAACCCCTGGTGGCTGGCGTCGTGGGATACCGAGTTTTTTGGAGTGGGTGGGGGCGATGCCTCAGAAGCGCTGACGCGTGAAGACGTGGAAGTGCAGATGGTGGCTTACATGGAGCGCGAAGCCGCGCTGCACGGCACGCCCTGGAGCGCAATTGCGCGCCACATGCTGGGCCTGCGCCACGGCCTGCCGGGTGCCAGGCGTTGGCGCCAGGTCTGGAGCGACCACCGCAACAAGTCTCTGCCAGCGCGCGAGGTGATGGCACTGGCGCATGCGCATGACCGCGCCCAAGAGGCGGCCTAAGCCGCAGCCCGCCGCGCAGCCGCACCCGGCAGCGCCATCAGGGCCGCAAAGCCCAGAGCCCCCAGGGCGGCCGAAAACCATAAGGCACCGCCGCCCCAGCGGTCCAACGCCAGCCCAAAAAGATAGGGCGACAAGGCTTGGGCAAAGCGCGCCGGAATCATAAGCAAGCCTTGGCGAAATCCGTAGTCGCGTGTGCCAAAGAGCACCAGTGGCAAAGTGCCCTTGGCGATCGTCAGCACGCCATTGCCTGCGCCATGCAAAAGCGTGAAGGCCGCGCCCGCCGGCACGCCCAGGGCCAGAAAAGCCACGGCGCCCACTGAATGCAAGGCACCCGCCACGCGGGCAGACGTGACCGAATCAACCCGCCGCAAAAAGCTGTACTCCGCCAGCCGGCCCGCTACCTGCGCCGGCCCGACCAGACCCGCCAGCAGCAGCGCGGTGGCCAGCGGCACGCCTTGGGCTTGCAACAGCCGCGGCAAATGAGCCGCCATGGCCGTGCTGATGAACCAGGTCACCGCAAAAATGAAAGCCAGCAGCGCTGCGTTACGCCGGGCATGCGTCGGATTGACGAGGCCTGATTGCGGGCCGCTGAGGTCAACGCTGGCAGCCGGGCTGACGGCCGGCTCCGGAAACGTGAAAGGCCTCTGCGGCAGCAAGCTGTTCAGGGGCAGGCCCAGCAGCAAGTGCAGCCCAGCCCAACCCAGGCAGGCACCGCGCCATCCCCATTCCAGCTCCATCCACGCAGATAAAGGCCAGCCTACAGTGCTGGCGAACCCGGCCAGCAAGGTGATGCCCGTGATGGGGGCGCGCGAGCCGTGACCGTAGAGATGCACCAGCGTGGCAAAGGCCGCTTCATAGAGGCCCGCTGCCATGGCCGCGCCCATCAGCGTCCAGGCGAGAAAAAAGAGGACTGGCCCTTGCGCCACAGCCATCAAGCCAAGTGCCGCGGCAAAGACAACACTGGTCAGCATCAGCACGCGCCGGCCACCCCATTGGTCGATCACTCGGCCAGCCAGAGGGCCCAGCATGGCAGACACCAGCAGGCCCCAGGAAAAAGCCGCGAAGACAGTCGCCGTGTTTAAACCCAAGTCGCGCGCCATGGCCGTGGCCAGCATCGCGGCCAGGTAATAGCTGGAGGCAAAAGCCAAGGTTTGCGCCAGGCCCAGGCAGGCCACCGTGCGGCGCATGGCTTTTTTGATGTGGGGCATGGATGGAAATGTAGTGGACACAGCGCGGCTTTTTGCTTGTGTTTGTCACACGCTTGTCACCACAGCTTTCCAAAATGCTCAGGACTGCTGATGTAGACGCAGTCACCGAACAAGCCGAGAAAAGCCAAAGTCCAAGTTGAATCAAAGGCCGAGAAAGGCCGAGGAACTCCAAATGAAAACAACTGCCACCCCCGCCTTCATTGACCCGGACGATCTGATCAACAACACCTCGGGCAATGCTTCGTTTGACAGCGTGTTGAACGCCCGTGTCGACCGCCGCTCGCTGCTGGGCGGTGCTGCCGGCGCCGTCTTTGGTAGCCTGGCCGCAACGGCGCTGCCGGCCAGCGCGCAAGCTGCCGCGGCCATGCCCAGCGCGATGCCCAAACGCTTGCTCGGCTTCAAGGAAGTCGGCAAGAGCCTGGCCGACAAAGTGGTGGTGCCGCCCGGCTACAGCGCGCAGGTGCTGTACGCCCTGGGTGACCCGCTGAACGCCGCCACCCCCGACTTCAAGAACGACGGTAGCGACAGCGACTTTGAAAACCGCGCCGGCGACCACCATGACGGCATGGAATGGTTCGGTCTGGACGCGCAAGGCCGGCCTTCTAATCAAGCCAATCAGCGCGGCCTGCTGGCCACCAACCACGAAGCGACCACAGACGAAAAACTATCGTCCTTCTTTTTGCACGCCAACGGCGGCACCAGCTCGCTACCTCGGCCTGCGGCCGAAGTGGACAAAGAGTTGGCCATTCACGGCGTGTCGGTCGTTGAAGTGCGGCGTCAAGGCAATCGCTGGGATTACCTCAAAACGTCTGCCTTCAACCGCCGCCTCACGCCCCTCAGCGAAATGCAGATGCACGGCCCGGCACGCGGCAGCGCGCACCTGGTCACCAAGTATTCGCCCGACGGCACGCGCACCCGCGGCACCTTGAACAACTGCGGCACGGGCAAAACCCCCTGGGGCACGCTGCTGACAGGTGAGGAAAACTGGGCCGGCTACTTTGCGCGGCCGCAAGGCGACGACCAAGCCCGCAGCGGCAGCAAGAGCCTGGTGGCCCTGCGCCGCTACGGCCGCGCTGAAGGCGCTGCCTCACGCCACGGCTGGGAAACAGCAGGCAGCGAAGACCGCTTCCAGCGATGGAACATCGCCCAGACGGGACGCAGCGCCGACGGCAGCGACGACTACCGCAACGAGATGAATGGCATGGGCTACATCGTCGAGATGGACGCCTACAACAAGGCCATGCCCGCTCGCAAACGCACCGGCCTGGGCCGCTTTGCGCACGAGAGCGCGGCCTTTGGCCTGCCGGTGGCCGGCCAGCCTTTGGCCGTGTACCAAGGCGACGACTCGCGCGGCGAATACATCTACAAATGGGTGTCAGCCGCCGCCTGGGACGCTGCAGACGCCAACCCGCGTGATCGCTTGGCCGCGGGTGACAAATACCTGGACCAAGGCACGCTGTATGTGGCGCGCTTCAAGAACGACGGCAGCGGCGAGTGGCTGCCGCTGTCTATGGCCAACCCGGCCATCAGCAGCTATGCAGGCTACGCCTTTGATGGCGCTGCCGACATTGCGGTGCATACCCGCCTAGCGGCCGACGCCGCCGGCGCCACCAAGATGGACCGGCCCGAATGGTGCTCGGTCAACCCTTCCAACGGCGAGGTGTATTTCTCGCTGACCAACAACAGCAACCGTCGGATTGAACCCAATGCCTCGCAGTCCGCGCCAGACAGCGCCAACCCGCGCGTGTATTCGGACGTCAAGAATGCGTCGGCCGTGCAGCAAGGCAATGTCAACGGCCACATCCTGCGCGTGAAAGAAGGCGCTGGCGGCGCGGCAGCTCTCGGCTTTACCTGGGACGTCTACCTGTTTGGCGCCGAAGCCAGCGCCAGCCCGGGTGCCATCAATCTCTCCAAACTCACGGGTGAACAGGACTTCTCCAGCCCGGACGGCTTGGCCTTCAGCCCCAGCACCGGCATCTGCTGGATTCAGACCGACGACGGCGCCTACACCGACGTGACGAATTGCATGATGCTGGCGGCACTGCCTGGCCGCGTGGGTGACGGCGAAAAAGTCACGCTGCGCCACCCACGCGCCAGCGGCGGCCCGCTGGAAGTCACGACCTATGTCGGCAAGACGCCCACACCCGACAGGCTCAAGCGCTTTCTGGTCGGCCCCAAGGGCGCTGAAATCACGGGCCTGGCTGAGACGCCGGACGGCCGCACTTTGTTCGTGAATATCCAGCATCCGGGTGAAGACACGGCGCAAGCCGACGTCAGCAACCCCACCCGCTACACCAGCCAATGGCCCGCCAACGTGGGCTACGGCGCGGGCAAACGTCCGCGCTCGGCCACGGTGGTCATCACGCGCGACGACGGCGGCGTGATCGGTACCTGATGCAGACCATGAGCTGCGACTTTTTCACTGACAAGAATGGCGTGGAAGCCTGCGCGCCTGCCGATCTTGGTGAGCCTGGTTTAGGCCCGGCGATTTTGCGCATCTTGCGCTGCACGGCCTTGGCACTCACGTGCGAGCCAGGCGGCTTGCGCTACAAGCCGGGCAGCCGCCCTTGGCTGCCTGTTGTTGCGGAGTTCAGCCCCAACCGTCAGGAACTCAGCCAAGGCACCGGATCATGAAGGCGCCCCAAGACGCCAGCTTCCTGCCCAAGGCGGTGCCACACACCGGGTTGCTAGACCGCGACCAGAGCACCCTGGCCTTCAACGAGCGCGTGCTGGACTGCGCCACGCAAACTCACATTCCCCTGCTTGAGCGGCTGCGCTACCTGTGCATCGTGTCGTCCAACCTGGACGAATTTTTTGAAGTCCGGGCGGCCCCGCATTTGCTGGCGGCGCGTGACCAGCAAACCGGCGCCATCCACCCGGCTGCCAACTACCGGGCCTTGTCGGCCAAGGCGCAGGCCCTGGTGGCGCGCCAATACCAGCTCTACAACGAGGTCTTGTTGCCGGCATTTGGTGAGCATGGCATTCGCATCGTCTCGCATGGCGAGCGCAATGCGCAGCAGCGGCGTTGGGTCAAGGCTTACTTTGACCGCGAAGTCCGGCCGCTGTTGATCCCGGTTGGACTCGACCCGTCGCATCCCTTCCCGGCGGTGGCCAACAAGTCGCTGAACTTCATCGTCCGGCTGGGCGGGCGTGACGCCTTCGGACGCGAGAACGAGATCGCCATCGTCAAGGTGCCGCGCGTGCTGCCGCGCCTCATCCACATGCCGCAGCTGGCCGACAAGAAAGGTCGCAAGTCGTCCTTTGTATCGCTCTCAAGCATCATCCGGGCGCACCTGGCCGACCTGTTTTCGGGTCGCCAACTGCTGGCGTTTTCGCAGTTCAGGGTCACGCGCAATTCTGACCTTGCTGTCGATGAAGAAGATGTGCAAAACCTGCGCACCGCCTTGCGCGCCGGCCTGGCGCAGCGCCACTACGGCCAGGCCGTGCGTCTGGAGGTTTCGGCCAGCTGCCCCCCAGAACTCTCGAAATTTTTGCTCGATCAGTTTGAACTGCCGCCAGAGGCGCTCTACCAAGTCCACGGCCCGGTGAACCTGGTGCGCCTGGGGCAGCTGGTGGACCTGGTCAACGACCCGGCGCTGCTGTTTGCGCCGCATCGGCCGGTCTACCCGCTGCAGCTGCAAGGGGCACCCTCAGTCTTTGCCCGCCTCAACCAGGGCGATGTTCTGATCCACCAGCCCTTTGAAAGCTTTGATGGTGTGCTCGCCTTTTTGCGCGAGGCGGTGAGCGACCCGCAAGTGTTGGCGATTCGGCAAACGATTTACCGCACTGGCGCTGAGTCAGAACTGATGACACTGCTGCGCGAAGCCGTGCGCCGTGGCAAAGAAGTGACGGTGGTGCTTGAGCTCAAGGCCCGCTTTGACGAAGAAGCCAACATCAACTGGGCGGAGATGCTCGAGTCCATCGGCGCGCAAGTGGTGTACGGCGTGCTGGGCTTGAAGACCCACGCCAAGATGCTGCTGGTGACGCGCCGCGAAGGCCGACAGCTCAAGCGCTACGCGCATTTGTCCACGGGCAACTACAACCCGCGCACGGCCCGGCTGTACACCGACCTGAGCTACCTCACGGCCTGCCCGCAGATCACGCAAGACATTGAAAACGTCTTTTTCCATTTGGCCAGCCAGAGCCGCTTGCCGCGCCTGCGCCAGCTGTTGCTGGCTCCGTTTCACTTGCACCGCAAGCTGGTGGACCGCATCACAGCCCTGGGCCGGGCCGCGCAACGCGGGGGCGATGCACGCATCGTCGCCAAGATGAATTCGCTGACGGACGAGGGCTTGATCCGCGCCTTGATGGATGCTGGCCGTGCTGGCGTGAAGATTGACTTGATCGTGCGAGGGGCATGCATGCTGCCTGCGCAGCGGCCAGGCTTGACGGACAACATCCGCGTGCGCTCAGTGGTGGGGCGCTTTCTTGAGCATTCGCGGGTGTTTTATTTCCGCCTTGGCGACGAGGAAACGCTGTACCTGTCCAGCGCGGACTGGATGAACCGCAATATGTTTGGCCGCATCGAGCTGGCCTGGCCCGTGACGGATGCCGCCTTGCGCCAGCGTGTGGTGGACGAATGCCTGGTGCCCTATCTGCATGACAACGATGATGCCTGGGACTTGCAGGCTGACGGGAGCTATGTGCGCGCGGGTGGCTTGCCTGCTGCCGCGAGGGGCGCTACTGGCCTGGCTGGGGCAAAGGCGGGTCATGGTGCCCAGGCGACATTGATGGCCTTGTACCAAGCACCTGTTTCACCTCAAAAGACCAAAGCGCCCAAGGTCCTCAAAGGCCGTTGAGCACCAGCGGGCAGGGGGCTTTGATCCACGCCAAGGCCTCTTCCCGCAGCAGGTGCGCCGACTGTGGAAAGGCCGTGGCCCAGCCGTTTTTGGCCGTCAGCGCAATGCGCGGCCGCGCGCCGCTTTCAAGGCGCAGCGACAGACCTTGCAGCTGGGGCGCCCGGCGCGCATGGCACAAGATCACCGCCAGCCGCAGGGCCAGCACCTGGCGCATGAACAGCGCATCACCGAAGTCGGCTTCGAGTTTGCGCAGCTTGCCGCGGTGGCCCAACACCAAGCGGCTGAGGCGGTGCATTTGCTGCTGGGCAAAACCCGGCGCGTCTGCGTTGTCCAAAATGTAGGCGCCATGCTTGTGATGATCGCTGTGCGAGATCGGCAAACCCAGCTCATGCAGACGCGCGGCCCAGCTCAGTTGCAACAGCGCATCATCTGCGTCTGATTTGCGCGGTGGCTGCAGCATGTTGAACAGCGCTGTCGCAGCCTCGCACACCCGACTCGCCTGAGCCTTGTCGATGCGAAATTTCTCCGTCAGTTGGGTGACGGTCAACTCTCGTCTGTCCGCCTTGTCAGGCAGGTCCAGCAGCTCATGCAGCACGCCGTGGCGCAGCGCACCTTCGGCCACATGCATGCGGGTCACGCCAAGCAGACTGAAAACGGCACGCAGCACGCTCACGCCCCCGCCAATCACCATGCGGCGGTCTTCCTTCATGCCGTCCAGTTTGAGTCGGTCTGAGCTCTGGGCTTTGATCAACTTATCGACCAGCCAGGCCAGGCCCTCGCTCGTGATTTCACCGCTGGGCCAACCGTGAGCGGTCAGGGCGTCTGCGACGGCTCCAACTGTGCCCGACGCGCCATAGGCCGTGTCCCATCGACCCGCTTCAAAAGTCTCCAGCCCTTCTTCGAGCACTGCTTGGGCCGCGATCTCGGCCAGCTTGAATGCGTTGGCGCTGAACTGCCCATCGGGGAAATAGCGCAGCGACCATTCCACGCTGCCGACCTGGAAAGACTCGACGCTCGCAGGTGTCAGACCCCGCCCCACGATCATTTCAGTGGAGCGTCCACCGATGTCCACCACCAGCCGGCGCTCGTTGGAGGGCGGCAGCGCATGGGCCACACCCAGGTAAATCAGGCGGGCCTCTTCGCGGCCGGCAATCACATCGATGGGAAACCCAAGAATGCCCTGCGCTTTGGCAATGAATTCGTCGCGGTTGCGCGCCTCGCGCAGTGTCTGCGTGGCCACGGCGCGCACGCAGCGGCTGTCAAAGCCTTGCAATCGCTCGGCAAAACGAGCCAGGCAGTCCCAGCCGCGCTGCATGGCCGCCTGCGTCAGGCGCTGTTCGGCGTCCAGACCGTTGCCTTGGCGGACGGTTTCCTTGAGGTATTCAGTGCGCTGTAATAAGCCGTGGTCTAGCCGGGCAATTTCAAGGCGAAAACTGTTGGAGCCGAGGTCAATAGCGGCAAAAAGCGGAGATGAGGGCATGTTGGGCGCAGTCAGAAGAGCCGAAATTGTGACTGAACACTGTGACAGTCAGAAGGATTGGCCAAAGACCAGAGGGCAAAGTTTTGACCAGGATGAGCGAATTTCGCCATTTGTCACTTGACTGTCATATTGAGTGCCTAAAGTCCGTTGTGTCGACTTCAAGTCAACGCCACTTTCCGGCTCTAGATTCATTCACTGATGAGGATTTTCATGAATACCAAGCGCACTTTTCTGAAAACCGTCGCCGTTTCGGCTTTGACCAGCCTGACCATGGCTTCGGCCTTTGCCGCGGACATCACGGGCGCGGGCGCGACCTTCCCCTTCCCGATCTACGCCAAATGGGCCGAAGCCTACAAGCAGCAGACCGGCATTGGCCTGAACTACCAATCCATCGGCTCGTCCGGTGGCATTCGCCAGATCCGCGCCAAAACCGTGGCTTTCGGTGCGTCTGACGCGCCCTTGTCAGGCGCTGAGTTGACCAAAGATGGCATGGTTCAGTTCCCCGCCATCATTGGCGGCACCGTGCCCGTTTTCAACCTGGAAGGCTTTGGCAAGGGCGATCTGCGCGTCACCGGCCCGGTGCTGGCCGAGATGTTTTTGGGCAAGATCAGCAAGTGGAACGACGCCAAACTGGTCGCCCTGAATCCTGGCAAAAAGCTGCCTGACCTGGCCATCACCATCGTGCACCGCGCCGATGGTTCGGGCACCACCTTCAATTGGACCGACTACCTGGCATCCGTCAGCAAAGAGTGGCTGGACACCGTGGGCCGCGGCGCAGCCGTCAAGTGGCCAGCACCGACCTCGGTGGGTGGCAAGGGCAACGAAGGTGTTGCTGCCAACGTGACCCGCACCAAAGGCGCGCTGGGTTACGTGGAATACGCCTACGCCAAGAAAACAAACATTGCCGTGATGGCCCTGCAAAACAAAGACGGCCAATACGTAATGCCTGACGACGAGACCTTCGCCGCCGCAGCCGCTGGCGCTGACTGGTTCAGCGTGCCGGGCATGGGCTTGTCCATCGTCAACCAAAAGGGCGCCAAGGCTTACCCCGTCACAACGGCTTCCTTCATCTTGATGTACAGCAACCCCGCTGACAAAGCACAGTCCGCCGAAGTGCTGAAATTCTTCGACTGGGCCTTCAAGAATGGCAAGAAGATGGCCGAGGACCTGGACTACGTGCCCCTGCCAGACGCAGTGACCGCGCAGATCCGCACCAAGGTCTGGACGCAGATCCAAAAGTAAGCTGAACCTTTGATCGCCGCATCCGCCCTTGCGAGACAATCGCGGGCGGATGTTTGCCAACTGAACAGCCCCGCACCATGGACCGGACTATTGCCATGAGCTCAGGATCGACCTTGACGACCACGCCTTTTGAATCGCTGAATCCCGCCGGACCCGCTGTCCCGACGGCCGAAGCTGCGCCGCACAACGGTAGCGCCAGCATGATCAGCATCGCCAAACGCCAGCATCTGCAAGACATCGTCTTTCACCGCCTGACGCAAGCGTTCT